>NZ_JBSFYW010000035.1:0-96054 GCF_053599975.1 Streptomyces sp. NPDC005141 | reverse complement strand
GTCGCTCATGGCGGAGCTCCTGAGGTTGTCGGGACGGCGGGCGGGGCGGCCGGGGTCAGACGATGCCGCCGTTGGCGCGCAGGACCTGACCGTTGACCCAGTGGCCCCCGGGGCCCGCGAGGAAGGCGACGACGGAGGCGATGTCCTCGGGGGTGCCGAGGCGCTCCAGGGGCGGCTGGGCGGCCATCCGCGCGATGGTCTCCTCGTCCTTGCCGTCCAGGAAGAGGGCCGTGGCCGTCGGGCCGGGGGCCACGGCGTTGACGGTGATGTCCCGGCCGCGCAGCTCGCGGGCGAGGATCAGGGTCATCGCCTCGACGGCGCCCTTGGTCGCGGCGTAGGCGGTGTAGCCGGGGATGGCGAGGGCCAGCACGGAGCTGGAGAAGTTGATGATCGCGCCGCCCGCGCGCAGTCGGCGCGCGGCCTGCTGGTCGACGACGAACGTGCCGCGGATGTTGGTGCGGTGCATCCGGTCCAGGGCGTCGAGGTCGAGGTCGACGAGCGGGGCCAGGGTCATGACACCGGCCGCGTGGACGACGACGTCGACGCCGCCGAAGGCCTTCTCGGCCGTGTCGAAGAGGGCGGCGACCTCCGCCTCCTCGGCGACGTCGGCACGGAAGGCGACGGCCTGCCCGCCCGCCTCGCTGATCGCCGTGACGGCCTTGTCGGCCTCGGCCGCGTTGCCCGCGTAGTTCACGACGACGGCGTATCCCTCACCGGCCAGCCGCTCGGCGGTCTCGCGGCCGATGCCTCGGGATCCGCCGGTGACGATCGCGACGCGCGGGGAGGTGCTCGGCTGCTCACTCATGGCGTTGCTCCTTGTCTCGGCCGGGGTAGCGGTGTTCGCCATCCCGATGAGAGCAACGCTACCACCGAACAGATAGCGTCGCTACCCGACGCCTCCCGCCTCTCGTAGCGTCGCTACGCTCACCGAAAAGGTGCAGGTCAGGGACAGAGACCCAGCTCTCGCCGAGAAGCGGGGTCCGGAGTCCGCGACTTCCCGGAGAAGGACGGGACAGAGTCTGTGACCTTCACAAAGAAGGACGGGGCGGAGCCTCGTCCTTCACCGGGAGCACAGGCCGGAAGCCCCTGGGCCTTCGCCGGAGAGCCGGAGGCCGGCGCACGTGACCTTCACCGAAAAGCCGGAGGCCGGAGCCCCTGGCCCCGGCCTCACCCGTCCCGCGCCGCGGCCCGCGCCACGTCGTTCACCCGCCCCGGAGGCCGCCCCTGGCCCGGCCCGCGACCCCGTCCGGGGCGCCGCTCCGGACCTCGCGGCCCCCGCGCTCAGTTCACCCCGGCCAGACGATCGCCTGTGTCTCGCTGTACGCGTGCAGGGCGTACGACCCCACGTCCCGTCCGACGCCGCTCTTCTTGAAGCCGCCGAAGGGCGCCTCCATGTTGCGGCCGACGGTGTTGACGCCGACCCCGCCCGCGCGCAGCCGGCGGGCGACGCGGAAGGCGCGCGCCACGTCCCCGGACCAGACGTAGTCGATCAGGCCGTAGTCGGAGTCGTTGGCGAGGGCGATCGCCTCCTCCTCGTCGTCGAAGGGCAGGACGACGACGACCGGGCCGAAGATCTCCTCACGGACGACCCGCATGTCCGGTGTGCAGTCGGCGAGAAGGGTGGGCGCGACATAGAACCCGCGTGCCGGAGCGGGCCGTTCGCCGCCCGCCACCACCCGCGCGCCTTCCTTCCGCCCGAGTTCGACATAGGACTCGACGCGGTCGCGGTGGGCCGCCGAGATGACCGGGCCGACCACCGTGCCCTGCTCCCGCGGATCGCCCACCTTCAAGTGCCCTGCGTAGGCGGCCAGTTGCTGCACCAGCAGGTCGTGCACGCCCCGCTGCACCAGCACCCGGGTCGGCGCCGTGCAGATCTGCCCGCTGTAGAAGGAGAAGGTCGTGCCGATGCCCGACACCGCCGAGCCCAGATCCGCGTCGTCGAACACGATCGCCGCACCCTTGCCGCCCAGTTCCATCAGCTGGCGCTTCATGCCGCGCCCGCACACCTCGGCGATCCGCTGCCCGACCGCCGTCGAGCCGGTGAAACTGACCATGTCGACGTCCGGGGAGTCGACCGCCGCCTCGCCGGACTCCGCCGTCGAACCGCTGACCACGTTCACCACGCCCGGCGGCACACCCGCCGCCTGAAGCGCCTCGGCCATCCGGTAGACGGAGAGCGGGTCCTGCGGGGCCGGCTTCACCACCACGGTGTTGCCCATCGCGAGAGCGGGGGCGATCTTGCCCGCCGGGTTGGCCCACGGATTGTTGTACGAGGTGATGCAGGTGACCACGCCGACGGGCTGGCGCACGGCGAGCGCGCCCATCACGGCCGCCCCGCCGAAGGGCCCCGCCTCGTTGATCTGCGGCGGCAGCGGCCGCTCGACCGGCTCGGGCCGCGCGTAGCGCCGGAAACGGGCCACCCCGACCCCGACCTGCATCCCGCGCGCCGTCCCGGTGGTGGCGCCGCTCTCCGCCTGCGCGAGTTCGGCGTACGGCACGAAGTTGCGCTGGATGACGTCCGCCGCGCGGGCGAGGACGGCGGCCCGCTCCTCGGCGGGCGTGCGCGACCACGGGCCGAAGGCCTCGCGGGCCGCGGCGGCCGCCGCGTGCACCTGGTTCCGTGAGGCCTCGGGGGCCAGTCCGACGACACCCTCGGTCGCCGGGTCGATCACCTCGTAGAACCCGTTGTCGGGCGCCACCCACGATCCGCCGATGAACAGCCGTTGCTCCTCGGCCCTCCCGGTCCCGCCCGTCACCGGGTGCTCACCGTCCGGGTGTCGCGGCCCGACCGCAGCACCTTGCCCGGCACGACACCCGACACCACGTCGTCCCGGATCGACTCGACACCGTTGACCCACACGGCCGTCACCCCGATCGCCCGGGAGTCGAGCCGCGGACTGTCACCCGGCAGGTCGTGCACCAGCGTGGCCTTGCCGGCGTCGATCCGCTCCGGGTCGAAGAGCACCAGGTCGGCATGGAATCCCACCTCGACGCGCCCGCGCTCGCGCAGCCCGAAGAGCCGCGCGGGATCGTCCGTCAGCATCTTCACCGCCTGCTCCAGGGACGCGAGCCCGCGGCCGCGCAGACAGTCGCCGAGGAACCGGGTGGTGTACGGGGCTCCGCACATGCGGTCCAGATGGGCGCCCGCGTCGGAGCCGCCGAGCAGGACGTCCTGGTGCTGCCAGGTCTCGGCGCGCAGCGCCCAGGAGTCCGGGTCGTTGTCGGTGGGCATGGGCCACAGGACCGTGCGCAACTCGTCGGCCGCGCAGATCTCCACCAGGCACGCGAAGGGCTCGCGGCCGCGCTCGGCGGCGATGTCCCGCACCACGCGCCCGGTCAGGCCCTCGTTCGCCGCGCTGTAGGTGTCGCCGATGACGTACCGGCCGAAGTCGGCGAGCCGCCGGAAGACGCCCGCCTCCTTGCTGTCCGCGCGGCGCAGCATCTCGGCGCGGACCGCGGGGTCGCTGAGCTTCGCGATGCGTTCCGGGACGGGCAGCCCGAGGATCGGGCCCCATCCCGGGATCAGGTTCAGCGCGCAGAAGGTGCCGAGCGACATGTTCATCGGGGTGAGGATCGGCATGGTGAGCGCGACGACACGGCCGCCGGACTTGCGGGCGCGCTCGCTCGCCTCCAGCTGGCGCGGGACGCGCTCGGGCACGGCGGAGTCGATCGTCAGGACGTTCCAGTTGAGCGGGCGGCCCGCCACCGCGCTCATCTCCACGAACAGATCGATCTCGGCGTCGCTGAACTGGTCCAGGCAGCCGGCCACGATCGCCTCGATCTGGGTGCCCTCGTGCTCCCCCACGGCCTGTGCGAGGGCGAGCAGTTCGGCGGGCCCGGCGTGCCGGGAGGCAACCGGTCTGCCGTCGCCGTCGGAGTGGGTTGAGGACTGGGTGGTGGACAGGCCCCAGGCTCCGGCGTCCATGGCCTCGTGGAAGAGCCGCAGCATGTCCGCGAGCTGCTCCGGCGTGGGCTGTCCGCCCACGGCGTCGGGCCCCATCACGTACCGCCGCAGCGCGCAATGGCCCACCATGAAGCCCGCGTTGACGGCGATCCGCCCCTCCAGGGCGTCGAGGTACTCCCCGAAGCTGTGCCAGTTCCAGGGCGCGCCCTCCTCCAGGGCGACCAGGGACATGCCCTCGACCTTGGACATCATGCGGCGCGTGTAGTCGGCGTCCTCGGGGCGCGCGGGGTTCAGCGGGGCGAGCGTGAACCCGCAGTTGCCGCCCGCGACGGTGGTGACCCCGTGGTTGAGGGACGGGGTCGCGTACGGGTCCCAGAAGAGCTGGGCGTCGTAGTGCGTGTGCGGGTCCACGAAGCCGGGGGCGAGGACGAGTCCGTGCGCGTCCTCGACGGTCCGGGAGGGCTCGGTGACCGTACCGATCACGGCGATGCGGCCGTCCCGTATCCCCACGTCCGCGGTGTACGCGGGCGCGCCCGTCCCGTCCACGACGGTCGCGCCCCTGATCAGGTGGTCGAGCATCGCGGAACTACCCCCTAGACGGCTTGGCGGAACCGGGTCGTGCGGTGCACCGGGTCCGTGTCGATCTTCGGAATCACGTGCTCGCCGATCAGCCGGATCGTCTGGAGGGTCGCCTCCTTGGGCACCCCGACGGGCAGTCCGAAGCTGAGCTGGTCGGCACCGGCCTGCTCCCAGCGCTTGCACTGGGTGAGCACCTCGTCCGGGTCGCCGCAGATCAACAGCTCCTCCTCGATGAGGAGTTCGACGAACTCCTCGTTGTACTCGGGGAGCGTCTCGGGCCAGACGGGGAAGCCCTCGGGGCGCGGGAATGTGTCGTGGTAGCGGAAGACGAGGGAGGGCAGGTAGTGCAGCCCGCCGCCGACCGCGATCCGGATCGCCTCGTCGTGGGTGGGCGCGCAGATGGCGGTGGTGGTCACCATCACGTTGTCGTTGACGAAGTCACCGATGGGTTCGGCGTTCACGACGGCGGTCTTGTACTGCTCCAGGACCCACTCCATGTCGGAGACCTTCTGCACGCTGAAGCCGAGCACTCCGAGCCCCTTGCGGGCGGCCATGGAGTACGAGGGCGGCGACCCGGCGGCGTACCACATCGCGGGGTGCGACTTCCCGTACGGCTTCGGCAGGATCTTGCGCGGCGGGAGCGACCAGTGCTTGCCCTGGAACCCGACGTACTCGTCCTGGAGCCACATCTTCGGGAACTCGGCGATGGTCTCTTCCCAGATCTCCTTGGTGAAGTTCATGTCGGTGATGCCGGGGAGGAAGCCGAGGATCTCGTGCGAGCCGGCGCCGCGTCCGGACCCGAACTCGAAGCGGTTCCCGGTGAGATGGTCGAGCATCGCGACCTTCTCGGCGACCTTCACGGGGTGGTTGACCTGGGCGAGCGGGTTGAAGATGCCGGAGCCCAGGTGGATGCGGTCCGTGGCGTGCGCCAGATAGCCCAGGTAGACGTCATTGGCCGAGAGGTGCGAGTACTCCTCCAGGAAGTGGTGCTCGGACGCCCAGGCGTACTTGAAGCCGGACTTGTCCGCCTGGATGACGTACTCGGTCTCCTCCATCAGCGCCTTGTGCTCCGCGAGCGGATCGGTCAAGGCCCGCTTGCCCACGTATCCCTGTACAAAGAGCCCGAATTCCAAGGAGGTTCACCGTCCCCATCCAGTTATCTGACGTACCGTCAGATCCTTTGAGCCGACTGTTCCACCGCGCGCATGGACCGTCAATAGCTGATGCATCGTCAGAGAACACTCACGCCCGCGAGCCAGCCGCCGTCGATCACGAAGGGCTGCCCGGTGATGTACGAGGAGTCCTCACCGGTCAGGAACAGCGCCAGCCGGGCCACCTCCTCCGGGCGCCCGATCCGGCCGAGCGGCACCAGCTTCCGGTACAGCTCCCCGAGCGCCTCCGAGGCCTCCTCGGTGTTCGCGCCCGGATCGAGCTGCGCCGGGTTGCTCATCGCCGTGTCGACGGCCCCCGGGCACACGGCGTTGACGCGGATCCCCTTGGCCGCGAGTTCGAGCGCCGCCACCCGCGTCAGGCCGACGATGGCGTGCTTGGTCGCCGCGTACGCGCCCACGTAGGCCATGCCCGTGAGCCCCGTGTACGAGGCCGTGTTCACGATCGTGCCGCCACCCGCGGCGGCGAGCTCGGGCGCGAGGGTCTTGATCCCGAGGAACACCCCGACCTGGTTGACCTGCACGATCTGCATGAACTCGGCCAGCGGGGTGTCGACCAGTTCGTTGAAGCGCAGGATGCCGGCGTTGTTGACCAGTCCGTCGATCCGCCCGTACGCCGTCCGCGCGGACCGCACCGCCGCGCCCCAGTCCTCCTCCCGGCTCACGTCCAGGTGGACGTAGTGCGCGCCGATCTCCTTGGCGAGCGCCTCCCCCTGGTCGTCGAGCACGTCCGCGACGACCACGCGCGCGCCCTCCGCCACGAAGAGCCGCGCCTCCTGCTCGCCCTGCCCGCGCGCCGCGCCCGTGATGAGGACGACCCGCCCGTCCAGCTTGCCCATGCCCTGACTCCCTAGCTGAGGTGGGGCGCGACGTCCGCGCCGAACGCCGTTATCTGGTCCAGGAGTTCACCGCGACTGCGGCTGCGGAACCGCACCTGTATCTGGTGCACGCCCATCGCGCGGTACGCCCGCAGCGACTCGGCCAGCGCCTCGGGCGCCCCGCTCAGCGTGCGCCGCCCGACCTCCCAGCCGGGCTCACCGACGTACAGCGGCTCGGTGATCGCGCCGATCGTCAGCGGTTCCTCGATGCCGGCCTCGGCGCGCAGGCTCCCGATCCGGGCGATCTGCCCCGGCAGCCGGTCGCGCGGATCCCCCTGCGGCAGCCATCCGTCGCCGCGCAGCGCGGCCCGGCGCACCGCGGCGGGCGAGGACCCGCCCACCCACACGGGCACCCGTTCCTGCGCGGGCCTGGGCCGCTGCCCGAGCCCCTCGAAGTCGTACGTCTTGCCATGGTGGACGGGAAACTCGTCCGGCCCGAGCGCGGCGCGCAGCGCGTCGATCGTCTCGTCGAGGACGGCTCCCCGGCGCTCGAAGTCGGCCCCGACCGCCGCGAACTCCTCCTCCACGTGCCCGGCGCCCACCCCGAGGACCAGACGGCCGCCCGAGAGATGGTCGAGGGTCGCGTACTGCTTGGCCGTGACGAGCGGATGCCTGAGCCCGACGATCGCGACATGGCTGAGCAGCCGTACGCGCTCGGTCACCGCCGCGAGAAAGGCGAGCGTGGCGACCGGGTCGTACCAGATGGTGCTCATCGCGCCCGCGAGCCGGCGCGGAATGGCGACGTGGTCACAGCTCGCGACATAGGCGAAACCGGCGCGGTCGGCGGCGCGGGCGATCTCCACGAGGTCGTCGGGGCCCGCCTCCGCCTCCCACGGCTCCGCGTAGATCGTGCTCTGCGACTGGACCGGGAGCTGCATCCCGTAGGCCAGCCGCCCTTCGGGCAGTACCTGCATGGGCACACACCTCTTATCTGACGGTCCGTCACTTCCTGAGTGCCGCTGCCATAGTCGTAGCTGACCCACCGTCAGACAAGGGGTCGGACGGGCATCCGCGACGGCCGGTGTTCGGGCCGGCCGCCGGCGGCCGGGATTCAGCCCGCCCAGAGGCCGTCCGCCGTCAGGCCCAGCAGTTCGATCGCGTTGCGCCGCACGATCCGGTCGACCACGTCGGCGTCGAGGTGGCCCATCTGGGACTCGCCGACCTCCCGGGACTTCGGCCAGGTCGAGTCGGAGTGCGGATAGTCGGTCTCGTAGAGGACGTTGCCGACGCCGATCGCGTCGAGGTTCTTCAGTCCGAACGCGTCGTCGAAGAAGCAGCCGTAGACGTGCTCGGTGAAGAGCTCGGACGGCGGCCGGTGGACCTTGTCGGCGACGCCGCCCCAGCCGCGGTTCTCCTCCCACACCACGTCGGCGCGTTCCAGGATGTACGGGATCCAGCCGATCTGGCCCTCCGCGTACATCACCTTCAGATTCGGGAAGCGCTCGAACTTGCCGCTCATCAGCCAGTCGACCATCGAGAAGCAGCAGTTGGCGAAGGTGATCGTCGAACCGACCGCGGGCGGCGCGTCGGCCGAGGTGGACGGCATCCTGCTGCTGGAGCCGATGTGCATGGCGATGACGGTGCCCGTCTCGTCGCACGCGGCGAGGAAGGGATCCCAGTCGTCGGTGTGCACGGACGGGAGCCCCAGATGGGGCGGGATCTCGGAGAAGGCCACCGCGCGTACGCCACGGGCGGCATTGCGCCGTACCTCTTCCGCCGCAAGCCGGGCGTCCCAGAGCGGGACGAGCGTCAGCGGTATCAGGCGCCCCTGGGCCGCGGGCCCGCACCACTCCTCCACCATCCAGTCGTTGTAGGCCCGCACCCCGAGAAGGCCCAGCTCACGGTCGGTCGCCTCGGTGAACGTCTGCCCGCAGAAACGGGGGAAGGTGGGGAAACAGAGGGCGGACTGGACGTGGTTGACGTCCATGTCGGCCAGTCGCTGGGGCACGTCGTACGAACCTGGGCGCATCTGCTCGTACGTGATGATCTCGAGCTTGATCTCGTCACGGTCGTAGCCGACGGCCGTGTCGAGGCGGGTGAGCGGCCGGTGCAGGTCTTCGTAGACCCACCAGTCACCGATGGGACCGTCGTCGCCCGGGCTGCCCATGACGGGTGCGAACTTCCCGCCCAGGAAGGTCATTTCCTTCAGGGGCGCGCGGACGATGCGGGGGCCGGTGTCCTGGTACTTCGCGGGCAGCCGGTCCCGCCAGACGTCGGGGGGTTCGACCGTGTGGTCGTCCACCGAGATGATCCTCGGGAAGGCGGCCCGGGTGCTCGCCGAGGGGCTCTGCTGGGTTTCCGTGGTCTCCATACGGCCCACGGTAGCGCCGATCTGACGATCCGTCAGTTGCCAGTCGGCCGCCGCGGACCGCGGTACGGCCCGGGTGAATTCGCGGGGATGTGTGGGGAGGCCGTGTGAGGACCGTGTGATGTACCGTGCGGCGCCCTGTGATCGCTGTCTCGCACGGCTGACGCATCCGCCATGAACAAGGCAAACTGGCCTCGTTGTACTGACGGTTCGGCAGGGGGACAGCGATGGACGGTGTGCCGCGGGTACCGAAGCAGTGGCGTCCGGGCTCCGAGGAGCCCGCGGCGTTGCGCTTCAGCGTGCTCGGCCCGGTGCGCGCCTGGCTCGGCGACGACCCGCTGCCGGCCGGATCCCCGCAGCAACGCGCCCTGCTGGCCGCACTGTTGCTCCGCGACGGCCGCACGGCCACGGCATCCGAACTCATCGACGCCCTGTGGGGCGACGAACCCCCGTCCCAGGCGCTGGCCGCCCTGCGGACGTACGCGTCGCGCCTGCGCAAGGCGCTCGGCCCCGAGGTCCTGGTGAGCGAGTCCGGCGGCTACGCGATCCGCTCCCTCGGCGAGGGCGCGCTCGACCACGTACGCGCCCAGGAGCTCGCCGCCGACGCGGAGAAGGCGCGCGCCGCGGGCGACCTGTCCCGGGCCCGTGACCTGCTGCGGGACGCCCTCGCCCTGTGGGACGGCGAACCGCTCGCGAGCATCCCCGGACCCTACGCGGAGACCCAGCGGGCCCGCCTGGAGGAGTGGCGCCTGCAACTCCTCGAATCCCGGCTCGACATGGACCTGGAGCAGGGGTGCCACGCGGAGGCGGTCTCCGAACTCACGGCGCTCACCGCGGCCCACCCGCTGCGCGAACGCCTCCGTGAACTCCTGATGCTGGCGCTGTACCGCTCCGGCCGCCAGGCGGAAGCCCTCGCGGTGTACGCGGACACCCGGCGGCTGCTCGCCGACGAGCTCGGGGTGGACCCGCGGCAGGGCCTGAAGGAACTCCAGCAGCGCATACTCCAGGCGGACCCCGGCCTCGCGGAGCCCTCCGCCCCGGCGGCTGAGCCCTCCGCCGCCCCCGTCCGGCCCGCCCAACTCCCCGCCACGGTCACCGACTTCACCGGCCGGGCCTCCTTCGTGCAGGAACTGAGCGATGTCCTCGCCTCGGCGTCCTCCGACGAGGGCCGGGTCATGGCCGTCTCGGCGCTGGCGGGCATCGGGGGCGTGGGCAAGACGACTCTCGCGGTGCACGTGGCACACCAGTCCCGCGGGGCCTTCCCGGACGGGCAGCTGTACGTCGACCTGCAGGGCGCCGGATCCCGGGCGGCCGAACCCGAGACGGTCCTGGGCGCCTTCCTGCGGGCCCTCGGGACGGCGGACTCGGCGATCCCGGACTCGCTGGAGGAACGCTCGGCCCTCTACCGCTCGGTCCTCGACGGCCGCCGTGTCCTGGTCCTCCTGGACAACGCCCGCGACGCCGCCCAGGTGCGCCCCCTGCTGCCCGGCACAGAGGGCTGCGCCGCCCTGGTGACCTCGCGCATACGGATGGTGGACCTCGCGGGTGCCCATCTGGTGGACCTCGACGTGATGTCTCCCGAGGAGGCGTTGCAGCTCTTCACGAAGATCGTGGGCCGGGAGCGGGTCGCCTCCGAGCGGGAGGCCGCCCTCGACGTGGTCGCGGCGTGCGGCTTCCTTCCTCTCGCCATCCGCATCGCGGCGTCACGGCTCGCCGCCCGGCGCACCTGGACGGTCTCGGTGCTCGCCGCGAAGCTCGGCGACGAGCGCCGCCGCCTGGACGAACTCCAGGCCGGCGACCTGGCCGTCAAGGCCACCTTCGAACTCGGCTACGGCCAGCTGGAGCCGGCCCAGGCACGGGCATTCCGGCTGCTGGGACTGGCCGACGGCCCCGACATCTCCCTGGCGGCGGCCGCGGCGGTACTGGATCTGCCGGCCGAGGACTCCGAGGACCTCCTGGAGTCCCTCGTGGACACGTCACTGCTGGAGTCCGCGGCACCCGGCCGGTACCGGTACCACGACCTGGTGCGGCTCTACGCGCGCGCGTGTGCGGAGCGGGACGAGCAGCCACCGAGCGAGCGAGCGGCGGCCATGTCACGGCTGCTGGACTTCTATCTGGCCACGGCGGCGGGGGTGTACGTACTCGACCGCCCCGGCGACAAACTGGTGGAGCACCTCGAACCCACCGAATATCCGGGCCTGGTGTTCGAGGACCGTCACCAGGCGCAGGACTGGCTGTACGCGGAGGCGGTCTGCACGCTGGCCTGCGTACGGCAGTCGATGGGCCCGGAGACGCTGGCGCGGGCCGTCGATCTGCTCTGGGCGGCCTGCGACCTGGCGGAATCGGGAGCCAACTCCAAGGAGTACGAGGCCGTCGCCGAGGCCGCGCGCACCGCCGCGCAGCGGCACGAGGCCCCGCGCGCCGAGGCCCGTGCGCTCACGACGCTCTCCTTCGTGCACCACATCACCGGCCGGTTCGACTCGGCCGACGCGGCCGCCACTCGCGCCCTCGAACGGGCCCTCGCCACCGGCGACCCCCTGACGAGCTGCTGGTCGTCCAACATCCTCGGCGTGATCGCCCTCTACCAGAACCGTCACGACGACGGGGAGGCGCATCTGAACCGCGCCATCGAGAACTTCCGCGCCTGCGAGGACCGTCCGGGCGAGGCGAGCGCGCTGTGCAACCTCTCGCGCATCCACCTCGCCACCGGACGGACCGCGAGCGCGGTGGCACTGGCCCAGCAGGGCACGGACATGTACGACGACATGGGCCACGCGCTGAAGGGTGCCAACGGCCGGTACGCGCTGGGGCTCGCCCTCACGCAGAGCGGTCAGCTCTCCCAGGCCGTCGACCGGCTCCAGGAAGCCCTCGAGGTGTTCCAGGACAGCCGCCAACGGCTGTGGGAGGGAATGACGTTGTTCCGTCTCGCCGAGGCCGACCTCGCGGCTCGACGGCCCGCCCAGGCCGCCGCGAACGCGGAGCTGGCGCTGACCGTCCTGCGGGGGATCGGCGGCGACTGGCGGCGCGGCAATGTGCTCACGGTGCTGGGCAGGGCCCTGGGCGGCATCGGACAGATCGGCCGCGCGCAGGTCTGCTGGCGCGAAGCCCTGGACCTTTTCGAGGGGTTGGGCGCACCGGAGGCCGCCGAGGTGCGCGCGCTTCTGAAGCCGCTCGCCGTCGCCTGAGTCCCCCACGCCTGCGCGTTCATCGTTCGTTTATCGCCACGCGCCACTCTCTGGTTGTCGATCCGTCGCGTCGGGGGGCAGACGGGACGACACCCGGCCAACACCTCTAAGGTGAACCGGCCCAGAAGTGCCCGTCCGGCGACCCTCGGGGGAGTTGCCGGGCGGGTCCTTCCCGACTACCGCAACCGCAACGAACAGAACTGCCAGGGGAGCCAGTCATGAGTGACGACCTCAGCACCGACAACGTGCACGCCACCGGCGAGCCGACGGCCACCACGGACAACGTCCACGCCACGGACGAGCCGCTCAAGGGCAAGAACCCGATCGCACCGGGCGAGGACACCGGCGACGCGTCCACGGACAACGTCCACGCCACGGACGAGCCTGCCTGACCAGAGCCACACCACACGGGGATCGGCCGCGGCGGCGCGGAGGGGGAGCCGCCGCGGCCGCCGTGTGTCCGCCCGCCCCTCCCCCTCAATGAGTGATCGGCGGATTTGGGCCCCGGCCCGCTCCACCGGCCCTCCCCGTCAGTCCTCCCCGTCAGCCCACCGTGGCGGGCCGAGGCCGGCCCGGATCCGCCAGTCACCTCCTTCTCCGGAGTGGTTGTCCACAGGGGGAAACGGGTGGGGAGTTGGTTCGGGATGCTTTGGGTGTGGAGCTGAGGGAGCTGGTCGAAGGGGGCGTGTTGCTGACCTCGCGTGCCCGGCGGGCCGGGTGGGCACGGAGGTCGCTGCTCCGGGTGCTCGGAAAGGAAGGGTGGACCCGGCTCCGGGCCGGCGCCTGGGTCGAGCCGGGCCGGGATGCGGACCTCCCCACCCGGCTGCGGGCCGTGCAGCTCCTCACGTCGCGGCTCGTCGTGAGTCACCGTTCGGCCACCGCGCTCTGGCGGGTCGAGACCCTCACCCCGGTCGCCGAGCTGCCCATGGAGTTCATCGATCCCGACCTCACCTGCCGCACCGCGGGCGGGGTGTGATCGTCCACCGCATGGCCCTCGACGAGAGTGACGTCGAACGGCGTGAGGGGCTGCGCGTCACGAGCCCCGGTCGCACACTCGCCGACCTCCTCCGGGCCGACACACGGGAAGAGGCTCTCGTCGCCGTCGAGTCGGCCCTGACCTGGCGCAGCGTCGGCGGCATCCGCCGGGCGCCCCTCACGACCCTCTCCCTGGTCTCCCTCGCGCTCGAGGCACCCCAGCGCGGAGCGCAACGCGGCCGCCGCCGGCTGAAGCTCGCCGATCCGAACTCCGGCTCCCCCGCCGAGACCGTCGCACGCCTGCGGTTGCACGACGCCGGCCTGCGCCCCGAGAGCCAGGCCGAGCTCCGTACGCCGGACGGCCGCCGCCGCTGTCTGGACTTCCTGTTCCGGGCCGAGGGGCTCGCCGTCGAGATCGAGGGGTACGTGTACCACGGCACGCGCGAGTCCCACCGCCGGGATGTCGCCCGCTTCAACCAGATCCTCCAGTGCCCGGAGATGCGTCTTCTCCTCCGGTACACCGCCGCGGACGTCTTCCGCCGTCCCGCGACGATGGTCGAGGAGGTCCGCGCGGCCCTCTTCCGGCTTCGCGCCGGCGGCTCGGGACCCGGGGCGCCGTAGGTTCAGGAGGTCCCGGCCCGCAACTCCCCCTTCACCACCTTCCCGCTCGCGTTCCGCGGCAGTTCGGCGACGAATGCGATCGTGCGCGGGACCTTGTAGTTGGCCATCTCCCGGCGGGACCAGGCGATGAGGTCGTCGGCGGTGAGGACGGAGTGCGGGCGGCGGACGACGTAGGCCTTGCCGACCTCGCCCAGTCGGCTGTCCGGGATGCCGATGACCGCCACGTCGGCGACGTCGGGGTGCAGGCCGAGCAGCTGCTCTATCTCCGCGGGGTACGCGTTGAAGCCGCCGACGATGTACATGTCTTTGATGCGGTCGGTGATACGGAGATTGCCCTCGGGGTCGAGGACACCCACGTCACCCGTGCGCAGCCAGCCGTCCGCGGACAGGACCGCCGCCGTGGCCTCGGGGTCCTCGAAGTAGCCGCGCATGACGTTGAATCCGCGGACCAGGATCTCGCCGGGAGAGCCGGGGGCCGACGGGGCTCCCGAGGAGTCCACCACCCGCACCTCGGTGTCCGGGATCGCCCGGCCCGAGGTCGAGGCGATCACCGCCGGCGCGTCTCCCCTGCGGCACATCGTGACGATCCCGCTGGCCTCGGAGAGGCCGTACGCCGTCAGCACCGTGTCCACGCCGAGTTCCGTGCGCAGACGCTCGACGAGGCGCAGCGGCACCACCGCCGCGCCCGTGACCACCAGGCGCAGGGCGGAAAGGTCGTACGCGTCCCGGGACGGGTGGTCCAGCAGCGACTGGTGGAGAGTGGGCGGCCCGGGGAGGACGGAGACGCGCTCCGCGGCCACGTTGGCGAGCACCGTGTCCACGTCGAACACCGGCTGCGGGATCATCGTCGCCCCGCGCATCAGACAGGCGATGATCCCGGCCTTGTAGCCGAAGGTGTGGAAGAACGGGTTCACGATCAGGTAGCGGTCGCCCTCGCGCAGGCCGGCGAGGTCGCTCCAGATCTCGTAGCCGCGCAGCGTCTGCGCATGGGTGATCAGGGCACCCTTCGGGCGGCCCGTGGTGCCCGAGGTGAAGATGATGTCCGAGGCCGACGCGCCGGACACGGCCGCGCCGCGACGGCGTGCCTCGTCCGTGCCCACGCCCTCACCGCCCGCCAGGAAGTCCTTCCAGGTACGGAAGTCGGCGGGGGCGTCGTCCGCGAGGACGACCACCTGTTCCAGGTGCGGGAGACCGGGCAACGGGCCGGATCCGGGGCCCTCGCCGGACGCCCGCCGCAGCGACGCCACGTACGAGGTGCCGAGGAACGTTCCCGTCACGAACAGCAGCTTCGCCCGGCTCCGGGCCAGTACGTACGCGGCCTCGGCGCCCTTGAAGCGGGTGTTGAGGGGGACGAGGACCGCGCCCGCGGACACCGCGCCGAGGGCCGAGACGATCCAGTCGAGCGTGTTCGGGGCCCAGATGGCGACACGGTCACCGCGACGTACACCGCTCGCCATGCAGGCCGCCGCGGCGCGCTCCACTCGGGCGCCCAACTCCTCGTAGGAGATACGTGTCCGGCCCTCGACGACCGCCTCGCGGTCCGCGAAGCGGGTCGCCGCCGACCGCACCAGTCCCGGGACGCCGCCCCACTCCAGGTCACCGCGCATCGCGCACCTCCCGCTGAAGCACCACTAGCTGACTGACCGTCAGATTAGCTGTAGCCTGACGGCCTGTCAGCAGCCGGGACCGTCTGCGGAGGTGCACCCATGCCGGGGATCAAGGACGCCACAGCCGTCGTCGGGATCGGACAGACCCCCTTCGCCAAACAACTCCCCGAGTCCGAGAAGGCCTTGGCCTGCCGCGCGATCCTCGCCGCCCTCGACGACGCCGGCATCACGCCCGCCGAGGTCGACGGGCTCGCCTCCTACACCATGGAGGAGACCGACGAGGTGGAGGTCGCCAAGGCCGTCGGGCTCGGCGACCTCACCTTCTTCAGCAAGGTGGGCTACGGAGGCGGCGGTTCCTGTGCCACCGTCGCGCATCTCGCCGCCGCAGTGGCCTCGGGCCAGGCGACGGTGGGCGTGGCCTGGCGCTCTCGGAAACGGGGCTCGGGCCCCCGGCCGTGGAAGAACACCGCCGTCCAGCTCCCCACCCCGGCCCAGTGGACCCGTCCGTTCGGACTGCTGCGGCCCGCCGACGAGATAGGAATGCTCGCCCGCCGCTACATGCACGAATACGGAGCGACCCGCGACCACCTGTTCAACGTGGCGCTGGCCTGCCGCAACCGCGCCAACCAGAACCCGGCCGCGATGACGTACGAGCGCCCGCTGACCCGCGAGATGTACATGACCTCCCGCTGGATCAGCGAACCCCTCTGCCTCTTCGACAACTGCCTGGAGACGGACGGCGCGCTGGCCTGCGTGATCGTGTCCGCCGAACGCGCCCGCGACTGCCGGCAGCGGCCCGTGTACGTCCACTCCGCCGCCCAGGGCCTGCCGGCCCAGCACCACGGCATGGTCAACTACTGGAACGACGACCCGCTCACCGGACCCGCCTGGACCGCCGCCCGACACCTGTGGAAGCACGCCGACTTCACGCCGGAGGACGTCGATGTGGCCCAGATCTACGACGCGTTCACACCCCTCATCCCGCTCTCGCTGGAGGGATACGGCTTCTGCGGACGCGGGGAGGGCGCGGCCTTCACCGAGGGGGGTGCGCTGGAGATCGGCGGACGACTGCCCGTCAACACCGGGGGCGGCGGGCTCAGCGAGGCCTACGTGCACGGCTTCAACCTCATCAACGAGGGCGTGAAGCAGCTGCGGGGCACGAGTACGGCACAGGTGCCGGGGGCGGCGACCTGCCTGGTCACAGCGGGGGAAGGGGTCCCCACCTCCGCACTCCTGCTGAGAAGCTGAGGAGCCGAGATGAACGAGTCCCTGCTGTCCCCCGTCCTCGACGACGACGGCGCGCCCTTCTGGCAGTACGCCGCCCGGGGCGAACTCCGCGTCCAGTCCTGCGCCGACTGCGGCGAACTCCGCTTTCCGCCCCGGCCCTGCTGCCCGCACTGCCACTCCTTCGCGAGCGAGTGGCGAAGGATGAGCGGGCGGGGCAGGGTCTGGTCGTACGTCGTCCCGCATCCGCCGCTCCTTCCCGCCTACGCGGAGCAGGCCCCGTACAACGCGATCGTGGTGGAGCTGGCCGACGCGCCCCGGATACGGCTGGTCGGGAATCTGGTGAGCGGACCGGACGAACCCCTGGACTCCGTCCCGCCGGAGCGGATACGGATCGGCGCACGGGTCCAGGCGGTGTTCACCGAGGTGAACGGCATGACCGTTCCGCGCTGGGTCCTGGAGCGGGCGTGAGCGGGGACGGGGCGGGCGGGAGCGGGGACGGGGCGGGAGGCGGCGCGGGCGGTGCGGTGACCGGCCCGGGCAGGGCGGGGACCGGGACCAGGACCGGTGCCGGCACCGGCACCGGCACCGGCACCGGCGAGGAAGGCTCCGGTGCCGGGACCGCACCGGGCGAGGCGGGCACCGGGGGTGGTGGGCTCGCGGTGGCGGTCGACAAGGACACCGGGGTCGCCGTCCTCACGCTCGACCGGCCCGGCAGGCTCAACGCCATCGACCTCGGCATGGTGGCCGAACTGGTCGCCGCCTGGCGCGAGTTCCGGTTCGACGACACCGTACGGGCGATCGTCGTCACCGGCGCCGGAACGCGGGCCTTCTGCACAGGCATCGACCGGAGCGTCTCCGTACCTCAGCCCGGCTCCCCGTACATGCTGGACGATCCGCTCGCCGCGATCGGGCCGAAGGCCAACGACCTGTGGAAGCCCGTGATCGCCGCCGTGAACGGGATCGCCTGCGGCGGCGCCTTCTACCTGCTGGGCGAGTCCGAGTTCATCGTCGCCGACGAGGAGGCGACCTTCTTCGATCCGCACACGACGTACGGGATGGTCAGCGCGTACGAGTCCGTCTACCTCGCACAGCGGATGCCGTTCGGGGAAGTCGCGCGGATGGCGCTGATGGGGACCGCGGAACGGATCTCCGCACGGCGGGCCCACGAGGTGGGACTGGTGTCCGAACTCACCCCGCCGGGCGGGGCGTTGGCCGCAGCCGTGGAGTGCGCGGCCGTCATCGCGTCCTACCCGGCCGAAGCCGTCCAGGGGACAGTACGGGCACTGTGGCTGGCGCAGGAGGCGACCCGTGCGGCGGCGCTCGCGCACGCCCCCCATCTCGTCTCCCTCGGGAACCTGCCGGACGAGCGGCAGGCGGGACTCTTCTCGGCACGACGGCCGGGGTTCCGGCTGCGCTAGGGATTGCTGGGGATACCGTCCGAACACCGACTCGGCGAACCGGCCGGCCCCGGGACCTGACGGCCCTGGGACCTGACGACCCTCGGACGGGTGGCCTCGGACCGGACGGACCCGGGCCAGACAACCCCCGAACCCGGCAGCTCCCGAACCTGGCGACAGAACCGGACGGCCCTCGAACCGGATGGCCCTCGGACCGGGCGCCCCTCGCTCCGTGTGGCGAGCCCGTCACGCCGGGCGTAGCGTCGGCAGCCGGAGCGGCATCCCGCACGCCGCCCGCACGAACGACGGCCGCCGTCCGGAACCCTTCCGTGCCCGGCACGGCGGCCGTCACAGAGGTCCCGGAGCCGGCTCCGTCACGTCGTGCGGGCCGTCCCGGTCCCCTTCTCCGCGTCCAGCGCGTACACACAGCGGTCCTTGCTGCACGCGTACACGACACCGTCCTTGACCACGGGTGCCCCGGTGATCTCGCCGCCGGTGGCCAGCTTCCAGCGCAGGCGCCCGTCGTCGGCCTTCAGGGTGTACAGAAGGTGGTCCGTGGAGCCGAAGTGGATGCGGCCGTCGGCCACCGCCGGGGCGCCGACCAGGTCGCCCCCGGCCTGGAAGCGCCACTTCGGGGTGCCGGTGACGGCGTCCAGCGTGTACAGGCCCTTGCCGCTGCCCACGTGGACGTGGCCCGCGGCGACGAGGACCGGCTCGGTGGAGGCGCGGGACTCGGTGGCGATGCGCCAGCGGTCGCGGCCGTCGGTCGCGTCGAGGGCGTACACCGTGCCGAGGTAGTCGGCCAGGTAGACGCCACCGCCCGTCACGGCCGGGCCCGGAGCGAAGGTGGGCGGACAGAGGAAGACGGCCGGAGCCTCGAAGTGCCAGCGGACGTGACCGCTCGCCACGTCGACGGCGAGGACGCGGGTGCCTGCGGAGATGTAGGCGTAGCCGTCGGGCGCGTACGTGATGCGGACCGGTACGCCGCCGCAGGAGGCCGCGTCACCGATCGGGTACGACCAGCGCTCCTCACCCGTACGGGCCTCCAGCGCGCGCAGCCGCGCGTCCTTCCAGACGAACACCGTGCCGTCGTGGAGCGCCGGACCGGCCTCCGGGGACTCGAAGTCCGTCTGGCCGCCGCTGATCTCCCAGAGCTTCTGGCCGCTCGAGGCCTCCCAGGCCTGGATGCCGCCCCCGCGGGTGCCGGTGACGACCGTTCCGCGGTCGGCCTGCAGTGAGTAGACCCAGGCGTCCGTGGACAGGCGCCAGAGATCCGCGCCCTCCCTGGCCTCGAGCGCGAACAGCGTCGGCCCGTCGGACGCGTGGATGCGGCCGTCCGCCACTGCCATCGACCAGGCCACGTCACGGGTCTTGAAGCGGCGGCGGCCGGTCGCGACGTCGAGGGCGTGGACCTCGAAGGAGGTGACGTACACAAGGTCGTCGGCGACCGCGGGAGTGCCCCAGACGTCGTTCGACATACGGAAGCGCCAGGGGCGCCAGCCGGACGGCGAGTCGGGCGCGGGGGGCGCGACCGTGGGCGCGGGCGCCGGGTCGGCGCCGTTCGCGCCGATGCGCGGCCGGGACCAGGACGCCGCGAGTCCTGCTTCCGGGGGCGGCGCCTTCACGGCGGCCGCGCGGGCGTCCGCGACGCGCGGACCGGGACCGATGGGCACCTTGGCGCCCGCGAGGCGCACGGGGCCGGCGTCGGGCGCCCCTACGGGCACCGGGGCGTGCGAGGGAGGCGGCGGCACCACCGCGCGCCCTCCACCACTGCGTCCGCTCCCCGCGACCGGCTGCTTCACCGGAGGACGGCCCCCGCGGCGCGTCTCGATCAGGCCCACCGCCCGCTCGGGCAGCCACGCCGACGCCGTACCGCTGTCGTCGGAGCCGGAGCCGAAGAGATGGGGTGCGAGCTGGGCCTGGAGGTCGGCGGGGTTGGGGCGGGCCGTGGCGTCCATCTGCATACAGGACTCGATGAGCGGGCGCAGCTCATCGGGGAGGCCTTCGAGGTCCGGGCCCTCGCGGAGCAGCATGAAGACCGTCTCGACGGGGTTGGCGCCGTGGAAGGGGGCGTGTCCGGTCGCCGCGAAGACGAGCATCGAGCCGAGCGAGAAGACGTCGCTCGCGCCGGTCACGCTGCGCGAGTCCTTCGCCTGCTCGGGCGACATGTAGGCGGGTGTACCGACGGCGACATTGGTCATGGTCAGACGGGTGTTCGAGACACCGGACGCGATACCGAAGTCGATCACGCGGGGCCCGTCCTCGACCACCAGGACGTTGGAGGGCTTCAGGTCACGGTGGACGAGTCCCGCGCCGTGGATCGACTGCAGAGCCTCCGCGACACCCGCCGCCAGCCAGCGCACCGCCTGGGCCGGGAGCGGCCCGCACTCGTTCACTATTTCCTCGAGCGAGGGCGCGGGCACGTAGGCGGTGGCCAGCCACGGCACCGCGGCACGGGCGTCGGCGTCGACCACGGCCGCCGTGTAGAAGCCGGACACGGCGCGGGCCGCCTCGACCTCGCGCGAGAAGCGGACCCGGAACAGCTGGTCCTCGGCGAGCTCCGTCCTGACCGTCTTGATCGCCACGCGTCGGCCGGAAGCCGAGCGCGCGAGATAGACCAGCCCCATGCCGCCGGCGCCCAGCCGTCCCAGCACCTCGAACGGCCCGATCCGCCGCGGATCGTGCTGCGTCAGCTGATCCACCACTTGCCTGCCACCTCCCCGTACGGGTCGCGTCATCCACGTATGAACGCGGCCCAGTGCAGCGTCTCACCACCGCACCGCCATGGCGGCACGCACCCCGATTCTTCCTGGCCGAGCCACAGGTTGCGAACCCGGGGGCGGATCGGGGTGTCTCATGACAAAACAAACGCCCCCGCAGGAGTACGGCCGCCGGGGCGCAACGGTTCAAGGCCGAAATGCGCCCCTCACCCCAGAAGTACCCCGCCCTTCACCCCGGAAGTGCCGTCCCTCACGTCGAAATACCGTGCCCCTCACCGCAGAAGCGTTCCGTCCGCGGAGCTGAGGCATGTTCAACTTTGAAGCACCGTCACCGCTGAAGCGGCGTCACGGCTGGTCGGGGGCCGTTCACCGCTCGAGTACCGCGAACGACGCACCCTGATTGTCCGTGACGACGGCCACCCGCCCGTACGACGTGTCGAAGGGTGTCACCTGGACACGGCCGCCCAGCCGGTTCACCGTCCCGAGTGTCTCCTCGCAGTCCTCGACCCCGAAGTGGACGACGAAGTGGGGTGGCATCTCGGCCGCGAAGACCCCCGAGACGGGGACACGGCCGAAGTCGGGCGTCGCGTCGGGCCCGAACAGCGCATCGTGGAAGAGGGCGCCGTAGAAGCGGTCGACGGTCGCGGTGTCGCGCGCGTACAGCTCGGCCCAGCAGAAGGCGCGCCGCTCGTGGCGCCTGCCGAAGCCGGGATGGGTGCCGGGCTGCCACAGGCCGAACACGGCGCCCTCCGGGTCGGTTGCGAGGGCCTCCCTGCCCAGCTCGCCCGATGCGCCGACCTCCGTGGGGGCGGTGATGATCTGGCCGCCCGCCTCCGTGATCCGCCGGCTGAGCGCCACGGCGTCCGGCGTCGCGAAGTACACCGTCCACACCGTGGGCATCCGGCCGTCCCGCTTGGGCGTGAGCGCGGCCACCGGCTCGCCGTCCAGTTCGGCCCAGCCCGACGGGCCGGACTCCTCGGGGAACGTCCAGCCGAAGAGCTCGCCGTAGAAGCGCTTGCCCGCCTCCACGTCGGGAAGCTGTGCGTCGACCCAGCAGGGCACGCCCTCGGAGAACCCGGCGACAACGGCTGATTCGGCCATGCGGCCAAGCTAACGGCCCTTTCCGCATCCCGCAGAGCAGGCGCAGCCGCTCCGGTGACGCCCCGTCCCTGCTCAGAGCCCCGCACGCGGCGCGGGGCCGGAGCGAGCGCGCTCTTCCGAGAGGGGCCGCACGGCACGACGAGCACCCTGCCCGGGAGTCCGTACGGCACGACCCACCCCTCCCCGGGAGTCCGTACGACGCCACCCGCCCACTGCCGGGGGCCGCGCGGCAGCGCGCACTCCCCTCGGGTGCTCGCGGCGACACACGCCCCTTCTCCCCCGGGCGTCCGTGCGGGTCCGCGCGGATGTCACCCGGGATCGCCGGAGAAGCCCTTCGAGGACGAGCGTGAACCCCTCGCCGAACCCCCGTTGAACCCCCGCGATGTACGGCCGCACCCCATTTGCAGTCGGCCGAATCGCGCTCCGATCACCCCTCGGTAAGCTGACGGCATGACAGGACAAGTGCGTACCGTCGACGGCCGCGTGGCCGGACGACGTGGGCAGGCGACCCGGCAGAAGCTGCTCGACTGCCTCAGCGAGATGCTCAGCTCCTCGCCCTACCGGGATGTCAAAGTCATTGACGTCGCCCGGAAGGCAGGCACTTCACCGGCGACCTTCTACCAGTACTTCCCGGACGTCGAAGGCGCCGTCCTGGAGATTGCCGAGCAAATGGCGGCCGAGGGAGCCGGGTTGACCCAGCTGCTCGAAGGGCGGTCCTGGGTCGGCAAGGCCGGCTGGCAGACCGCACAGGAACTCGTCGACGGTTTCCTGGAGTTCTGGCGCAGGAACGACGCGATCCTCCGAGTCGTCGATCTCGGTGCCGCCGAGGGCGACAAGCGGTTCTACAAGATCCGCATGAAGATCCTGAACTCGGTGAACAACTCCCTTACGGACTCCGTCACCGACCTCCAGGCCAAGGGCAAGGTCGACAAGGACGTGAACCCGGCCGCGATGGCCGGCTCCCTCGTCGCCATGCTCGCGGCCGTCGCCTCGCATCAGAAGGGCTTCCAGACGTGGGGCGTCAAGCAGGCCGAACTCAAGCCGAACCTCGCGCTGTTGGTGCATCTGGGCGTGACCGGGAAGAAGCCGACGAAGTAGATTCCCGCTCCTCTTAGCCCCAGCTCCTGTCATGCGGGCGGCAGTTCACCCCGGAGGAACATTCCGGTGGGCTGCCGCCCGCTGCTGTACGGACAGGGAACCGGCCGACGGACAAAGCGAACCGCCGTCGCCGTGCGCGAAAGCTCCCGGCAGGAGAGCCGGTTCGGCCGGACCGGGCGGAACGTTCGTTCAGCTCGACCGGACCTCGCCTTCCGCGGTGCCCGTGGGCGCAGTTCGGCGCACGATCCTGAAGAGCCGTATCTCCCGGTCCACCCGGGCCTGATAGGTGGAGTACGGCGGCCAGAACGCCAGCACCGTCCTCCACGCGGCGGCCCTTTCCTCACCCACGAGGAGTCGGGCGGTCACGGGGATGTCCTCGCCCTTCCAGTTGATGACCGCGTCGGGATGAGCGAGGAGGTTCGCGGTCCAGGCCGGGTGGTCCGTACGGCCGAAGTTGGAGCCGATGAGGATCCAGCCGGCATCCGCGGCGGCACCCAACGCGTCGCCCTCCGGCATACAGGCCAGCGGGGTGCGGCGCTCCAGCCCGCTCTTGGCCCCGCGCGCGGTCAGGACGATCCCCGGCAGCATCTGGGCGCTGAGCAGCACCTGTCCGCGCGTCAGCCGGTGCACGGCACGGTCGAGGGCAGGAATGAGGTGGGGGGCCACCCTGGCGAAGGTCCGGGTCGAGGAGACCCTCTGCACCAGCCGCACACCGGGAATCCGCCTCGCCCCGGTCCCCGTACCCGCCCTCCCATCGGTGCCGCTTCCCGAACCGGTCCCCGTACGCGAACGCCTGGCCGCTGCCATCAGACCGCCACCTCCCCGCCGTCGAAGAGACGCGCGGCGTCGGCGGCGTGCGCGCGCAACCGGTGCACGGGGCCGAAGAGCAGTTCGTCGCCGGACGCGCGCTTGAAGTACAGATGGGCGTCGTGCTCCCAGGTGAAGCCGATGCCGCCGTGCAGTTGGATGCCCTCGGAGGCGGCGGTGCGCAGCGACTCCAGCGCCTGGGCGAGCGCGAGTCCGCCCACCCGCTCGCCGCCCGCCCCGGCGGCCCACGCCGCGTAGTACGCCGCCGAGCGTGCCGACCGCACCCCCACGTACACATCCGCGAGCCGGTGCTTGACCGCCTGGAAGGAGCCGATCGCCCGCCCGAACTGCTCCCGTCGGCGCACGTATTCGACGGTGCGTTCCAGCGCGCGGTCGGCGGCGCCCACGGCCTCGACGGCGAGTACGGCGGCGGCGGTGTCCCCGACGGCGGCCAGCGCGGACGGCACGTCGGCCTGCTCGTCGCCCAGCAACTCGGCTTCCACGTGCCGCAGTTCGAGCCGGGCCTGCGGCCGTGTCCCGTCCAAGGACGTCTGCCTGGCGCGTACGAGCCCCTCGGCACCGGCCCTCACCAGGAACAGCAGCGTCCGCGACCGCGCGAACCCGCCGGTGTGCGCGGCCACCACCAGCAGCCCGGCGCTGTGCCCGTCGAGCACCTGCGCCGCCTGCCCGTAGAGCCGCCACCCGCCGTCCGCCCGGCGCGCCTGCACGCCCCCGGCGCGCCCGCCGCCGGCCCAGTCGCCGCGGTTGTCACCGACCAGTCCGAGAGCGGTCGCCAGGCCCGCGCCCGGTACCGCGAGGGCGGCGGTGAGCGCGCCGGAGGCCAGCCGCGGCAACAGGGCGAGACGCTGATCCTCGGCGCCGAGGGCCATGATCAGCGGGGCGGTGAGAACGGCGGTGGCCAGCAGCGGCGAGGGGGCGAGGGCGCGGCCCGACTCCTCGCAGGCGAGGGCGAGTTCGGTCACCGAGCAGCCGACGCCGCCGTACGTCTCGGGGAGTGCGAGACCGGGCAGCCCGAGCTGCCGCGCGAGGGCTTCCCAGAGCGCGGGGTCATAGCCGTCGGGGGTCCGTTCGGCGGCCCTCAGCTCTTCCGGGCCGCACCGTTTCACCAGCAACTCCCGCAGCGTACGGCGGATTTCCTCCTGCTCCGCGGTGAGATGGGCATCCATGGGCGGGCTCCTCCCTCGGGCAGCGGACACGGACGACAGGCACCGGACGATGGACCCGGCCGACGGACACCGGCCGAACGGACACCGGCCGAACGGACACGGGCCGAACGGACACGGGCCGAACGGACACGGGCCGAACGGACACGGGCCGAGGGGTGGTCGGCCGCCCGGCCATCCGCTCCGCCCGGACCGAGCCCGGACCCTTCGGGCCCATTCGGGGCCCTTCGGACCCCCGCTGGATCTGACGGGCCGTCATATTAGGGCGGAGGGTTCCAGATGCACAGGGGTGCGACCGCCTCCCGGCGGGGCAGTTATCTGATGTACCGTCAGATTCATGACGCATGCCACCCCGGTCCACAGCCGTCGAAAGGTCGCCGTCGTCGGCATATCCCTGTCCGACTGCGGCCGCGTGGACGAGGCGACCCCGTACACCCTGCACGCCCAGGCCGCGCGCCGAGCGGTGGCCGACTCCGGCCTGGACCGCTCGGTGATCGACGGTTTCGCCTCGGCGGGCCTCGGCACCCTCGCTCCCGCCGAAGTGGCGGAATACCTGGGACTGCGCCCCACGTGGGTCGACTCGACCTCCGTCGGAGGGTCCACCTGGGAGGTCATGGCGGCCCACGCGGCCGACGCGATCGCGGTGGGCCACGCCGAGGCCGTCCTGCTCGTCTACGGCTCCACGGCCCGCGCCGACATCAGGGCGGGCCGCCGCACCGGCAACCTGTCGTTCGGTGCCCGGGGCCCGCTCCAGTTCGAGGTCCCGTACGGCCACACCCTCATCGCCAAGTACGCGATGGCCGCGCGCCGCCACATGCACACGTACGGCACCACGCTCGAACAGCTCGCGTCGGTCGCCGTCCAGGCCCGCGCGAACGCCGCCCGCAACCCGGAGGCGATGTTCCGCGACCCGGTGACCGTCGACGAGGTCCTGGCCGGGCCGGTGATCGCGGACCCCTTCACCAAGCTGCACTGCTGCATCCGCTCGGACGGCGGCGCGGCGGTGCTGCTGGCGGCCGAGGAGTACGTACGCGACTGCCGTACGGCCCCGGTGTGGGTGCTCGGCACCGGCGAACACGTCTCCCACACCACCATGTCCGAGTGGGCGGACTTCACCGTCTCCCCGGCGGCGGTGAGCGGCCGGCTCGCCTTCGAGCGGGCCGGAATCCGCCCGGACGAGATCGACTTCGCCGAGATCTACGACGCCTTCACCTACATGACCCTCGTGACCCTGGAGGACCTCGGCTTCTGTCCCAAGGGCGAGGGCGGATCCTTCGTGGACGCCTCGAAGGGGCGGCTGCTGGTGGACGGAGAACTGCCGGTGAACACCGACGGGGGCGGCCTGTCGGCCCAACACCCCGGAATGCGCGGCCTGTTCCTGCTGGTGGAGGCCGTACGGCAGCTGCGGGGCGAGCTGCCGGAGGAACGGCAGGTGCGCCGCCCCGACGGCACACTGCCCCAGCTGGCGGTGGCCTCCGGGACGGGAGGCTGGTTCTGCTCGTCGGGGACGGTGGTGCTGGGACGGGGATGAGCGGATCGGGGAGGGCGGCCCCTGTCCGCGCTCACCTGGTCGACACGGGCGGCGCGGCGGCGTCGGCCCGCCCCGAGTGATACTCGGAGGCATGGAACCGGATCTTCATGAGCTGCTGAGATCACTGCGGGTATGGGACACGGAGCTGCCCGGCTTCGCGCCGGAGGAGCCACCGGCGGACCCGCTGGCCCTGTTCACCCGGTGGTTCGCGGAGGCGGTGGCGGCGGGGCAGACCGAACCCCACACGATGTCGCTGGCGACGGCTGACGAGGACGGACTGCCCGACGTCCGGACGGTGATGCTGCACGGCGCGGACGCCCGGGGCTGGGCGTTCGCCTCCCACGTGACGAGCCGCAAGGGACGACAGCTCGCCGCACGGCCGTACGCCGCCCTCGGCTTCTACTGGCCGGCCCAGGGACGCCAGATCCGGCTCCGCGGCCCCGTCACCGTCGCGCCGCCCGAGGAGGGCCAGGCGGACCTGCACGCCCGCTCCACGGGGGCGCTGGCCGCAGCGCTGGTCGGCCGCCAGAGCGAAGTCCTGCCCTCGCGCGCGGAGTTGGACCGCGCGTCGGAGGCCGCCTGGGAACGGGCCGAGAGCGCCCCGGACTCCCCCGCCCCCACCTGGACCCTCTACCGCCTGCGCCCGGACGAGGTGGAGTTCTTCCAGGGGGACACCCGCCGACGCCACGCACGGCTCGTCTACCGCCGCGCGGACCCCGGCTGGGCCACGGAGCTGCTGTGGCCGTGACACCCACGCCGACCACGGGCACGACGTCCGGAGCGCCGCCCGGAGGACCGTCCTGCCCGCCGTCGGACATCCCGTCCGCCGTCGTACGTCACGTCCGCGCGACGTCGTCCGTGAAGTCATACGTCGCGAAATCCGAGACGGGTCGGTAGCCGATGCGCTGGTACAGGCCGTTGCTGGTCGGGTTGGCGAGGTCGGTGAAGAGGAGCACGTCCTGGACGCCGGCGGCGACCGCGGCGCGGCTCACCTCGGCGGTGACGGCACCGGCGTAGCCACGGCCGCGCAGGTGGGCCGGGGTGTAGACGGGAGCGACGCGCACCTGCCCGGCGATCGGGGCCGACCCGCCCGCCATGGCGACGGGGGTGCCTTCGGGGTCTTCCCAGAGGGTGATGCCGCCGTAGGAGATCCGGTCGTCGGCCCAGGCGCCGGCGTCGCGGTACCCGCCTTCGCCGATGGCCTCGGCGAACTCCGCGTACCACTGGGCGAGCAGGTCACGGTCGGCCTCGCCCGCGACCCTGGCCCGGCCGGGCGGCGCGGGCTCGGGCACCGCCAGGTCGCCGAGCCGGTACAACCGCTCGCCCCGCAGCAGCACCGGCGTCGCTCCGGCCCTCCGCCGCCAGGCCTCGGCGAAGGCCGCGGCGGTGTCCGTGTCGGCGGAGACACCCGGGACCTCGATCTCCGCGTGCACGAGCAGCGCGGCGAGCGTGTCCGCGTCCCGCTCGTCCAGCGAGGTGAGGTTCAGCCGGTACGGCGGCGTCCGGAAGAGGGTCGCCCGGACCGCCCCGTCCCGCTCCAGCGCTCCGAAGACCGGCGCGGCCTCTCCGAACGCACTCGTTCCCCGTCGTCGCAGCGCGTCCGTCACGGTCAGCGCGACGGTGTGCTGCGCGGGTCGCGACCGGAGAAAGTCCCCGGCCCGGCCGAGAAACGCGTCGAGGTCATGGGTGAGCTGCCAGTCGTACGCGGCGGAGGTCATGTCCGATGATCCCGTGGAGCCACCGTGCCGTGCCTCCGATTTTCGGGGGCGCTCGCCCCGGCTCCGGGGAGGGACACCCCGGCTCGCACTCACCCGTCCGGGCGGGTTCCGGAGCGACTCGTCGCCGCGCGCGGCGGACCTCGAGCCTCACCGCGCCGGCGCGGGCCCCCGGCCCGTACCGTGCCGGCGCGCGTTCCCGAGCCTCAGCAGGTCGGCGTGGCCCCCGCCCTCACCGCGCCGGCGTGGGCTCCGGATCCGTGGCCAGCCGTCCGTGCAGGTGCACGTCGCGGAACGCGTCGTGGCGACCCGCCTCGAACATCGCGCCGCGCAGCGTCCCCTCGTGCCGGAATCCGCAGCGCTCGGCGACGCGGCAGGACACCTCGTGGCCCACGGCATGGCCGAGGTCGAGGCGGTGCAGGGCGAGGTCGGTGAAGCCGTAGCGGGCCGCGAGGGTGAGGGCGCGGGTGGCGACCTGGCGGCCGCGGGACTCCGGGAGGACCCAGTAGCCGACGCGGGCGCAGCTCATGACGTGGTCGATCTCGTTGACGCCGATGTGTCCCAGCGGCTCGCCGGTCTCCGCGTCCGTCACGCAGAAGGAGACCCCGGTGCCGTTCGTCGCCCCCGCGACGCGCGACCGGAGGGCCTCACGGGCGGCGTCGATGTCCCGGACGAATCTGAGCGGGGTGTTCCAGCGCTGGAACTCGGGATCGGCCAGACCGTGCAGATACGCCGAGACGTCGGCGTCGGACTCCGGGTCCCAGGGGCGCAGCCGCAGACCGAGGCCTGTCAGCTCGGGGAAGGGGTGGACGGCGAAGGTCTCATGGACATCGGACATCCAGCCATTCAAACCGTTCCACGCCCACGGGTCACTCCCTGAGCGGGCCGGGGCCCCCGGAAGCCCCCCGAAGCAGCCCCGCCTTCCGCACCGGAGTGGGCCGGTCTCCGTCGCGTGACGCCGGCCGGAACACGGGGACCCCCGCCCGGAAGGCGACCTCCAGGCCCATCCCGATCCGCAGTGCCGCCTCCTCGCACGCGACCACCTCGGTCATCATCCGGGGACCCTCCGCCAGGTCGACGACGGCGGCGACGTACGGCACGCGTTCGCCGAACGGCGCCAGGTCGTTGCGGTGGACGACGGACCAGGTGTAGAGCGTGGCGCGGCCACTCGCGGGCCGCCAGCTCACGTCCTCGCTCCAGCAGTGCGGGCAGAACTCCCGGGGGTAGTGGTGAGCGCGGTCGCAGGCCGCGCAGTGCCGGATCAGCAGCCGCCCCTCGGCCGCCGCGTCCCAGTACGGCCGGGTGAAGGCGTCCACCTCGGGCACGTCGAACCCACCACCGGAACCCACCGTGCCCACGGAACGCGCCGCGCCCGACACCCCCGCGAAGCCCGCCGCTCCGGGCACTCCCGCAGAGCCCGACGCTCCGGTCGGACCCGGTGCTCCCGGTGCTTCCCCGGAGCCCGGTTCCCTCGCCGGGCCCACCGCGCCCCCGCGCTCCGCGAACCCGGTCATTGGAAGAGCCCCAGCGCGTTGTCCAGCGACCACGTCTGCCAGGACATCCCGAACAGCCCCACGGCCGAGACCAGCGCCATCATCGCGTTCTGCCCCTGCTCCGCCCAGTCGTGGATCATGAGCGTGAAGTAGAGGACGTTGAGGAGCAGCCCTCCGATCAGGGCGACGGGTGTCAGCAGTCCGGCCACCAGCCCGAGGCCGAGGGCCAGCTCCGCGTACACGACGACGTACGCCATGGTCCGCGGGCGCGGGGCGACGACCGTGTCGAAGCCGGACCGCACGGCGTTCCACCGGTGCTTGGCCGCGACGTCCGCCGCCCACGCGATCCCGGTCCCCCGCTCGAACCAGCCCCTCTTGTCCTTGTGCCGCCAGCTCTCCAGCCACCACAGCCCGAGCCCGATACGGAGCACGGCCAGCCATTCCGCCCCGCCGAGCCAGATTGTGTCCATGGCCGAACCTCCCGCAGTGCTGCCGGATCTGACGGAACGTCAGTTTCGATGCACCGGGGCGCCCGCGCAAGAGGCCGGCGCCCCCCGGCGAGCCGTACGCGTCCCCCGCACCACCGATGCGCCACCGACCCCGCACCCGTTTCCCCCTCCCCAATGGGGGGCGCTCGGAGCCGACTTCGCGCTCCCGCAAAGGACGTACACCCCGGCGCTCACCTGCGGCGACGACGCTCTTTTCGCACACCCCCACCACACCCGAGTGATCTACGCCACCAGTCGCACGCACTCCCCCCACAGCCGTGACCAGTTCGCAACCGATTCCGGTCTTGACCGAGACCTATCAACCGAAGTCGTGATTACGCTCGCGCTCATGGCCGACTCGACTGCTTCCACGAACTCCCCCACGGTGCCGTCCCACGAGGACCGCCCCGTGTACGTGATCGGGGGCGGCCCTGGAGGGCTCGCGGCGGCGTACGCGTTGCGCGCCCGGGGCGTACGGGCTGTCGTGCTCGAGAAGTCGGACCAGGTCGGCGCGTCCTGGCGGCGCCACTACGACCGGCTGCACCTGCACACCACCCGGCGGCTGTCCGCGCTGCCGGGGCTGCCGATGCCGCGCTCGTTCGGGCGGTGGGTGTCGCGCGACGACGTGGTGCGCTATCTGGAGAAGTACGCCGAGCACCACGAGCTGGAGATCGTCACGGGCGTCGAGGTCTCGCGCGTCGAGCCCGCCCCGGGCGGCGACGGCTGGCTGCTGCACGCCACCGGCGGCCGCGAGTTGACCGGCAGCGCGGTGGTCGTGGCGACCGGCTACAACCACACCCCGCGCATCCCCGACTGGCCCGGCCGCGACACCTACACCGGCGAGCTGCTGCACGCCGGCGAGTACCGCAACCCCGCCCCCTACGCGGGCCGCGACGTCCTCGTCGTCGGCGTCGGCAACACGGGCGCCGAGATCGCCGTGGACCTGATCGAGGGCGGCGCCTCGCGCGTCAGACTGTCCGTGCGCACCGCGCCGCACATCGTGCGCCGCTCGACGGCGGGCTGGGCCGCGCAGTTCACGGGCATTCTCGTACGACGGCTGCCGGTGCGCCTGGTGGACGGGCTGGCCGGGCCGATGGCGCGGCTGAGCGTGCCCGACCTGGCGGCGCAGGGTCTGCCCCGTCCCGCCACGGGCCTCTACTCCCGTGTCAAAGAGGGCTCCATCCCCGTCCAGGACGTCGGCCTCATCGACGCCGTCCGCAAGGGGAAGGTCGAGATCGTCGCCGCGGTGGACAGCTTCGAGGACGGCAAGGCCGTGCTCGCCGACGGGAGCCGGATCGGCCCGGACGTCGTGATCGCCGCGACGGGATACGCGCGCGCCCTGGAGGACGTCGTCGGACACCTCGACGTGCTCGACGGCCGCGGGCGCCCGGTCGTGCAGGGCGGACTCACCCCGAAGAACGCGCCCGGCCTGTACTTCACCGGCTTCACCAACCCCATCAGCGGCATGTTCCGCGAACTCGCCCTCGACGCCATGAAGATCGCGAAGGCGGTCGCCCGGCACACCTCCAAGACCCGGGCCAAGTCCCCCGCCTCCCACTGACACACCCGACCGACGGGCCCGCCACCCGTCACCGCCCGACCCGCACCCCGGCCGACGCACCCGCCCCCCACCGCCGCCCGACGCACCCGGTCGGCGAACACCCCACTCACCGCCGCCGGACCCGCGCCTCGACCGACGGGCCCGCCACCCGTCGCCGCCCGACTCACCGGGTCGGTCAACACGCCACCCAGCGTGAACACCACCGCCCACCGCGGCGAGCCGGTGCCGGGAGGCACGTCATGCCCGCCGAGCGGGTGCCGCCGCACCTTCCGCTCGTCCCGCGCCGGACACCCACGGACAGGTCGCCCCTGGCCGCCCGCCAGGGAGTGGCCTTCGGCCACTGCTGTCGGCCGTGCCCGTCTGCCGCTCATCCACGGGTTCCCCCGCCGCGTGGGGCGGGTACGTACCGGGTGCCCGCCGCGCGCCTTCGCGCACCCGGCATCCGACCCACCCGCTCCCCCTCCGCAGCCTTTGCCTGCACAACGGTTCCTGACACGGCGTCAGTTAGTTAATCTGACACTGCGTCAGTTAACAGTTGGCTGTCACACAGGAGCGGGCGGACCGATGCTTGGATCAACCCACGGCACCCTCACCACCGACTCCCGCCGGGCCCGGGTCATCGCCTGCGGCGAGCAACCTTCTCCGGTCGTGCACGGACGGCCGGCCGAGATCGACGACCTGGACGTCAGCGGTCGCCCGCTGTACGCCGACGCACCCGATCTGGACCGCTTCTTCCGTCCCGGGTCCGTGGCCGTGATCGGCGCCTCGGACACCGAGGGACGGCCGAACACCGGGATCACCCGGCAGCTGATCGGCTGGGCGGAGCGGGTCGGCGCCAGACTGCACCCGGTGCACCCCACCCGCCGGACCGTCTTCGGCCTGCCGTGCGTCCCTTCCGTCGCGGACCTGCCGGAGCAGGTGGATCTGGCCGTGCTCCTCGTCGGCGACCCCCTTCCGGTGATCGACGAACTGGCCGAGGCCAAGGTGAAGTTCGCCGTCGCCTTCGCCTCCGGGTTCGCGGAGACCGGGGCCGAGGGCGCCGCCGCGCAGACCCGGCTCGCCGCCGCCGTGCGCCGCTCCGGTCTGCGGCTGCTCGGACCCAACACCAACCTCAACGCCTTCGAGAACTTCCGCGACGACCTCGACGGCCCCGCGATCGCCCTCATCACCCAGTCCGGCCATCAGGGGCGGCCGGTGTTCGCGATGCAGCAGCTGGGCGTCCGCCTCTCCCACTGGGCGCCCACCGGCAACGAGGCCGACCTGGAGACCGCCGACTTCATCTCCTACTTCTCCGAGCGGCCCGAGGTCGGTGCCATCGCCTGCTACGTCGAGGGGCTCAAGGACGGCCGCTCCTTTCTGCTCGCCGCCGACCGTGCCGCCCGGCGTGGAGTGCCCGTCGTCGCGGTCAAGGTCGGCCGTACCGAGACCGGCGCCCGCACCGCCGCCTCACACACCGGCAAGCTGACCGGCGCCGACACCGTGGTGGATGCCGCGATGCGGCAGTACGGCGTGATCCGCGTCGACGGACTCGACGAACTCCAGGACACCGCGGCCCTGTTGGCGCGGGCCCGCGCACCGCAGGCCGAAGGGATCGTCGTCTATTCGATCTCGGGCGGCACGGGCGCGCACTTCGCGGACCTGGCGAGCGGTGCGGGACTGAACCTGCCGGTCCTCTCCGCCGCCAAACAGGCCGAGCTGCACACCTGGATACCCGACTACCTGAACGTCGCCAACCCGGTCGACAACGGTGGCCACCCGGTCGGCGACTGGCGCGGGCGGAAGATCATCGACGCGATCCTCGCCGACCCCGCCGTAGGCGTGCTGATCTGCCCCATCACCGGGCCCTTCCCGCCGATGAGCGACAAGCTGGCGCAGGACCTGGTGGACGCGGCGGAGCAGACGGACAAGCTGGTGTGCGTGGTGTGGGGATCGCCGGTCGGCACGGAGGCGGCGTACCGCGAGACCCTGCTCGGGTCCTCCCGGGTCGCCACCTTCCGTACGTTCTCCAACTGCATCACCGCCGTACGCGCCCACCTCGACCACGCGCGGTTCACCGCCGCCTACCGCTCGCCCTTCGACGAGGCCCCGCGCACCCCGTCGCCCTCCTTCCGCAAGGCGCAGGCTCTGATGCGCCCGGGCCAGCAGCTGAGCGAACACGCGGCCAAGCAGCTGCTGCGGGCGTACGGAATCCGCGTACCGCGCGAGCAGTTGGTGACCAGCGCGGCGGCGGCCGTGCGGGCGGCGAGCCAGGTCGGCTACCCGGTGGTCATGAAGGCTTCCGGCGCGCAGATCGCCCACAAGACCGAACTCGGCCTGGTCAAGATCGGGTTGACCTCCGCCAGCCAGGTCCGCGACGCCTATCGCGAGCTCACCGACATCGCCCGCTACGAAGGCATCTCCCTCGACGGCGTCCTCGTGTGCCAGATGGTCGAACGGGGCGTCGAGATGGTCGTCGGCGTCACGCACGACCCGCTCTTCGGTCCGACCGTGACCGTCGGGCTCGGCGGGGTCCTCGTCGAGGTGCTGCGCGACGCCGCCGTACGCGTGCCTCCGTTCGCCGAGGACCAGGCGCTGGCCATGCTGTCCGAGCTGCGGGGGCGGGTGCTCCTCGACGGGGTGCGCGGAGGTCCGCCGGTGGACGTGGACGCGCTGGTCGAGGTCGTCATCCGGGTGCAGCGCATGGCGCTCGAACTCGGGGACGACATCGCGGAGCTGGACATCAATCCACTGATGGTGCTGCCGCGCGGGCAGGGAGCCGTGGCACTGGACGCGCTGGTGCTGTGCCGCTGAGCGGACGCCGGCACGGCCCCGCGCACCGGCACGGGCCCCCGCACCGGCCCGCCGACGCGCACCGGCCGGGTCCCGTCCACCGCTCGGCAGACCCGCCCCCGACCGCCGTACGAAACGGAGCACCCCCATGACCGATTCCCCCCGTGCGCCCCGCGAGGCTCCCGGATCCCCAGGGACCGGGAGCCACGCATCTCACGAATCAACCGAAAAGTCCCTCGACTCATTGATACGTCACGCCACTGACAACGCCGTCTCGTGGATCACCCTCGACCGGCCCGAGGCGATGAACGCGCTCACCTGGGACCAGCGGGAACGCGTGATCGCGCTGCTCGCGACAGCGTCCGCCGACCCCGGCGTGCGGGCCGTGGTGATCACGGCGACCGGCCGCGGGTTCTGCGCGGGCGCGGACCTGCGGGGCGGTCCGCCCGCCGGGGAGCGGGTGCCCGGCGATGTCGCCCGCACCATCCGGCTGGGCGCGCAGCGCCTGATCGCCGCCGTCCTCGACTGCGAGAAGCCGGTGATCGCGGCCGTCAACGGCACGGCGGCGGGGATCGGCGCGCATCTCGCCTTCGCGTGCGACCTCGTCCTCGCGGCCGAACCGGCCAGGTTCATCGAGGTGTTCGTGCGCCGCGGTCTCGTACCGGACGGCGGCGGGGCTTATCTGCTGCCCCGCCTCGTCGGTCCCCAGCGGGCCAAGGAGCTGATGTTCTTCGGCGACGCGCTGAGCGCCGCGGACGCGGAACGGATCGGGCTCGTCAACAGGGTCGTACCGCCCGAGGCGCTGGAGAAGACGGCGCGCGAGTGGTCCGAGCGGCTCGCGGCCGGGCCGACCCGCGCCATCGCCCTCACCAAGCAGCTGGTCAACGCCTCCCTGGACGCCGACCGCGGCAGCGCCTTCGCGGCGGAGGCGGCGGCGCAGGAGATCAACATGACGACGGTGGACGCCAACGAGGGCGTGGCGAGCTTCGCGGAACGGCGGACCCCCCGCTACGAGGGCCGCTGACGGAGCCCGGCTCCAGCGGCCAGAGCCCGGCCGGCCCGGCCGGAAGCAGGACCCGCCCGTTCAGCCCCGCCGGCCCAATCGGTCCCCAACCCCGCCAGCCCCGCCGGTCCCCAGCCCTCCAGCCATGCCGGTGTCCTCCAGACCTACCAGTCCTGCCGGCCCCGCCAGTGCCTCCAGCCCTGTCAGTCCCACCAGAACTGCCAGGCCGGCCAGCCCCGCCAGTCGTTCAGTCCCGTTCAGTCCTGCTTGAGGATGCGCAGATCTCCCGAGTCGGGGTCGCCGAACAGCACGAACAGTTCCGGGTGGGCCACGGTGCCGCCTATGGTCCAGTACGTGTCGTGGCCGCAGTGCCCGACGCGGACGACGACGCCGTCCCGTGGGTCGTCGCCGCCCCCGTCGGCGTACGGGTCGTAGCGGCCGCCGGTGTCGAGGGACCACTTGCCCGTGCCGTCGCAGCGCGTGAACTCCTTGGTGGCCACGTCCCCGAACTCGGGCTGGGCGGGCACCGCCCGCAGTTCCGCCCGTCCCTCGGGGCGCAGCCGCAGCACGGCCCCGTGATCACCGCGCCAGACGCCGGTGAGCTGGTCGGAGCCGAGCTTCGGGGGCTCGTACTCCTGGATGAGCCCCGCGGCCAGGCCCACTGTGCCCGCCGCGGCGACCAGTCCGCAGGCCCCGAGGGCCGCGAGCGCCGAGCGGAACCAGACGCGGTGACCGCTCGGCCGATGTCCGGTGGCTCCTTGGCGCCGGCGCACGAGGGCGACACCCAGGGTCGGCGGGACACCGGACACGGCGATCAGCAGGGCCGTGGCACCGGTGGGCGCGAGGCCGCCGAGCACGACCGCGAGGGTGGCCCAGAGGGTGCCGAGCACCAGCACGAAAGCCAGGTGCCAGGCGCTCTCGGGGCCGGGTGCGCGCCGGGTCACCAGCCGGGCGAGCGAGGCCGCGGGCATCGTGTACGCCACCGTGTGCAGCAGTCCGAGGACGGCGAGCAGCGGCGGCCCGAAGACCAGCAGGCACAGGAACCCGACGGCGGCGGGTCCACCGCCCAGTCCCACGCCGTGGTCGTCGTCGTCGAACGTCCCGACCCACCAGACGGCGACCGCGACCGCGAACTGTGCCGCGCAGACCGCCGCGGCGAGACTGACCTCGAAGCCGGACCATGCCGATCGGGGGCGCGCTGGCCGCCCGGAATCTCCCCACCCCATGGGGCGAAAGATACGGGGGTGAAACACGGGCCTCTCCGAGGGGGGCCCGCCATCGGAAGCGGGGGCTTCCCGCCCCTCGCTCCGGCGGGTCTCGCCGGGGCCGCCGTCCCCGACCTGTCGCGCTGCCGACGACCCGGCCTCCCGAACCCCTTCCCATCTGACACACCGTCAGCTTCAATGGTCGGTGTGATGGGACACGCAGGGATGGCCGCCGCCGCCGTCCGCTACCTCAGGTCGGCCGGGGCCCCCACCGTCGTGGGGCCCGTCGAGGCGTTGCCGCGCCCGGATCTGCGTGCGGTCGGCGACGACGAGCGGGCGCCGGTCGACCCGGCCGAATTCCGGCGGGTGCTGGGCCACTTCGCGACCGGCGTCACCGTGGTGACGGCACCGGCCGCCGAGGACGGGACGGGCCCGGCCGGCTTCGCATGCCAGTCCTTCGCCTCCCTCTCCCTGGACCCCCCACTGATCTGCTTCATGGTCGGCCGTACGTCGACGACCTGGCCGCGCATCGCCCGGGCGGGCTCCTTCTGCGTCAACGTGCTCGGAGCCCACCAGGGCGACCTGTGCCGCGGCTTCGCGGTGAGCGGCGCGGACAAGTTCGCCGGGGTCGTCCACGACGCCGCTCCGGTCTCCGGCTCCCCCCGTCTCGTGGGCGCCGCGGCCTGGATCGACTGCACGATCCACGCGGTGCACACGGGCGGGGACCACCTGATCGTGGTGGGCCGGGTGGACGCGCTCGGCACGAGCGGCGACGGCGCCGAGGACGTGCCGCCGCTGCTCTTCCACAAGGGCCGGTTCCTCACCTGACCCGAGCCGTCAGGACCCGGGCCGTCAGGACCCGGGCCGTCAGGCGGTCGCGGGCGACACCGTGACGGCCAGGGGTGCCGTCGGCCGGCGCCGCCGGATCACCAGCACCATCAGCGTGGCCGCCGCGCACAGCGCGCCCGAGGCGTACCAGACCACGTTGTACGAGCCGAGGTGGTCGCGGGCGGCGCCGCCGAGGTAGGCGACGAGGGCGGCGCCGATCTGGTGGGAGGCGAGGACCCAGCCGAAGACGATGGCGCTGTCCTCCCCGTACTGCTCACGGCACAGGGCCAGGGTGGGCGGGACGGTGGCGACCCAGTCGAGGCCGTAGAAGACGATGAACAGGATCATCGGCGGGTGCACGGTGGGGTGGAGGAGGATCGGGAGGAAGAGCAGCGAGATGCCGCGCAGGGCGTAGTACACCGCCAGCAGGCGGCGCGGCTCGAAGCGGTCGGTGAACCAGCCCGAGGCGATCGTGCCGACCACGTCGAAGACGCCGATGACCGCGAGGAGCGAGGCCGCCGCCGTGACGGGCATGTGGTGGTCGTGGGCCGCGGGCACGAAGTGTGTCTGGATCAGGCCGTTCGTCGAGGCACCGCAGATCGCGAACGACCCGGCCAGCAGCCAGAAGGGGCCGGTGCGGACGGCGGAGAGCAGCACGGTCACCGCGCGCCGGGCGGCACCCCGCACCGGCTCGGGCTTCGGCACGAACTCCGTCGCCCCGTACGGCTTCTGGCCCACGTCGGCCGGGTGGTCGCGCAGCAGCAGCCAGACGAAGGGGACGACCGCGAGGGCGGCGAGCGCCACGGTGACCGCGGCCGGACGCCAGCTGTGCCGCGTGACGATCCAGGACAGCAGCGGCAGGAAGATCAGCTGGCCCGACGCCGAGGCCGCCGTCAGGATGCCCGTCACCAGGCCCTTGCGCCCGGTGAACCAGCGGTTGGTGACCGTCGCCGCGAAGGCGAGCGCCATCGAACCGGAGCCGAGGCCCACCAGCAGGCCCCAGCAGAGCAGCAGCTGCCAGGCCGCCGTCATCCACACGGTCAGCCCGGAGCCGACCGCGATCACGGTCAGGGCGACCGCCACCACGCGGCGGATGCCGAAGCGGTCCATGAGCGCCGCGGCGAACGGCGCCGTGAGTCCGTAGAGCGCGAGGTTGATGGAGACCGCCGCGCTGATCGTGCCGCGCGACCAGTGGAACTCCTGGTGCAGCGGGTCGATCAGCAGACCGGGCAGCGAGCGGAAGGCCGCGGCGCCGATGATCGTCACGAAGGTGACGGCGGCGACGAACCAGGCACGGTGGATGCGGTGGGAGGCGGCGGGACGGGTGGGCCGGGAGTCCTCCGGGGCCGCGGCGGCTTCGCTTGTCTGGGTCACGTCATCGATCTTCGGGGAGCGTGCACGGGCGGGCCACTGGCCTGAAGGACAGTGTTCGCTAGGATCGGGCCATGGCCCCTTCGAGCGCGTTCCGCCGCCACCGTGTCGTCGTCCTCGCCCTCGACGGGCTGCTCCCCTTCGAGCTGGGCATTCCGCAGCGCATCTTCGGCAAGGCGCGGGACACCGGCGGACGGCCGCTGTACGAGGTCGTCACCTGCTCGGCCCGGCCGCCCGGCCCCGTAGGGACGGACGCCGACTTCGCCGTCCTCGTCGCCAACGGCCCCGAGGCGCTGGCCACCGCCGACACCGTCGTCGTCCCGGCCTCGTACGAACTCGGACCCGTCCAGCAGGACGGCATACTGACCCCGGAGCTGGCCGCCGCCCTCGCGCACATCCGCCCCGGCACCCGCCTCGTCTCCATCTGCACCGGCAGCTACGTCCTCGCCGCCGCCGGGTATCTCGACGGCCGCCCGGCCACCACGCACTGGATGCACGCCGAGCACTTCCAGCGGCTCTTCCCGCAGATCCGCGTCGACGCGGACGTGCTCTTCATCGACGACGGCGACATCCTCACCTCCGCCGGTGTCGCGGCCGGGATCGACCTGTGCCTCCATCTGGTACGCCGCGACCACGGCGCCGCCGTCGCCAACGAGGTGGCCCGCCGTACCGTCGTCCCGCCGCATCGCGACGGCGGCCAGGCGCAGTACATCCAGCGCCCGGTGCCGGAGGCGCAGTCGGCCACCACGACCGCCGCACGTGCCTGGGCGCTCGGGCGTCTCCACGAGCCCATCCAGCTGCGCGACATGGCCGAGCAGGAGTCCATGTCGGTGCGCACCTTCACCCGCCGCTTCCGGGAGGAGGTCGGCGTCAGCCCGGGCCAGTGGCTCACCCGGCAGCGCGTCGAACACGCCCGCCACCTCCTGGAGTCCAGTGACTTGTCCATCGACCAGGTCGCCCGCGACGCCGGCTTCGGCACGGCCCAGTCGATGCGCCAGCACCTCCAGGCGACCCTCGGCGTCAATCCCACCACCTACCGGCGCACCTTCAGGTCGGGCGCCGGAGCCGACCGGACCGACGGAGCCGAGGGCGGCAACTCCTATGTCGCCACGCGGACATGACGTCCCGGCAGCCCCCTAGAACGTCAGCACCGCCCTCGCCACCTTCCCCGCGTGCGCGTCCTCGGCCGCCCTCTCGAAGTCCTCGACCGGGTACGTCGCCGTCACCAACTCGTCTAGGAGCAACTGGCCTTCGCGATACAGCTCGGCATACAGGGCGATGTCCCGCTGGGGACGGGAGGAGCCGTAGCGGCAGCCGAGGATGGACTTGTCGAGGTACATCGAGGAGACGAGAAAGGACGCCTCGGCCGTCGCCGGGGGGACGCCGAGGAGGATCGCCTGTCCATGGCGGTCGAGCAGGTCGACCGCCTGGCGGATGAGTTCGACGCGCCCGACGCATTCGAAGGCGTGCTGGGCGCCGGTGGGGAGGATGTCCTTCACCCCGTCCGTCGAGGTCAGGAAGTGTGTCGCGCCGAACTGGCGGGCGACGGCTTCCTTGGCCGGGTTGGAATCGACCGCGACGATCCTGAGGGCGCCCGCGAGCCGTGCGCCCTGGATGACGTTCAGGCCGATGCCACCCGTGCCGATGACGAGGACGGTGTCGCCCCGGTCGACCCGGGCCCGGTTCAGGACCGCTCCGACGCCCGTGAGGACCCCGCAGCCGATCAGCGCGGCGGACGTCAGCGGGATGTCCTTCGGGATCCGGACCGCCTGCACCGCCTTCACGACCGTGCGTTCCGCGAAGGCCGAGTTGGCGGCGAACTGGTAGAGCGGCTGCCCTGCTCGCGCGAACGGCCGCTGCGGCATGCCGATCGCCTTGCGGCACATCGTGGGCCGCCCCCGGTCGCACTCGGCGCAGGCACCGCAGTTGGCGAGCGTGGACAGCGCCACATGGTCGCCGGGACCGACATGGGTGACGCCCGCGCCCACGGCCTCCACCACGCCCGCACCCTCATGGCCGAGCACCACGGGGACGGGGAAGGGGATGGTCCCGTCCACCACGGACAGGTCGCTGTGGCAGAGGCCCGCGGCGGAGATCGCCACCTGGACCTCTCCGGGCCCCGGGTCCCGTATCTCCAGATCGTCCACGACCTGGGTCCGCTTTCCGTCGAAGATCACGCCTCGCATCGCGCCAGCTCCCCTTCTTCCCGGGGCACCCCGGGCTGTTCCTGGGCCGTACCGGGCTGTTCCTGGCCGTACCGGGGTGGGCCGTGGCTACCCCCGGGGCTCCTTGGGCAGGCCGAGCGCGCGCTCGGCGATGATCGTGCGCTGGATCTCGTCCGAGCCGCCGTAGATCGTGTCGGCCCGACTGAAGAGGAACAGGTGCTGGGCAGCGTCCAGTTCGTACGGCCGCTCCGCCGACCAGTCCGCCGGGCCCGCCGCCGCACCGGCCCCCCGTACCTGTACCGCGAGCTCACCGAGCCGCCGATGCCAGCCACCCCACAGCAGCTTCGCCGCGCTCGGCGCCCCCGCGTCCCCGGGGCTGGCCGAACTCCCCAGTGTGCGCAGGGCGTTCCATCGCATCGTGCGCAACTCGGCCCACAGGCGGACGAGCCGGTCGCGCAGGACGGGATCCGTGGCCGCGCCCGTGGCGACGGCCGTCCGCAGCACGCGCCCCAACTCCTCGGCGAACCCGATCTGCTGGGCGAGCGTGGAGACACCGCGCTCGAATCCGAGCAGGCTCATGGCGACCCGCCAGCCGTTCCCCTCCCCTCCGACCACATGCTCGGGCCGCGCCAACGCCCCGTCGAAGAACACCTCGTTGAACTCACTCGTGCCGGTCATCTGGCGGATCGAACGGACCTCGATGCGGCCGGGCTGATCCATCGGAACGAGGAGGAAGGACAGGCCGTGGTGGCGGGTGGACCCCGGCTCCGTACGGGCGAGCACGAAGCACCAGTCCGCCTCGTGGGCGAGCGAGGTCCAGATCTTCTGCCCCGTGACACGGAAGGCCCCCGACGGCACCGCCCCCTCGTCCCGCACAGCAGTCGCCCCCGCGCCGGCCGTGCCCGCATCCGTCGCCCGTTCGGCGGCCCCCCGTGCGCCGGTCACCCCTGGGGCGGCCGTCCCCGCGCCGACCGCCACCGAGGCAGTCGCCCCTGCCGCGGCCGTCCCGCCCTCGGCCGTCCGTTCGGCGGTCGTCCGGATGCCCGCCAGGTCCGAGCCCGCGCCGGGTTCGCTGTACCCCTGGCACCACAGCTCACGGCCCTCGGCGATCGGCGGCAGGAAGCGCCGCTTCTGCTCCCGCGTCCCATGGGCGAGGAGCGTCGGCGCCAACAGGTTCTCGCCGATGTGCCCCGATCGCGCCGGCGCCTTCGAGCGGGCGTACTCCTCGGCCCACACCACCTGCCGGGTCAGGTCCACGCTCCGGTTCCCGTACCCGTCCTCGTCCCAGCCGAGCCCGATCCAGCCGCCCCGCCCGAGTTCCCGCTCCCACGCTCGCCGCCCGGGAGCGCCGGTCAGATGCTCCTCCAGCCAGCTCCGCGCCTCGCGCCGGAAGGCCTCGTCCTGCGGACCGAATGCGAAATCCACGCGCTCTCCTCCCACCGGACCGAAGCCGGACTCACACGTTGGGGCGTGTCTTCTCCGCCACCGCGCGGGCCATCGCCTCCAGTTGTTCCAGCAACGGCATCGGATCCACGCCGACCGTCCCGGGCAGGAAGTCGGCGATCCTCTCCGGCGTCCAGGCACCCTCGGCGTATCCGGCGCGCAGTTCGCGGGGCTGGGCCCATACGGCGATCTTGGGTCCGGCGATCGTGTAGACCTGCCCGGTGATGCGTTCCTCGCGGGCCCGGTCCGACAGCAGGTAGACCACGAGCGCGGCCACGTCCTCCGGCTCGCCGATCTCCTTCAGCTCCATCGGGACGTTCGCCGACATGCGGGTACGGGCGACGGGCGCGACCGCGTTCGCGGTGACCCCGTACTTGTGCAGTCCGAGGGCCGCGCTGCGCACCAGGGAGATGATCCCGCCCTTCGCCGCGCTGTAGTTGGCCTGCGCGACCGAGCCCTGGTGATTGCCGCTGGTGAAACCGATCAGCGTGCCCGAACCCTGTTTTCGCATCACCGCCGAGGCGGCCCGGAAGAGGGTGAACGTGCCCTTCAGGTGGGTGGCGATCACCGGGTCCCACTCCTGCTCGGACATGTTGAAGAGCATCCGTTCGCGCAGGATGCCGGCCACGCACACGACGCCGTCGATCCGCCCGTACGACGCGAGCGCGGTGTCGACGACGCGCTGCCCGCCCGCCATCGTCGAGATGTCGTCGGCCACCGCGACCGCCTCGCCGCCCGCCGCCTCGATCTCCTTGACGACGGTGTCGGCGACCGAACTCGTGGGCTCCGCACCCTCGACGGACACGCCGTAGTCGTTGACGACGACGCGCGCGCCCTCGGCCGCCGCGGCGAGAGCGACCGCCCTGCCTATCCCCCGCCCCGCGCCCGTGACGGCGATGACCTTGCCCGCCAAGAAGTTCCCCACGCCCGGCCCCTTCCCGCAGTTTCTGACGGTCCGTTAGATTCAACTCGGATTCTACGACCCGTCGGATACCTGGAGACAAGCCCCGGGGAGGACTCATGTCACTGCCGGCCGAGTTCCACGAGATCGCCAAGCGCGTGAACAACTGGGGGCGCTGGGGGGCCGACGACGAGATCGGAACGCTGAACCTCATCACCGACGAGGTGGTGCGAGAGGCCGCCGCGACGGTACGCACCGGGCGCCGCGTCCCGCTCGCCCTTCCCCTCCAACAGGACGGCGTGCAGACCGGGATGATCCCCGGGCGGGTCAATCCGCTGCACACGATGGTGCAGATCAACCAGGAGATCTTCGGCCCCGGCACGGTGGCGTGCAGCGACGACGCCGTCACCATGGGGCTCCAGGCGGCCACCCACTGGGACGCGCTGACCCATGTCTCGCACTCCGGCAAGCTCTACAACGGCCGCCCGGCCGGCACCGTCACGCCGCACGGCGGCGCCGAGTTCAGCGGGATCGACAAGCCGCGGCACATCGTCTCGCGCGGCGTCCTGCTCGACGTGGCGCGGGCACGCGGCGAACACCGGCTGGCCGGCGGGCACGCGGTCACCCCCGAAGACCTGGAAGCCGCGGAGGAGTTGGCGGGCACGCGGGTGCGGGCGGGCGACATCGTGCTCGTACGGACGGGGCAGATCCAGGTGTATCTGGCGGGCGACAAGCAGGCGTACGGATATCCGTCGCCCGGCCTGTCGGTACGCACCCCGGAGTGGTTCCACGCGCGCGATGTCGCGGCGGTCGCCAACGACACCCTGACCTTCGAGATCTTCCCGCCCGAGATCGAGGACCTGTGGCTGCCCGTCCACGCGCTCGACCTGGTCGAGATGGGGATGCTGCAAGGCCAGAACTGGAATCTCGAAGAGTTGTCCACAGCCTGTGGACAAGAAAACCGCTACGCCTTCCTGCTGTCGGCGATGCCGGAGCCCTTCGTCGGCGGCACGGGCACGCCCGTGGCGCCCGTGGCGCTCCTCTAGGGTTGATGGAGGGGCGGCTGGCGGCGCGCTTCCCCCACTCTCGACTGCGCCCGACCGGGAGGTCCCCCACCTCGCCCCGGGCACGGCAGCGCGCGCCGCCATCCGCCTCCGGCGCGCCCATCCCGCCCCCCTTGGCCCTGGAGGAGCCGACGCCGAATCGCGACCCGCACTCGCCGAGGGCCCCCGTCACCGGAACCCCCGCCGTCCCCTCGCGGCGCATCGCTGAACACAAGCGTGATCAAACGGACACGTCACGTCAACACCCGCTCGGCGATTTATGCCACGGCATCCCTTTTGAGACAGCGCGTACGGAAGCACGGCCCGGCGCATTCGGCCACCACGGCGGCCGTGTACAGAGGTTTCGTGCATACATGCACGAAACCGTGCGCCCACGCACGGGAGAACTCGACCGCCCCCGAGGCCGGACCGCCCCGCACGGCATGCGTACGAGGACGGGAACTAGACCGCCTCGTACGCGAAGCCCTCGTAGCCCGGGTAGACGGTTCTCGCCGAGGCGCCCGTGGCGCAGCGGTCCACCTCGCACCAGATGCGTTTGCCGGCACCCTCGGGATTCCAGCCCCAGCGGTCCGCGAGGCCGTCGACGAGCTCCAGGCCGCGGCCGTTGGTCTCGTCGCCGTCGGCATGCCGGGGGATCGGCGGCCGGGCGCTGGTGTCGGCCACCTCGAGGCGCACGGTGGCGGCCCCGGCACCGCCCGGCAGACAGAGGCGCAGTACGGCCGGACACCCGGTGTGCACCACGGCGTTCGTGACAAGCTCCGAGACGAGCAGGATCAGCGTCTCGGCGAGCGGTTCATCGGCCTCTATCCCGGACCCCGCGAGCCTCGAACGGGCCCACCGCCGGGCTCGCCCCACCTCTGCGGGGTCGGGCCGGATCTCCAGCTGCACTTGAAGCACCTGCACCGCTCACACCATCCGAACCGGCGGACACATCGCCTCGCGCCTCACAAGGGCCACGATCGTAGCCATTTTCTGCATGGCCAGAACAAGGATCACGGAACGTGATTCCCTTGCGAGACAGCATGGTTGACGTACAGTCACCCCAACAAGCGCTTCGGGCATATTCCAGCGCGAAGGAGTACGCGTGCGGCATACTGTGCGACGCTCGCCACGGGGAGTCGAACAGGCAGGTACGGGGGTCCGCCCTGCCTCGCGAGCGGCGTGCATCGCCGGGTTCGGCGCGGCCTCGGGGGCAACACCGGGATGGCTCAGCCTCAGAACCACTCGCATCCCACACAAGGTACCGGAGCCCGGCGCCGACTCCAGGCCGTGACAAGTCACGCCTAGGACACAACCAGGTCTCAACGCTCCGTGATTCCGCTCCGCCACGATCCGCGACATCCGCTCGCGCCCGTCCCCCAGCTCCCCAGGACAGAGGCGCTCTAGACCGTCCCGGCCGGCAGATCGTCCGCCAGCTCCTCCTCGCTCCGCGTGGTGCCACCCGCACGGTGCGTCCGTATCCACGCCCTCTTCAGGTGCAGATGGACGTCGGACTCCCAGGTGAAGCCCATACCGCCGTGCACCTGGAGACAGTCGCGGGCGCCGCGCACGGCGGCCTCGTCGGCGAGCAGCCGGGCCGCCGCGATGTCCACCGGGTCGGCGGTGACCGAGGCGGCATAGACGGCCGCGCGCGCCAGCTCGACCCGCACGAGCATGCCCGCGCACAGATGCTGCACCGCCTGGAAGGCCCCGATCGGCTGCCCGAACTGCTCGCGCGTCCGGGCGTGTTGCACGGCCGCCTCACAGGTCCGGGCGGCACTGCCGAGCTGCTCGGCGGCCGTGAGGAGAGACGTGAGGAGCGCGTCCCCGGCCGGCGCAGGCGCGGGGCTGCCGGGCGCAACCGGCGCCGGGGAGCCACCGAGTCCGTCCGGCACCGACGGACCGCCGGGCCCGCCCGGTGTCCAGGGACCCCGGAGTGCGCCGCTCCCGGGCCTCGCGGCGGCGGGGAGCCGGTGCACAGGTGTCAGCGGGTCCGCCGAGGCCAGCGGCTCGGCTCCGGCGGTGTCGCCGCGGACGACGTCGGCCTCGTCCAGCCATTCCACGAGCCCCCCGTCGACGGAGGTCACGACCACCTCGCCGGTGGCCGCCCCGGCCACGGCGCCCGCGGCGAGATGCGTGGCGATCAGCGGGCCCGGCAGCAGGACCCGCCCCGCCTCCTCGAAGGCCAGCACGGCCTCCGGAAGCCCCTGCCCGACGCCGCCGTCGGCCTCGGGCAGGCGCAGCGCGAAGAACCCCGCCGCACCGAGCTCGCGCCACAGCTCCCGGTCGAGAACGCCCCCGCGCTCCCCGTCCCCCCGGTCCACCGCCGCGCGCAGTGCCGCCCGGCCGAACCGGCCCTCCAGCAGTTCCCGTACGCCCTGCCGCAGAGCCCGTTGATCATCGGTGAGCCTGAAGTCCATGTTCCGAACTCACCTCCCCTTGGGAAGACCGAGGATCCGCTCGGCCACGATGTTCCGCTGGATCTGCGAGGTACCGGCCGCGATGGTGTACGAGAGCGACGACAGCCGGTCCCGGGTCCACTCCCGTCCCAGGTCCAGGGCCTCGGGGCCGAGGACCTCGGCAGCGGCGTCGAACAGCTCCTGGCGGGCGTGCGAGTAGCTCAGTTTGAAAACCGAACCGCCGACGCCCGGCACTCCCCCCGTCCCCTGCGCCTCGCTGACGTTCCACTGGGTGAGCCGCCACAGTGCGCGGAACTCGGCGTTCAGCCGGCCGAGACGGCGTCGCAGTACGGCGTCGTCCCAGCGCCCGTTCTTCCGCGCCTCGCGCGCGATCTCGGCCAACACACGTCGGCAGGCGACCACTTCACCCACGAAGGCGGTTCCGCGCTCGTACGACAGCGTCACCATGGTCACGCGCCAGCCGTCGTTCTCGGCGCCGACGCGGTTGGCGACCGGGACGCGCACCTCGTCGAGGAAGACCTCCGCGAACTCGGTGGAGCCCGCGAGGGTCCGCAGCGGCCGGACGGTGATCCCTGGCGCGTCCATGGGCATCGCGAGCCAGGTGATGCCCCGGTGCTTGCGGGCGGCGGGGTCCGTCCGCACCAGCAGCTCGCACCAGTCGGCCACCTCGGCGTGGGAGGTCCAGATCTTGGACCCGCTCACCACGTAGTCGTCGCCGTCCCGCCACGCGCGCGTGCGCAGCGCCGCGAGATCCGAGCCGGCGTCCGGCTCGCTGAAGCCCTGGCACCAGACTTCCTCGCCACGCAGCACGGGCGGCAGCCAGCGCGCCCGCTGCTCGGCGCTCCCCTCGGAGGCGATGGTCGGCCCGGCGTGCAGCAGCCCGACGAAGTTGGCCCCCACATAGGGGGCGCCCGCCTTCTCCGTCTCCTCCAGGTAGATGAGGTGCTGCGTCGGCGTGGCACCCCGGCCGCCCGCGTCGACGGGCCAGTGCAGCCCCGCGTACCCGGCGTCGTACAGCATCCGCTGCCAGCCGAGGTCGTACGCCCGTCGCGCGGGCCAGTCGTCCGGGGACGGTTTCGGCGGCAGCGCCGGAAGGACCCCGCCGAGCCACGCGCGCAGCCGCGCGCGGAACTCCTCCTCCTCGGGCGTGTGGGCGAGATCCACTACAGATCCAGGTCCAGCATGCGGATGGCGTTGCCGCGCATCAGCTTGTGGATGGTCTCGTCGTCGAGGCCCTTCACATGGTCGAGGGCGACCTCCTTGGTGTGCGGGAAGGTCGAGTCGACGTGCGGGTAGTCGGTCTCGAAGGTGGCGTTGTCGCGGCCCACCACGTCCAGGGACGCGACGCCGTGCTTGTCGCGGAAGAAGCAGCAGAAGATCTGCCGGTAGTAGTACGTCGACGGGGGCTCCGGGATCAGATCCCTGACCCCGCCCCAGGCGCGGTGCTCCGACCAGACGTCGTCGGCACGCTCCAGGGCGTACGGGATCCAGCCCATCTGGCCTTCCGAATAGGCCAGTTTGAGGCGCGGGAACTTCACCAGGACGCCGCTGAAAAGGAAGTCCATCATGGAGGCCATCGCGTTGTTGAAGGACAGCGAGGCCTGGACGGCGGGGGGCGCGTCGGGTGACGCGGCGGGCATCTGGGACGACGAGCCGATGTGCATGTTCACGACCGTCCCGGTCTCCTGGCAGACCGCGAAGAACGGGTCCCAGTAGCCGGAGTGGATGGAGGGCAGCCCCAGATGGGTGGGGATCTCGGAGAAGGTGACGGCCTTCACGCCCCGCGCGGCGTTGCGGCGGATCTCGGCGACCGCGAGGCCGATGTCCCACAGGGGGATCAGGCACAGCGGGATCAGCCGGCCGCCGCTGTCGCCGCACCACTCCTCGACCATCCAGTCGTTGTACGCCCGCACACAGGCCAGGGCCACTTCCTTGTCGTGCGCCTCGGCGAAGGTCTGGCCGCAGAAGCGCGGGAAGGTGGGGAAGCAGAGGCTGGCCTCGACATGGTTGAGGTCCATGTCCTTTAGTCGCTCGACGGGGTCCCAGCAGCCGCGCCGCATCTCCGCGCGCGTGATGCCCTCCAGCGTCATCTCGTCGCGGTCGAAGCCGACGGCGGCGATGTTGCGCTTGTACGGGAACTTGAGGTCCTCGTAGATCCACCAGTCGGTCGGCGGACCGTCCGGGTCCATGGTGATCTGGTACTTGCCCGCGACGTAGGCGAGTTCGCCGATCCCGGCGGTGAGCGGCTGCGGACCGCGCTCCCGGTACTTCCGCGGCAGCCAGGTCGCGAAGAGGTGCGCGGGCTCGATCACGTGGTCGTCGACGCTGATGATGCGGGGCAGTTCGGTCATGGTCCCCTCCGCCTGGCGTACGGGTCGGTCCGAGGGCGCGCCCCCGACGTATCTGATGGGTCGTCAGATTCCTGTTCACAAGCAGGCTAGCCCCGCGCCTATGGACCGACAAGGCGGCGAGCCCTACGCTCTGCGCACGATCTGACTGCCCGTCAGCTACGGGCGTCGAAGTGACCGAATCACCGGGGGTCGAAGTGAACGACACCGCACACGCCCTGAGCTCCGCGCGCACGCTGTGGGAGCTGGTCGCCCGCCGTGCCGACCTCACCCCCGACCGGCCCGTCCTGCTCCAGGGCGACCGCTCCCTGACCTTCGGCGAGCTGCGGGACCGCGCCGAGCGGGTGGCGGCCGGCCTGCACGACAGGGGCGTACGCCCCGGCACAGTGGTCGCCTGGCAGCTGCCCACCCGTATCGAGACCGCCCTGCTGTCCTTCGCGCTGGCCCGCGTCGGCGCCGTCCAGTCGCCGGTCATCCCCTTCTACCGCGACCGCGAGGTCGGCTTCGCGCTGCGGGAGTCGAAGGCGGAGTACTTCGCCGTGCCGGGCGAGTGGCGCGGCTTCGACCACACCGCGATGGCGCACCGGCTCGGCGCGAAGAACGTCTTCGAGGCGTACGACACGCTGCCGGACGGCGATCCCGCCGTGCTGCCCGCCCCGCCCTCCGACGGCACCTCCGTCCGCTGGATCTACTGGACCTCGGGCACCACCTCCGACCCCAAGGGCGTGCTGCACACCGACCGTTCACTGATCGCCGGTGGCTCCTGCCTCGCCCACGCGCTGCGCCTGTCCGCCGACGACGTGGGCTCGATGGCCTTCCCGTACGCGCACATCGCCGGGCCCGACTACACGGTGATGCTGCTGCTGTACGGCTTCCCGGCCGTGATGTTCGAGCACTTCGCGCTGCCCGCCGCCCTGGAGGGCTACCGCGAGCACGGGGTGACGGTGGCGGGCGGGTCGACCGCCTTCTACTCGATGTTCCTCGCCGAACAGCGCAAGCAGCCCGGGGAGCCGGTCATTCCCACGCTGCGGCTGCTGGCGGGCGGCGGAGCCCCGAAGCCGCCCGAGGTCTATCACTCCGTCGTCCGGGAGATGGGCGTCCAGCTCACCCACGGGTACGGGATGACCGAGGTCCCGATGATCACGATGGGCGCGCCGGACGACACGACCGAGAACCTCGCGACCACGGAGGGCAGGCCCCCGGAGGGCATGGAGATACGGATCGTGGACGCGGCGGGAGCCTCCCGGCCCTGTGGCGTCGACGGCGACGTACGGCTCAGGGGGGAGGCCGTGTGCCAGGGGTATCTGGACCCGGCGCAGACGGCGGAGGCGTTCGACGGGGACGGGTTCCTGATCACCGGGGACGTGGGCCATCTGACCGGGAGCGGGCATCTCGTCCTCACCGGCCGGGTGAAGGACATCATCATCCGCAAGGGCGAGAACATCTCCGCGAAGGAGATCGAGGATCTGCTGCACCGGCACCCGGCGGTCGGGGACGTCGCCGTGATCGGACTGCCCGACGCCGAGCGCGGCGAGCGCGTCTGCGCGGTGGTCGAACAGCCGCCGGGCGCCGTGGAGTTGACGCTGGACGCCGTGACGTCGTACCTGCGCGGGGAAGGGCTGTCCGTGCACAAGCTGCCGGAGCGACTCGAGGTCGTGGACGCCCTTCCGCGCAACGAGGCGCTGCGGAAGGTGCTCAAGTACCGGCTCAGGGAGCGCTTTTCGGGGTGAGGCCCGGGTCGGCGCGATCCTCCTGGGGTGAGCGGTCGACCGGCCCGGGGTGAGCCGCGGGCCGTGGGCCGGACCTGGGCGAGCGGCCGGCCGGCCCGGGGTGGGCCGTTGCCGCCCAGGCCGGCGAGGTGAGTCCGGTGGTCCCGGGACGGTGAGGTGGGTCGGTGCTCCCGGGCCGTCCTACTCCGGCACCGTGAAGTAGCGGGCGAACGCGCTCACGACCTCCGTCTCGCCGATCCGTCCGTCGGCGTCCGCGTCCAGGGCCGCGGCGGCCGCGGCGGCGATGTCGTCGCCCACTCCGAGGGCCCTGAGGACGCGCGTGGTCTCCTCGACCGTGGCCGCGCCGTCCCCGTCGGTGTCCGCCACCGCGAGGGCCGCGTGCAGGAAGGGGCGGGCGATCTCGGCGAACCGGTCGGGGTTGTCGCGCAGCCGCTTCACGGCGCCGCTCACGAACTCCTCGCGGGTGATCCGCTGATCGCCGTCCCGGTCCGCTATCCCGGCCATGCCCTGCCAGAACGCCTCGGCCCCGATGTACAGGGCCTGGCCCTTGTCCGACCGCGCCGTCGTACCGAACGCGGCGAGCACCGCCTTGGTCGCGGCGTTGAAGTCCTCCCGGTCGATGTAGCCGTTGCCGTCCTGGTCGAAGCCGGCGAACCGGGCGGCGATCCTGCGCTCGTACTCGGTGCTGACCATGGTGTGTTCGGACCGCCTAACTTCTCAGCCGGCCTCGGCCGGACTGCGGTTCATCTGGGACGGAGCGTACGACGACCGGGCCACCGAGGGAGCGGGAAAACGACGGTTGTACCAAGACCGCAGGAATTCTGGAACAACCGCGTGGCGGTGCGTCGCACAGTGAGCAGGGGGTGTCACTCCGGGCGAAGGCGGGGGCACGCTTCCGGGGCGGGCGTGGGCTCCGGGCCGACGGGGTGACGGGCGCCGGGGGCCCGGAGCGGAAGGCATGGTGACCGGCAGGCACGGTGACCGCAGGTCATGTCAGGCCGACAGCGGGCGGGACTCCCCGTCGACGGCCGCGTCGACGTCGGGATACACGTCGAAGAGGCGGCGCACCCCGAGGGCCGCGAGGACGCGGTTGACGTGGGAGCCGTCGGCCGCTCCCTGAGCGGGCAGGATCAGCCGCAGACGGCCCCGGCAGGAGCGCATGAGGCGGCGCACGGCGATCAGGACGCCGACACCACTGGAGTCGCAGAACACGACCCCGGAGAGGTCCAGCACGATGCTGTGCCGCCCCTCGGCCACCACGTCGTGCACGCTCTGGCGCAGCGCCGGGGACGTCACGAGGTCGAGTTCGCCCGACACCCGCAGCACGGCCCACTCGCCCTCTTCGCGGCTCAGAGCTCCCCGGCCGCCCGTACTCCCTGTGCCGCCCGCGCCGCCCTCGCCGTCGGTCACGTCGGTCACGTCGGTCACCTTGAGCGTCACCGCCACGCCTCTCGCTCGCCTCGCCCAGCAGAAACGGAAGCACTCCGTACGCTTCCTTCCAGCGCGGCTGCCCACCCGCAGTTCCATGAAACACGGATTCCCACAGGAAGAAACGACTGTCTACGGTCGAAAATGCTTCAAGAGGGGTCTCTTTCGGTCGCGTACGGTCTGTTGTGGTCGGGTCCGGGGGTGGAAGCGCCGCGCTTCTACCATCCATGGCCGGTCCAGGGGCGCACATTGGCGCAAAGGGGCGTGCGCTGTCGGACGTGCCGACTACATTCAGGACAGCAGTTGCACACAGTCTGGACAGCGGCACCGCATGGCTGGACAGCGACAGGGGACACGGCCGGACACACGGACGGGCGCCGGGCACTACCAGGGGTGAGGGGGCCGCATGGCGAAGCAGGACGCACCGCCCCGCTGGGACCGCAAGATGCAGCAGCGGCTCTCACGCGGGGAGGCGGCCGCGCTCGGTGAGCTCTACGACCGGTTCGCCTCGCTGGTGCACGGCCTCGCCCATCGCGTGCTCGGAGACGAGCGGGCCGCCGACGGGATCACCCGCGAGGTCTTCGCGCACGTCTGGGAGAACCCCGACGCCTACGACCCCAAGCAGGGCCCCCTGCGCTCCTGGGTCGCCGCACTGACCCACCGTCTCGCCGTGCAGCGCCTGCGCGCCACCGAGACCGCGGCGCTCGCCCAGGGCGGCCACGGCACCACCGAGGAGCTGGAGCGCAAGGTGCTCAGCGCGTCCGTAGCCGCCCGCGCGGATTACATCGTCACCTCCATGCCCACCCCGCTGCGGACCGCCCTGGAGCTCGCGTACTTCCAGCGCCGCGACTACCGCCAGGCCGCCGCCGATCTCGGCGTCACCGAGGACGAGGCCCGCCGCCGGCTCCGCCTCGGCCTGCAGCTCCTGTCCACCGCCCACGACACCGGACCCGCCGGCGCCCCGCCGGAATACGGGGGTGCGCGGTGACCGAAGGAAATGACCGGTTCGAGTCGTTCGACGACGAGGACGGGCACGCGGACGGGCACGAGAACGCCCGGGACTCCTTGGACTCCCAGGCGTCCCGGAACCCCGGTCGCCCGGGGAGCGGCGGCGACGCCGAACCGGAGCCTGGCGGGCCCCCACGCATACCGCCGCCGCGCACCTCCGTCGAGGACACCGGACTGACGCTGCCCGAACCGGCCGCCGCGCCCGGCCCGGCTCCGCTCGTCCTCGAACACCGGGTCCTGAAGTCGCTGCTCGGCGCCTGGGCGCTGGCCGCCTGCTCGGCGGACGAGACGACGGCCGTCGAGGAACACCTCGGGCACTGCGGCTCGTGCGCGGACGAGGCGCTGCGGCTGCGCGAGGCGGTAGGCCTGCTGCATCCCGCGGAGAGCCTGGATCTGGACCCGACGCTGCGCACGCGCGTCCTGACGAGCTGCCTCGGCCGGCGCCCGCCGCGCATCCCGGTACCCGACTGGGCCGCTCCGTACGACGCCGAGACCGCCCGGCTCGACGCCCTGCTCCAGGACATCGGCGGTTCCGAGTGGCACGCGCCCGTGCGGCTGCGGTGGTTCGAGGGCGACGGGCCCACGAGCCGCCGTACGACGGTCGCCGGGGTCATCGCCCATCTGCTGACCGTCGACGGACTGGTCGCCGTCGCGCTGGGCCTGGACGACCCGCTCGGCGGCGGCACCGGCGCCGAGCGCCCGACGCCGCAGGAGCGCACCGAGGCGTACTGGCGGGCGTCGAACGTCCCGCCCACCCGGTCCGTGCGCGGACCCTGGCGGGAGCAGAGCCACACCATCGTCCGGACGGTGTCGTTCGTGGAGGGAGGGGCCTCCCACGCCCGCGCGGTCGAGCGCGGGGCGGGCTCCGCGCTGCTCACCGTGGCGTACGGCGGCTTCGAACTGCCGCTCAGCGACTCGCTGCTGGACCGGGCCTTCGAGTGCTGGGTGCACGCGGGGGACATCGCCGACGCGGTGGACTACCCGTACGAGCCGCCCGCTCCCCGGCACCTCCACCGGATGATCGACCTGGCCGCGCGGATGCTGCCCGTGTCGCTCGCCGAGCGGCGCCGGGCGGGGCTGTCCGCCCCGTCGGCACGGCATCTCGTCACGGCGGGCGCTCCGGGGCGCAGCCTGCGCCTCGAGATCGAGGGCTCCGGCGGCGGCGAGTGGCTCATCCCGCTCGACTCGCCCGGCGCCGTCGGCTCCGCCGAGCGCGAGGTGGCCCATGTCGCGCTGGACGGGGTGGAATTCTGCCGCCTGGCCGCGGGCCATGTGTCCCCGGAGGAGGCCGCCGCCGGACAGGACGGCGACCGCGAGGCCATCAGGGACGTGCTGTTCGCGGCGGCGTCGCTGAGCCGGATGTAGCCGGGCGCGGGGGTCAAGCCGCGGACCATGCGTCCGGCCACCGCCCCACCGCACCCGGCCGACGCCGACGCGCCGTCAGGCTGGCACGACGGTACGGCGGTGCGCAGGAGCGGCCCGCGCACCGGCGCCCGCCCTTACGCCCTTACGCCCTTACGCCCTTACGCCCTTACGCGAAAACGACCGTCCGGCGGCCGTTCAGCAGGATGCGGCGCTCCGCGTGCCACTTCACCGCGCGGGCCAGGGCCTGGCACTCCACGTCACGGCCGATGGCGACCAGCTGGTCGGGGGTGACGTCGTGGCCGACCCTCTCGACCTCCTGCTCGATGATCGGGCCCTCGTCGAGGTCGGCGGTGACGTAGTGCGCGGTGGCGCCGATGAGCTTGACCCCGCGGGTGTGCGCCTGGTGGTAGGGCTTCGCGCCCTTGAAGCTCGGCAGGAAGGAGTGATGGATGTTGATGATGCGGCCGCTGAGCTGCTTGCAGAGGTCGTCGGAGAGGACCTGCATGTAGCGGGCGAGGACGACCAGCTCGACGTCCTTCTCGCGCACCAGCTCCAGCAGCTGCGCCTCGGCATCGGCCTTGTTGTCCTTCGTCACCGCGATGTGGTGGAAGGGAAGGTCGTACGACCCCACGAGCTCCGCGAAGTCCGTGTGGTTGGAGACCACGGCGGCGATCTCGACGGGCAGAGCGCCGATCCGCGCGCGGAAGAGCAGGTCGTTCAGGCAGTGGCCGAACTTGCTGACCATGAGGACGATCCGCATCCGGTCCTCGGCCCGGTGGATCTGCCAGTCCATGTGAAAGGCGTCACCGATGGCCGTGAAGCTCGCGCGCAGCTTCTCCACCGTCACCGGCGACTCGGCCGAGAAGTGGACGCGCATGAAGAACAGACCCGTGTCGTGGTCGCCGAACTGCTGACTGTCCTCGATGTTGCAGCCGGTCATGAACAAGTAGCTCGACACGGCGTGCACGATGCCCTGCTTGTCGGGGCACGAGAGGGTCAGGACGTACTGCTCGGAGGCGGGGGCGGCCCCGCGGACGGACGGCTCATTCATGCGGGACAGGGTCCCATACCAGGTGCCCGGAGCGGACTGTCGTCCCGCCACGCGGACGCCCCGCGGACACCCGCCGACCGTCTCACGGACGTCCCCCGGTCAGCACCGGACCGGCACCGGAGGATGCCGGACCGACCGACGGACCCGACCGCCAGGCCGACCGCCAGGCCGACCGCCAGGCCGACCGCCAGGCCGACCGCCAGGCCGACCGCTAGGCCGACCGCGTCATGATGCGCAGGATCTCGAGCGTGCGCGGAGGCACGTCCGGGTCCTCACCGTCGCTCGCCGCCAGCCGTACGTGCGCGGCGCGCGCGGCCTGCAAGGCCTCCGGCCACGCCTGGTGGTCGAGATAGGCGGAGACGGGCGCGTCGGGCCCGACCTGGTGCATGATCCGCAGCACCCGCAGGACGGCGCTGTCCACGAGGACCGCCTCCTGGGAGTCGCGGAAGATCGTGCCGACGTACTTCTCGGCCGACCAGTTGTCCAGCCAGGTGTCCTCGACCAGGCGGTACACGGCGTCGGTGACGTCCCCGTACCCGTCGACACCGGCGAGCCAGACGTCTCGTTGGAAGGCGGGGTCGGAAAGCATGTGCAGCGCGGAGCGCACATTGCTGCGCCAGCGCCACCACGGCATGTCGTTCAGTGGCATGCCGCCCATGGTGGATGAGCGACGGCCGCGACGGGAAGAGTTCTCCGAACCTTGCACGGTCACCGATCGTACGTTCCCTGCGAACAGCAGTTCATCGGCCCCCGCAATTCACCTCTACGTCACCTCATGTCGACCAAGAGTCACACAAGGGTTCTCGGTGTGGGGGAATCGTGCCTGTCCATGACCGGTAGGCGACGTACTCGCACCACCTCCCCCGTTCCGCCCCGGCCCTTAAAGGCCACGCTGCTGTACGCGAGCGCGCTGGTGGCGTGCGCGTCGGTCGCCGTCGGGTGCGGGGCCATCCCTGGTGCCACGGGGGGCTCCGGGGATGGCCCCGTCAAGGTGATGACCTGGGCGCCGGAGAAGACCAGCGCGACCAACAAGCCCGGAATGCCGGCGCTGGCGAAGGCCTACGCACGCTGGGTCAACGCCCATGGCGGCATCAACGGCCGCCGGCTCGAGGTCCTCACCTGCAACGACCACAACGAGTCGGTCTCGGCCGCGCACTGCGCCGAGCGGGCCGCCGACGAGAACGTCGTCGCGGTCGTCGGTTCCTACAGCCAGCACAGCAAATCGTTCCTCGCCCCGCTGGAAAGCGCGGGCATCCCCTACATAGGGGGTTACGGCGTCACCGACGACGAGTTCACCAGCCCCCTCTCCTACCCCGTCAACGGCGGCCAGCCGGCCCTGCTGGCCGGCCTCGGCGAGCAGCTCGGCAAGAACTGCGGCCCGGTCTCGCTCATCCGCCCCGACACCATCGCCGGTGACGAGCTCCCGGTGCTGCTCAACTCCGGCCTGAAGACGCAGGGACACACGCAGGCCGCGGACCAGCGCGCTGCCGAGGACGCCACCGAGTACTCCCGGCCGACGCAGCAGGCTCTCCGGCACGCGACCTCCGACACGGCCGTGCGGGGCTGTGTGGTCCCCGCGCTCGGCGACCGCACGAACACCTTCATGGACTCGTTCCGGCGCGACAGCGCGGACTTCCCGAAGGTGCGCACCGGTACCGTCATCGGCAGCGTCGACCAGTCGCAGATCGACGCCACCGGCGGCCGGTCGGGGCCCTACGAGGGCTCGTACGTCACCGGCTGGTACCCGGCGGCGAGCGACCCGCGCTGGGACCAGATGCGCAAGGTGATCAAGGAGCAGGCCTTCGGCGACAACCGGATCGTTCCGGACGACGCCGGGGTGCAGACCACCTGGATCGCCTACACCGTGCTGAAGAAGGTCATCGAGTCCATCGGCGCGGGCGAGGTCTCGTCGCTCACCATCCGGCGCACGCTCGACAACGGCCTGAAGGTGGGCACCGGCGGGCTCACGCCGACGCTGAGCTGGCGCTTCGAGGACATGATCGCGGCCGTCGGCTTCCCGCGCCTCATCAACTCCGACGTCACCTTCCAGGTCGTACGCAATGGTCAACTGACGTCGGCACGGAGCGGGTTCGTCAATATGTCGAAGACGCTGGAGTACGCGGACTAGGGCTGGACCAGGGCGTGTCCGCGAAGTCCCGTCGTCCGCCCTGGGGGCTCCGCTCCGGACGGATGCCGTCCACGGCCGGGGCGGCTCCCGCCCCGGCCGCCCAGGGTCGGGACGGCCGGTCTCCCGGGCCGGTCAGAGCTGGGTGCGGGCCCGCTGCGTCAGGCCGTACTTGGAGGCGATGGAGTTCCAGAGCCTCGCGGCCTTCTCCTTCTCGGTGGAGGCCGTACCGCTGGCCTGGCCGGCCGCCAGGGTCTGCCCGGTGGTGCGGGCGTGGCCCTTGCGGCAGCCCTTCTTGCCCTTGACCTGATCGGCCCAGGCCGCGTAGTGGTTGTCGGCCGCCGCGGAGGCCTTCCAGCCGTTGGTGAGCGCCGTGGACAGCTCGGCGTTGTTCGGCAGCTTGTCGACCGCGAGCGCGGAGAGCCGGGTCACCAGCTCGCCCCGCTGCTTGGCCGCGTCCCGCAGATCACCGGCCGCCTGGTCGAGGTTGTTGCACACCTTCACGTCGGCCACCGCGTTGATCACCGCTTCACGGCTGTCGCTGCTGTCGGCGAGGAGCTTGTCCAGCTCGACGGCCTGCGCCTTCGCCGGATCGGCGGCGGGTGCCGACGAGCCCTGCGTGGCGGGCGCCGTCGCGGACACCGTCTTGCCGGTGTCGTCCTTGCTGTCGTCGCCTCCGCCGCCGCCGCTGAGCGCGGCTCCGGCGCCGATGCCGAGCACGATGATGCCGATGCCGACGGCCGCGATCACCGGGACGCGTGAACGGCTGCGGCCACCGCCGCCCGCTCCGTCGCCGTCGGACGCGCCGCCGCGCCGTGCGGCGGCCCGGCCACCGGGTGCGCCGGGCGCGGACTGCGCGCCGTACGTGTCGTGCGGGGCCTGCGGTGCGGACGCGTCGATGCGCGGCAGCATCTGCGTCGACCCGGGCACCTCCGGTTCACTGCGGAAGAGGTTGTCGAACTCCGCCGGGGGCTGCCGCTCCTCCGGCGCGCCGGAGGGTATCCCGTAGGGCCCGGCCGACTGCGCGGGCACGGGAGCGATGTACTGCGTGGCGTCGGCGTCCGAACCGGCGGCGGGCGGCATGGATCCGGCACCGGGGCCGCCCTGCGGCCTCCGCCCGAGGAACTGCGTCGCGTCGGCCTGGACCTCCGGCGGCAGCGCGCCCGGTCCCACCGGCGGTATGTACTGGGTGGCGCCCTCGTCCGGCGCGGCGGCGACGGGCGGTATGAACTGCGTCGCCCCTTCGTCACCACCCGGGGCGGCCGGAATATACGGAATGTACTGGGTCGCCCCGTCTTCGCCGCCGGGCGGAAGCGGCATGGACTGTCCGGCGTCCCGGCCCTGCTGCCGGTGCTGCCCGTGCTGTCCTTGCTGCCCCTGGACCCCGTAGCCGTCGTAGCCGTCGTAGCCGGCCGCCGTCTGCGAGCCGTGCGCCCCCGGCGCGTAGCCGTTCTGCGCGCCGTACGACGACGCCTGCGCGGCCTCGGGCGGCAGCGGTCCGGCGCCGGACGCCTGCGGCTGGGCGAAGCCCTGCGCCTGCTGGGCACCGTGCGGGTCCGAAGCCGGCCAGCCCTGGGACCCGGAGGACGCGGAGGCGCCCCACTCCGGGGTGGAGGGCGTCGGCGGGGACTGCTCGGCGGCGCCCCACGCCTGGGTGCCGTTCAGTGGCGCTCCCCAGCCGTCACCGGGCTGCGGAGCCGGAGAGGCCGCCTGGTCGGGGCCCCACGGCGTGCCCCAGGCCTGACCACCCGCCGGGGTGGCGCGGTCACCCGTCGTACCCGGCAGCAGCGGCTCGCTGCCGTCGGAAGGCAGCACGATGCCTTCGCGCGCGGGCCGCGCCGAGGGCTCCTCGCCCTGTCCACTCTGCGTCACCGGGACTCCTACGAATGGGGGACCTTCGGAATCGTCGGCTCACGCTACCGGGTTCCCACAACCCGGTGCCACGCAGCACGGGACCCGACCCCCGCACCCTGTGACACGGGTAACGAAACCGCCCCCGAATGCGCTGTATCTCACTTCCTCCGCTCACAGCGCTCTCGTTTTCCCGGCGTTCACGCCGGTACAGGCCATATGTTCATGTGCGCGGCGGCAGGGAGCGTGAGAAAAATGATCACACCCGCACCCGGCGGACAGCTCCCGCGAAGTCCCGCGCCGAACTCCCCGCGCCGGAGCGCGCGCGCCGCGGTTCCCGTGGGGCGCACGCGGTGTGCGCCCCCACCGGGCCACGCACCGGTCCGTCCACGCCGGGACGCGGAATCTCAACCCGCGTGCCCCACCCGTACGTTCACGCCGCCGCCTGCAACTCCATGCGCGCCCCGAACTCCCGCACCACCGCCTCGTCCCGGAACGGTTCCAGGCGCTGCTGCAGGTCCTCCAGATACTCGGCACCCCGGTTGGAGCGGAGCGTGCCGAGCAGTTCGACGGCGCGCAGACCCGTGTTGCAGGCCTGCTCCACCTCGCGCTGCTGGACCTGTGCCGTGGCCAGCAGGACGTAGCCGATGGCGCGGCGGCGGGCACGCGACTCGGGATGACCGGCGAGGGACTCCTCGGCGCACCGCGCGGCGGCCTCGGCCTGGCCGAGGTCCCGGTGGCAGTGGGCCAACTCGTCTGCCAGATAGGCCTCGTCGAAGTGCGCGATCCACGCCGGGTCGTCCCCGGAGGCCGCGTCGGCACCCTCCAGAGCGGTCACGGCCCGCCCGGACGCCACCTGCGCGGCACGTGCGTCGCCCAGCAGCGCGTGCCCGCGCGCCTCGGCCGCGTGGAACATCGACTCCGCTCGCGGTGTCACCCGCCCGCGTGCCCCCTCCTGTGCCGCGCGCGCCAACTGCGCGATCTCGCGCGGGTTGCCGAGCTGGGCGGCCAGGTGGCTCATGGACGCGGCGAGGACGTAGCCGCCGTAACCGCGGTCCCCGGCCGCCTGGGCGAGCCGCAGCGCCTGGATGTAGTAGCGCTGGGCGAGCCCGGGTTGACCCGTGTCGATGGCCATGTAGCCGGCGAGTTCCGTCAACCGGGACACGGCGGCGAACAGTTCGCGACCGACCGCCTCCCGGTAGGAGCCGGCGAGCAGCCCCGAGACCACGCTGTTGAGGTAGTGCACGACGACCGGGCGCACATGCCCGCTGCCGTATTGGTGGTCGAGCTCGACGAGGGCCTGGGTCATCGCGCGGACCGCCGCCACGTCCGAGAGCCCGACGCGCGGGCCCGCCGAGCGGGCGACCTGCGAGTCCGGCGCCGAGATCAGCCAGTCGCGGCTCGGCTCGACCAGCGCGGAGGCGGCGACGGACGACCCGGACAGGAAGTCCCGCCGCCCCACGTCGCTGCGCCACAGCTCGCAGACCTGCTCGATCGCGCCCAGTATGGTCGGCGAGAACTGCAGACCCACGCCGGACGCGAGGTTCTTGCCGTTGGCCATGCCGATCTCGTCGATCGTGACCGTCCGGCCGAGCTTGCGGCCGAGCGCCTCGGCGATGATCGCCGGAGCCCGTCCACGCGGCTGCTGGCCGCGCAGCCAGCGCGCCACGGACGTCTTGTCGTAGCGCAGATCGAGTCCGTGTTCCGCGCCGCACATGTTGACCCGGCGGGCCAGCCCGGCGTTCGAGCAGCCCGCTTCCTGGATGAGTGCCTGCAGTCGTTCGTTCGGCTGCCTGGCGATGAGTGGCCTTGCGGCCATGGCGTACCCCCTGTGGCTGCGGTGCCTGCCCACGCACCGAGTTGACGTGTCTTCACCGGCCGCCCCGTCGAAGGAAGCCGGCCAGGAAGATCAATGCCCCGCAGACATACCGAAGATGCGAGACATGTGAGGATTGCCGGGGTAAGGGCGGTTGCCCGACCCCACCCCTGATTACCCACTACCGGCTGCCGTTCCCCCTGCGCGCCCCCACACGTGCATCCATGCGCCCCAGGCACGGAATCGATGCCCCTCCCCCGCGCGTGTGTCCCCCGTAACCCGAGGTGGACCCGGGAGTTGAGATTCCCGTGGACGAGACCATCGCAGGCACCGAGACCGCGCAGATCCCCCAGCAGCGTGGCGAATCGCTGCAGGAAACCGCCGTGCGCTATGCCGAGGAACGCCACTGGGACGTGTTCCCCGGCGCTTGGCTGGAAGCAGCCGACGGGGTGCAGCGCTGCTCCTGCGGAGAGCCGGCCTGTGCCGTACCCGGAGCGCATCCGATGCGCGAGGACTGGGCGACCCAGGCGACGGGCAGTGCGACCGTCGCGCGCCGGCTCTGGTCGAAGCAGCCGACGGCGTCGGTCCTGCTGCCCACGGGGCGTACGTTCGACGCGATCGACGTACCCGAGACGGCCGGGTTCCTGGCCCTCGCCCGCATGGAGCGGATGGAGCTCACCCTCGGGCCGGTGACCTGCACACCGGACCGGCGCATGCACTTCTTCGTACTTCCCGGCGCCGCCGCGAAGGTCCCCGATCTCGTACGGAAGCTGGGCTGGCCGCCGGCCTCGCTCGACCTGGTCGCGCTCGGCGAGGGAGCCTATGTGGCCGCGCCGCCCACCCGGTTCGGCTCCCGGGGTGCGGTGCAGTGGGCCTGCCGGCCGACGCCCGCGAACCGCTGGCTGCCGGACGCGGAGGAGCTGATCTCGCCGCTGGCCTACGCCTGCGGACGGGATCGCTGACGGCGCGATCCGCGCCGCCGGAGCGATGGTCCGGCGGCCGCGGTCCGTCGTGGCTGGTCGCGCGGTTCTCCACACCCCCGGGCCGGCCCGTCGGCCCTTAGGGTGCCTACATGAGCGAGGGAGCGAAGGACGACGGCGTGCCCGCCGTACGCGTGCGAGGGCTCTGGAAGCGGTTCGGGGAACAGGTCGCCGTCGCCGGGGTCGATCTGGAGCTGCCCGCGGGCCGGTTCATCGGACTCGTCGGTCCGAACGGAGCCGGCAAGACCACCACCCTGTCGATGGTCACCGGGCTGCTCAGGCCCGATCAGGGAACCGTCGAGGTGGTCGGCCACGACGTGTGGCGCGACCCGGTGGAGGTGAAGGCGCGGATCGGCGTGCTGCCCGAGGGACTCCGGCTCTTCGAGCGGCTCTCCGGGCGGGAACTGCTCGCGTACACCGGCCGGTTGCGCGGCCTGCCCGGTGCCGAGGTCGACAAGCGCGCCACCCAGCTCCTCGACGTCCTCGACCTCGCGGGCGCGCAGCACAAACTCGTCGTCGACTACTCGACCGGCATGCGCAAGAAGATCGGTCTGGCCTGCGCCCTCCTCCACAACCCCGAAGTCCTCTTCCTCGACGAGCCGTTCGAGGGTGTCGACCCGGTCTCCGCGCAGATCATCCGCGGTGTCCTGGAGCGGTACACCGCTTCCGGCGCCACCGTCGTCTTCTCCTCCCATGTGATGGAACTGGTCGAGTCGCTGTGCGACTGGGTCGCCGTCATGGCCGCCGGGCGGATCCGCGCGCACGGCCCGCTCGCGGAGGTGCGCGGCGGCGCGCCCTCGCTCCAGCAGGCCTTCCTGGAGCTGGTCGGCGCGCACGGCCGCGGCACCGCGGCCGATCTGGACTGGCTGGGCGGCGGGGCTCCCCGGTGAGCGCCCCCGCCAGCGTCTCCGCCGCGTCGATCACGCCCGTCGTCGTCCGTCTGAAGCTGTCGCTCCTGCGCAACGGGCTGCGGCAGTCCGCCGGGCGGCGGGCCGCCTACATCGTCTCCCTGGTGCTCGTCCTGCTGGTCGCCGCGCTCCAGCTGATCGGGCTGATCGCGCTGCGCGGCAACGCGCACGCCACCACCGTCGCCGTGGCGCTCGTGACGGTGATGGCGCTCGGCTGGGCCGTGATGCCGCTGTTCTTCCCCGGTGGCGACGAGACGCTCGATCCGACGCGTCTGGTGATGCTGCCGCTGCGGCCGCAACCGCTCGTCCGGGCGCTGCTGGCCGCCTCGCTGGTCGGAATCGGGCCGCTCTTCACCCTCTGCCTGCTGGTCGGCTCGGTGATCTCGGTCGCCCACGGGGCGGCGGCGTACGTGACGGCGGCCGTCGCCCTCGTGCTCGCCCTGCTGGTCTGTGTGGCCCTCGCGCGGGCCGTCGCGGCGGCCAACATCCGGCTGCTGTCCAGCCGCAAGGGCCGCGATCTGGCGGTCCTCAGCGGACTGGTCGTCGCGGTCGGCGTGCAACTGGTCAACTTCGGCGCGCAGCGCCTCGGTTCGGCGGGCGGGCTGTCCACGCTGGACCCGGCGGCGGACGTCCTGCGCTGGGTGCCGCCCGCGTCGGCGATCGGCGCGGTGGACTCGGTGAGCGACGGATCGTACGGCAGCGGGATCGCCCAACTCGCGCTGTGCGCGGCCGCCCTGGCGGGGTTGCTGAGTCTCTGGTCCCGCCATCTGACACGGCTGATGACCTCGCCCGACGGGTCCACGCTCCAGGCGGCGGAGCCCGTCGCGCGGGACCGGGGTCCGTCGGGGATCGGACGGCTGCTGCCGGCCGGGCGCACCGGCACGGTCATGGAGCGCAGCCTGCGGTACGTGTGGCGCGATCCGAAGACCAAGGCGGCGTGGGTGACCTCGCTGGCCATCGGGCTGATCGTGCCGGTGTTCAACGCCCTTCAGGGGACCGGCACGGTCTACTTCGCCTGCTTCGCGGCGGGGATGCTCGGGATCCAGATGTACAACCAGTTCGGGCAGGACACGTCCGCGTTCTGGATGGTCGCGATGACGATCTCCTCGACCCGCGACGCGTACGTCGAACTGCGCGGGCGTGCGCTGGCCCTGCTGGTCATCACCCTGCCGTACGCGACGCTCGTGACCGTCCTGACGACCTCGCTGCTCGGTGCCTGGCGGCAGCTGCCCGAGGTGCTCGGCCTGTCCTTCGCGCTGCTCGGCGCGATGCTGGCGACCGGCGCCTGGTCCTCGGCCCGCTTTCCGTACTCCATCCCTCAGGAGGGCTACAAGAACGTGGCCCCCGGTCAGGCCGGCCTCGCCTGGATCTCCATCTTCGGCGGCATGGTCTCGGCCGCTCTGCTGGCCGCCCCCGTCATCGCCCTCACGATCTGGCTGAACGTGAGCGCGGACGGGGACCGGTGGAGCTGGCTGCTGCTGCCCGTGGGGGCCGTCTACGGGGCGCTGATCACGCTGCTCGGGCTCCGGCTGGCGGCGCCCCGGACGGCCCGGCGCCTGCCGGAGATCCTGGCGGCGGTCAGCAAGGGGTGAGCGTGCGCCGGGCGGCGCCGGCCGGTACACGCGCCGGCGCCCGCTCCGGCGGTCCCGACAGCTGGGGACCGGGGCCGGACAGGTCCTAGACGGTGAGTACGCCGTCGAGGAACGGCTCGATCGCGGCGCGCCATGCCTCCGGCTGGTCGTAGTGCACCAGATGGCCGGCGTCGGCGACCTCCGCGTACTGGCCGCGCGGCAGGACCCGGACCATCTCCTGGGACTCGGCCCGGCCGAGCTCGCCGTCGAGGCCCCGTACCACCAGCGCGGGGCACCGGACCTGGGCGAGCTCCTCCCAGTGGGCGTCGTACACCCATGTCTGGCGGGACTTGAGCATCTGTTCCGGATCGAAGACCGGGCGCCAGCCGTCGGGGCACTCGTGCATCACCTCGGCGTAGAACTCGCCGCGGGAGGGGTTGCGGCGCTCCACCCAGGGGTCGTCCTCGCCGAACCACTTCCGTACGTCGGCGAGCGTGGCGAAGGGCACGGGCCAGGCCTTGAACCAGTCCTCCCACTCGCGCTGCGAGGCGGCACCCAGTGCCGAGGCCCGCATGTCGCAGATGATCAGGGCGCGGACGAGATCGGGGCGCTTGGCGGCGAGCTGCCAGCCGGTCAGGGCGCCCATCGCATGGCCGATGAGGACGGCCGGTCCGAGGCCGAGCTGGTCGAGGGCGGCTTCGGCGTCCTCGACGTAGGCCTCACGCGTGTACTCGGCCTCCGGGCCCTTGTCGCTCTGGCCGTGGCCCCGCTGGTCGAGGGCGATGGCGCGGTGCCGCTCGGAGAGCCAGCGGGCGGTGGACGCCCAGTGCGAGGCACGGCCCATGAGGCCGTGCAGTAACAGCACGCCGGGCGCCTCGGAGGCCCTCGGCTGATCGTTCTTGGGAGGATCGGCGAACTCCCAGGCAGCGAGGCGTACGCCGCCCGCTCCCGTCACGTCGATGCGCCGCACCATCGGTAATGGCACCCCCCTAGCTCGCTCGGACCCGTCCGTTCCCGCTCGATCCGGCCGGTCCACTCGTACCGCTTCCTGCCGCTGCTCCTGCTGCTCGGTGTCCGAATGTGTACTCCCGCCACACCGTCACGTTATCGAATGGGGTTTCGAGAATGGCCTTTCTGGCCGCAACACCCCTCGTTCGAGTGACCACCCGCGAGGATTGACCGCCGCCGCCGCGGGGAGATCTTCAGCGGGAGGCGGACCGCTCGGGGAAACCGGTCCGAGGGGAATGACCTTGAGAGCTCGGGGCTCCGGGTCAGCACAGGGGAGGACAGGCCCCGGCGCCGGACGGCGCCGGGGCCCTCTCCACATCTGCGGCACATCCTTACGCCCCCTCCCCGACCGCACACCATCGCTCTCGGACACGGTCAAGAGCCCTCAGGTCATATGCCTCACGCGACAGCCTCGCACGCAAATGGTCCCGCCGCTGCGATTCCGCACACTGAATCTTGGTTTCGGCCAGGTCGCGAAAACATCACAACTACCCCTACAGCCACAGCAGTTGACACACCCCGGGGTGCACCGGAAGGCATGCGCCCCACGGTGTCCGGCGTGCGCCCGGGCGTCGACGTAGAGGTCAGCGGCTGCCGGCCCCTCCGTCGACGCCCGGGAGCTGCCCCTCGCGGGCACCGGAAGCATGGGCGGGGAAACGGCCGATATCCGGAACCGTGGATACCGGGAGCGTGGCCGGCCGAGGCGCGGGCGCGGGCAGTGCTCGCACCCGCTCCGGGGACCGGGGGCTCGGGCGCGGAAGGCGTGGGTGCCGGAGAGCCGGTACGCCCGCCGACGGCGTCAACGCTTGGCGACGAACACATGGGAGGCAACGTCGGCCTCCAGCTCCGCGGCCTCGCCGCCGCTGCCCACGAGGACCCCGCCCGCCGACTCGGTCACGCTGACCACGGAGCCGGGCTGCACGCCCGCCCGCCGCAGCGTGTACATCAGCTGCGCGTCGGTCTGAATCGGCTCACCGATCCGCCGTACGACCACGGTCTTGCCGTCCAGACCCGGGTCGAGCTCGGCCAGCGACACCATGCCCTCGTCCAGGAACGGGTCGGCACCGTCCTTCTCGCCCAGCTCCTCCAGGCCCGGGATCGGGTTCCCGTACGGCGACTCGGTCGGGTGGCGCAGCAGCTCCAGCACGCGCCGCTCCACCGCCTCGCTCATCACGTGCTCCCAGCGGCACGCCTCCGCGTGCACCTGCTCCCACTCCAGACCGATCACGTCGACGAGGAGACACTCCGCGAGGCGGTGCTTGCGCATGACGCGTGTGGCCAGCCGCCGTCCCTCGTCGGTGAACTCCAGATGCCGGTCGCTGGCGACCGCCACCAGACCGTCGCGCTCCATCCGCGCCACCGTCTGGCTCACCGTCGGGCCGCTCTGGTCGAGCCGCTCCGCGATCCGGGCGCGCATGGGGACAACGCCTTCCTCCTCCAGCTCGAGGATGGTGCGGAGATACATCTCCGTGGTGTCGATCAGTCCGGACATTCGTGCCCCTCGATTAGCTCTGCCGGAGACTCGATGGTCCACCGGCGTGTGCGCTGGCCCTGAACTCAATTCTGACGCATAGCACTGACAACCGTGCCTCGCCGTCCGAACCGCATGCTGCCGAGTGCCCGGAAACCGTGCGGACACGGGCCCCGGTCGGCCCGCACAGGCCCCGGTGACGGTGGCCGGGACCGCCCCCGAAGGTCGTGGACAGCGCCCGTGGGTCGTATTGACAGGGCAGTGGTCCAGACCGCAACGTGATCCGCGACACGAGGGGAGTACGGCCGCACCGGGGAACCGGTTCAGCCGCCCACCCGCCCCGTGCCGACCCCGACGCCGACGAGACGTCCAAGCGACGAGACTTCTAAGGGGCTTCGCCGATGAGCGACAGCAAGCTGGCCGGGCAGTTCTTCGACGCCGCGATCGGCCTGCTGCGGCAGGTGCGGGACGAGGACGCCGGGGAGATCGGGGCGGCCGGGACCCTGATCGCCGACACCGTCACCGACGGCGGCCGGCTCTTCGCCTTCGGCGCCGGGCACTCCTCGCTCGCCGCGCAGGACATCGTCTACCGCGCGGGCGGCCTCGCCCTGATGAATCTGCTCGTCGTGCCGGGAGTCGTGGGCGTCGACGTCATGCCCGCGACGCTGGGCTCCGCCCTGGAGCGGGTCGACGGTCTGGCGAGCGCGGTCCTCGACTCCAGCCCGCTCCGTTCGGGCGACCTGCTGGTGATCATCTCGCTCTCCGGCCGCAACGCGCTCCCGGTGGAAATGGCCATGAACGCCCGTGCCCTGGGCGTGAAGGTCATCGGCGTCACCTCCGTCGCCTACGCCACCGAGACGACGTCCCGGCACGTGTCGGGCACCTACCTCAAGGACCACTGCGACCTCGTCCTCGACTCGAGGATCCCGGTCGGCGACGCGGAACTCACCGTGGACTCCATCGAGGCGCCCTTCGCCCCCGCCTCGACCGTCGTCACCTCGGCCCTCCTGCAGGCCGTCATGGCCACCGCCGCGGGCGCCCTCGCGGACCGCGGCATCGAACCGCCCCTGCTCCGTTCGGGCAACGTCGACGGCGGCCACGAGTGGAACGGTCGGGTCATGACGGAGTACGGGGACCGGATCTTCTACCGCCACTGAGGGGACGTCCGGGCGTGCGCCGAGAGGTCCGCCCCCGGCGGGCGGGCCCGGGAAGGGATGAGGGCGCGGGAAGATCGCGCCCCGGAGGCGGCGTCAGGGCCGTCCCGTCAGTTCCTCCAGGTCCAGCGCCATCGCGATCCGTACGGCCACGTCCTCCGCGTACATCGCGTCCGTCCGCTCGAAACGGCTGCGCCCCGCGCTCCGCAGGAACGTCACGACCCCCAGCGTCCGCCCGCGGCTGCGCAGCACCGCGCACAGGGCGTGCACGGAGTCGCGCGGCCACTGGCGGGCGAGAGCCCACTCGCGCGCCTGCTCGGCGTCGGCGGCGCCCGCGTCGGCCCGCACCGACCCGGCGCGTTCCACGCACTGCAGCGCGGGGTGCCCCTCGGCGTAGCGCACGGGCAGCCCGGCCTTGCCGGTGAGGATGCTCGGTCCGGGTGCCCCGGCGGGTGTGGCGACGGTCCGGACGAGGCGCACGGGCCCCTCCCCGTCCGCGAGCCGGCCCCCGGTCACGCGGTCGACCAGGGCGTGGTCGGCGAAGCCCGCGAGGGCGAAGTCGAGGTGGACGGTGGCGGCCTCGCCCGGGTCCTCGCACTCCGCCGCGGCCCGCGCCGCGCGGTGCAGCTGATTGGCGCGGAAGCGCAGCGTCGCCGCCTCCTGCTCGGTCTGCTTGGCCTCGGTCACGTCCTGGAAGAGCCAGCCGACACCCAGGGGTACGGGTTCCTCCGCGAGCGGCGAGGCGAGCCGCAGGAAGCCACTGCGCCAGCACCGGCGCTTCTCGCCCTCCGGCGTGCGCACGCTCACCCACAGCTCCGCGGGTGCGGGCGGCGCGCCCTCGGCCAGTACGTGGGTGAAGGCGCTCTCCAGTTCCTCGACGCCCTGGGCGAGCAGTTCCCCCAGGGGGCGGCCGAGAACGGAGGTGCGTCCGGTCCCGAGGGCCTGGGCGGCGTGCGCGTTGACCACGGCGGGCCGCAGGTCGGCGTCGACCAGCACCACGCCCCAGCTGGCGTCCTCGAACAGCGCCTCGCTCAGGGCTATGGACCGTTCGAGGTCGATCTGGGCGTGCACCTCGCTGAAGGCGCAGTACACCCCGGCGGGCTTGCCGTCCGGGCCGCGGACGGCGGCGGACTGGGTGCGGACGAGCACGCGGCCGCCGTCCTTGGTCAGGAGCGCGAACTCGTGCACCTGGCGGCCGGGGGCCTCCGTTGCGGACATCAGCCGGGCCTCGACCTCTTCGGCGTCCGCGGTCCGCACGGCCCAGCCGGCGAAGCCGTGCCGCCCCACCGCCTCGGCCGCCGTCCACCCGAGAATGCGCTCGGCCTCGCGGTTCCAGTGCGTCACGGCCCCGTCGGCGTCGAAGGCGCACAGGGCCGCGTCCATGCCGTCCAGCAGCGCGGCAAGCAGATCGGAACCATCCCGCTCGGGCTCGTCCGGCCCGAGCTCGTCGGTGGTCCCACTACGCCGGGAAGCACTCACCTGGACCCCCTGCAGGCTGCGTCCGTGTGTACGGCGCGACAGTTCGCTCACTCGTCACCATTCAACTCGAACGTGACCCAGCCCACACCTCGTTCCCCGAAGATTGGACGAAATCGTTGTACGCCGGATTTTCGCCCCGTCCGTCCCAGGAGCACACGTCCCGCACCCCTCCATAAATCGCTTGAGGCTCCCCGGATGTCTTCCTAGAGTGCTGCCCACGTAGGAGAGGAGGTGTTTCGGCTCATGACGGAAACCCGGACATACGAGGTGACTGCGGGCTAGCGGCCCGTTGTCGGACTCGGTTCGGCGCCGGACCAGCATGTGTGGTGTGCATGCAGCCGGCCCAATCCAACGCAGTCACCCGACCCGCGAGCTCGCCGGTGCGTCCGGCCGGCTCCTCCGCCGCACGGCGGAGGGACCCGAGCTCGCGGGTCGTCTGCGTTTCTCCACGGACGCGCCTCCGGCGGGGCGGGCGCCGGGGCCCGGGCGGGCGTTCATCCGGGGTGACCCGGGTCACGGATGGATCGCGTGGGCGGCAGTACGCTGTGTCCATGCCTCCGATGCTCGTTCGACGCCGCCACGTGGATTTCGTGCGCGTCACGAGCATGGGCTGTCGGCGCTCTGCCTGACCGGCCCCCTTCGCACCGCTTCTCTCCTCCACCTGGCACCCGTGGCCCCCGCCCCACCCCCGGCGGCCGCCCGGGCACCCGTACACCCCGCGGACGCATCTCATGACGACGAACACGTCTTCCACGCCTGCCCCGAGCGGGCAGCGGTTCCCCTTGTACCAGCAGCTTCCGATCATCGATCTCTCCGCGGCCGACCGCGGCCCCCAGGCGCGCGCGCTGCTGCACGCGCAGTTGCACAGCGCCGCCCATGACGTGGGGTTCTTCCAGCTCACCGGGCACGGGGTGAGCGAGGCCGAGACCGGCGCGCTGCTGCGGGCCATGCACCGGTTCTTCGCGCTCCCCGAGGCCGACCGGCTGGCCATCGACAACATCGGCTCGCCGCACTTCCGCGGGTACACGCGGACGGGCGACGAGCGGACCGGCGGCAGCCGCGACTGGCGGGACCAGCTCGACATAGGGGCCGAGAGGGTCGCGCGGACACCCGGTCCCGGCGAGCCCGCGTACTGGTGGCTGGAGGGGCCGAACCAGTGGCCCGCCGCGCTGCCGGAGCTGCGGACGGCCACGCTGGCCTGGATCGAGCGGCTGAGCGCGGTCGCGGCGCGGCTGCTGCGTGAGCTGCTGACCGCCATCGGGGCTCCGGCCGCCTTCTACGACCCCGTCTTCGGCGAGCGGGCCCACCCGCATCTGAAGCTGGTGCGGTATCCGGGGAGCGCGGGCGACGGCGCCGACCAGGGCGTGGGAGCGCACAAGGACTACGGATTCCTGACGCTGCTGCTCCAGGATCAGGTCGGCGGGCTGCAGGTGCAGCGCGAGGACGGCCGCTTCCACGACGTGCCACCGCTGCCGGGCGCCTTCGTGGTCAACCTGGGCGAACTCCTGGAGGTCGCCACCAACGGGTACCTCGTGGCGACCAATCACCGGGTGGTGAGCCCGGCCGGGGCCACCGAGCGGTTCTCGGTGCCGTTCTTCTACAACCCCCGCCTCGACGCCCGGGTCGAGCCGCTGCCGTTCCCGCACGCCTCCGCAGCGCCCGGCGTCACCGACGATCCGTCGAATCCGCTCTTCGCCGAGTACGGCTTCAACGAGCTGAAGGGCAAGCTGCGGGCGCACCCGCTGGTCGCCGCCCGTCATCACGCGGAGCTGCTCACTCCCGCGTGATGACCGGCGTACGGGGGTCAGCGGGCGATGTCCCCGTATCCCTCGATCTCCTGGGGGCTCCGCGAGCCGGGGCCCACGTAGTGCGCGGAGGGACGCACGAGGCGGCCCGTGCGCTTCTGCTCCAGGATGTGCGCCGACCAGCCCGCGGTACGGGCGCACGTGAACATGGACGTGAACATGTGGGCCGGAACCTCGGCGAAGTCGAGGACGATGGCCGCCCAGAATTCGACGTTCGTCGCCAGGACACGGTCCGGGCGGCGGGCGTGGAGCTCGGCGAGGGCGGCCTTCTCCAGGGCCTCGGCGATCTCGAAGCGGGGGGCGCCGAGCTCGCGCGCGGTGCGGCGCAGCACCCGCGCGCGCGGGTCCTCGGCGCGGTACACGCGGTGACCGAAGCCCATCAGGCGTTCGCCCTTGTCGAGGGCGTGCCGGACGTAGGCGTCGGCGTCCCCGGTGCGCTCGATCTCCTCGATCATGCCGAGGACGCGGGAGGGGGCGCCGCCGTGCAGCGGACCCGACATGGCTCCCACGGCGCCGGAGAGCGCGGCGGCGACGTCGGCGCCCGTCGAGGCGATCACGCGCGCGGTGAAGGTGGAGGCGTTCATGCCGTGCTCGGCGGCGGAGGTCCAGTAGGCGTCGACGGCGGCGACATGCTTGGGGTCGGGCTCGCCCCGCCAGCGGATCATGAACCGTTCGACGACGGAGTGGGCCTTGTCGATCTCGTTCTGCGGGACCATCGGCAGACCCTGTCCGCGGGCGGACTGCGCGACGTACGACAGAGCCATGACGGCGGCGCGGGCGAGGTCCTCGCGGGCCTGCTGCTCGTCGATGTCGAGGAGGGGTTTGAGGCCCCACACGGGGGCGAGCATGGCGAGCGCGGACTGCACGTCGACGCGGATGTCACCGGAGTGGACGGGGATCGGGAACGGCTCGGCGGGCGGCAGGCCGGGATTGAAGGCGCCGTCGACGAGGAGTCCCCAGACATTCCCGAAGGAGACATGGCCGACGAGGTCCTCGATGTCGACGCCCCGGTACCGGAGGGCGCCGCCCTCCTTGTCCGGTTCGGCGATCTCCGTCTCGAACGCGACGACTCCTTCGAGTCCGGGTACGAAGTCGGACATCAGGCGGCTCCTCGTGATGTGTACGACAAATGATGTTGTGGGATCTTCGTGACCCCTGTGCCCTTGCTGGGGTGACGGTCGACGATTGTGCGGTGCGCGAGCCGGTTTCACGGTCGTTTTACGAAGGCTCTCGAAAGATCTTCGAAAGTTCTCCGCCGACTCGCGGTCCGAAGCGGTCACTCCGGTGATGCCCCGTGCAGCCGGTCATCCAACCGGAACAGCAGCAGCACGATATCTCCGAGTGCCACCATTGGGGAGAGTACGCGGCACTGAGTGCCACGGCGTGACGAAGGACACCCGCCCGCGGGAGCGGGCCCGGATACGGCAGGATGACCCGCGTGAACGATCGTTTCCCGGACGAATCCGTGACCGAACCCCTCATCCGGCGCGCGGCCGAGGCCGCCGAGGCCGCGGACGAGGAGATCGCCGCCGACCCCGCCGCCATGCGGGCGCACTACCGCGCCGAGGGCCTCGACGAGGACGATCTCGCCGCACACCCCATGGACCAGTTCTCCCGCTGGTTCAAGCAGGCGGCGCAGGCCGCGGTGCACGGCTTCGTGCACGAGCCGAACGCGATGGTCGTCTCCACGGCCGACGCCGAGGGCCGGCCCAGCTCGCGCACGGTGCTGCTCAAGCAGTACGACGAGCAGGGCTTCGTCTTCTACACCAACTACGACTCGCGCAAGGCCCTCGAGCTGGCCCGGAACCCGTACATCTCGCTGCTCTTCCCGTGGCACCCGATGGCCCGGCAGGTCATCGTCACCGGGACGGCGCGGCGCACCGGCCGGGACGAGACCGCCGCGTACTTCCGCACCCGTCCGCACGGCTCCCAGCTCGGCGCCTGGGCGAGCACGCAGTCCACGGTCATCTCCTCGCGCACCGAACTGGACGCCTCGTACGCGGAGTTGAGCGAGCGCTATCCGGAGGGCGAGCAGGTGCCGGTGCCGCCGCACTGGGGAGGCTTCCGGATCGCCCCGCAGACGGTCGAGTTCTGGCAGGGCCGCGAGAACCGCCTCCACGACCGGCTCCGCTACGCGGCCGAGCCGGACGGCAGCTGGCGGATCGAGCGGCTCAGCCCCTGACCTGCGAGCGGTGCCGGCCCCGGCCACCGCTCGCCCCGGGCGTCCGGCCCCCGGCACGCTCAGCCCAGCGCCTCCTCCACGATCGCGCCCCACTGCGCCACGACCCGCTCCCGGCGCGCCGCGTCATCGGTGAGCAGGTTCGCGAGGCCGAGGCCGCGCGCCATGTCGAGCAGTCCCTGCACCGTCTCGCGCACTCCGGGGCGGGACTCGTCCGCGCCCAGCAGGTCCACCGCGATGCGGTGGCTCTCGCGGCCGACACGGGCCTCGAGCTCGGTCACCCGCGAGCGGAGCTGGTCCTCGTTGGAGGCCGCGACCCACAGGTGGAGTGCCGCGCGGAACAGCGGCCCGGTGTAGAGGCCGACGAGGGCGGTGACGACGACACGCCGGTCGGCGGGGCCGTCGGGGAAGAGGGCGCGCAGGGCGGTGGAGCGTTCCTCGGCGACGTACTCGACCGCCGCCGTGAAGAGGTCCTCGCGGGTGGGGAAGTGGTGCTGGGCGGCGCCCCGCGAGACACCGGCGCGCTCGGCGACGACGGAGACCGTGGAGCCCGCCCAGCCGTGTTCGGCGAGACAGGCCACGGCGGCGGCCAGCAGCCGCTGCCGGGTGGCCCGGCTGCGGTCCTGTTTGGGGACGTGCGGAGTACGTGCCGCGTGCTCCGTCGCGCTCACACCACCCATGCGGGATCCCGTCGTTCGAGGAAGGCCGTCATCCCCTCGCGGGCCTGCGCGGAGGAGAACAGCCGGGCCGAGAGCGCGGTCAGGTCCGCCGCGTCCCGGTCGAAGGCCTCCAGCACCTTAGCCGTGAGCAGTGCCTTCGTCTCGGCGAGGCCTTGCGGGGACGACCGGCGCAGCCCGTCCAGAACGGGCGCGAGTACGGCGTCCACGTCCTCGCCGGCCGCCGTCAGAAGCCCGGTGCGGACCGCCTCGGCGGCGTCGAAGCGCTCGCCGGTGAGGTAGTAGCGGGCGAGCGCGCGCGGGTCGGCGCGCGGCAGCAGCGGGAGCGAGATGACGGCGGGCGCGACCCCGATGCGTACCTCCGTGAAGGCGAAGGTCGCCTCCCCGCCGGCCACCGCGATGTCGCAGGCCCCGAGCAGGCCGAGGCCGCCCGCCCGGACGTGCCCGGTAACCCGGGCCACGACGGGTCCGGGCAGCTCGACGATCTGCCGCAGCAGCCCGACGAAGGCGTCCGGGTTCGGCGGTTCGCGCAGGTCGGCGCCCGCGCAGAAGGTGTTCCCGGTGTGGGTCAGGACGACCGCGCGGGTCTCGTCGTCCTTGCCGCAGCGGGTGAGCGCGTCGGCCAGCTCGCCCACGAGGGTGGCCGACAGGGCGTTGCGGTTGGCCGGCGAGTCGAGCGTGAGGGTGGTGACGGCGCGTTCCCGCGCCGTCAGGACGACGGTCATGACAGGCCTCGCAGTTCCCGGCGCAGGATCTTCCCGGAGGCAGCCCTCGGGACCGCGTCGATGAAGGTGACGAGACGGACCCGCTTGTACGGGGCGACGCGCTCGGCGACGTGCATCATCACCTCTCCCTCGGACAGGCCGGCGGCGGAGGGCTGGCGCACCACGAAGGCGTGCGGGACTTCGTTGTGGTCCTCGTTGTAGGCCCCGATGACGGCGGCGTCGGCGATGCCGGGGTGGGTGAGCAGCAGTGCCTCCAGTTCGGCGGGGGCGACCTGGAACCCCTTGTACTTGATGAGTTCCTTGACCCGGTCCACGACGAACAGCCAGCCGCCCGCGTCCACGTGGCCGACGTCCCCGGTGTGCAGCCAGCCGTCCGGGTCGATCATCGCGGCGGTCGCGTCGGGGCGGCCCAGATAGCCCTTCATGACCTGGGGACCCCGGACGACGATCTCGCCGGGCTCTCCGACGCCCAGGTCCTTGCCGGGGTCGTCGAGGGAGACGATGCGCATCTCGGTGCCCGCCACGAGCTTGCCGACCGTCCCAGGGGGCGCGTCCTGGGCGTCCAGCGGGACGACGTGGGTGCCGGGCGACAGCTCCGTCATGCCGTACGCCTGGCCCACCGGCGGCAGCCCCAGCCGTGCCGAGCACGCGGCCGCGAGCGACGCGTCCAGGGGCGCGGCCGAGCAGATGATGTAGTGCAGGGACGACAGGTCGTACTCGGCGACCGCCGGATGCTTGGCGAGCGCGAGGACGATCGGCGGCGCCACGTACAGGCCGGTGATGCGGTGTTCCTGGATGGCGGCCAGGAACGTGTCGAGTTCGAAGCGGGGCAGGACGACGACGGTGGCGCCCTGCCTCAGGGGCGCGTTCATCAGAGCCGTCAGTCCGTAGATGTGGAAGAACGGCAGCACGGCGAGGATGCGGTCGCCCGGGCCCATCGGCATGGCCGGCGAGAGCTGCGCGAGATTGGTGGCTATGGAGCGGTGGGTGAGCATCACGCCCTTGGGGACACCGGTGGTGCCCGAGGAGTACGGGAGCGCCGCCACGTCCTCCACGGGGTCGATGTCGACCTGCGGTTCGGGCGCGGTGCCGCTCAGCAGGTCGACCAGCGAGCGGTGTCCGGATGCCTGGTCGCACACGAAGATCTCCCGTACGCCGCCCGCGAGTTCGGCGGCCTGCCGGGCCGTCTCCAGCAGGGGCGAGACGGTCACGATCCAGCGGGCCGAGGAGTCCCGAAGTTGTTTGGCGAACTCCTCGGCAGTGGCGAGCGGGTGCACCGTCGTGACCGACGCCCCCGCACGCGTGGCCCCGTAGAACACCGTCGGGAAGGCGATGGTGTTCGGGCTGTGCAGGGCCAGCACATCGCCCTTGCGCAGCCCCGCGTCGGCGAACGCGGCGGCCAGCCGCCGGTGGAACCGGTCGAGTTGGGCGTAGGTGAGCGTGGTGCCGTCGACGCCGTCGACGAGCGCGGGTGTGTCGCCGCGCTCGGCGGCGCGGCCCAGGACGGCGTCGTGGATGGGTTCCTCGACGGCCGGTACATCTGCGTACTCGCTGCGGAACACGGTTCCTCCTGGAGCGGTCAGTACGACTTGGGCAGGCCCAGTGTCTGGTGGGAGACGTAGTTGAGAATCATCTCCCTGCTGACCGGCGCGATACGAGACACGCGCGCCGCCGTAATCAGGGAGGCGAGACCGAACTCCCGCGTGAGGCCGTTGCCGCCGAGGGTGTGCACGGCCTGGTCGACGGCCCGTACGCAGGCCTCCCCCGCCGCGTACTTGGCCATGTTGGCAGCCTCCCCGGCCGCGATGTCGTCCCCCGAGTCGTACAGGAACGCCGCCTTCTGCATCATCAGCCGGGCCAGTTCGAGTTCGATGTGGGCCTGCGCCAGCGGGTGCGCGATGGCCTGGTGCGCGCCGATCGGCGCCTTCCAGACGGTGCGCTCACGTGCGTACGCGACGGCCTTGGCGAGCGCGAAACGGCCCATGCCGATCGCGAACGCGGCCGTCATCACGCGCTCCGGATTGAGCCCGGCGAACAGTTGCAGCAGCCCCGCGTCCTCTCCCCCACTGCCGAAAGCGTGGGAGGGGCCCCCACCGACGAGCGCGTCGGCCGGCAGCCGCACCTCGTCCAGGGTGAGCTCGAACTGCTTCTCGGCGCCGTGCAGTTCCATGTCGATCTCGCGCCGCCCGAAACCCTCGGTGTCGCGCGGGACGATGAACAGGCAGGGCTTGAGGCTGCCCGTGCGCGCGTCCTCCGTGCGGCCCACGATGAGCGTGGCGGCGGCGATGTCGACGCCGGAGATGAACACCTTGCGGCCGTTCAGGACCCAGTCGGTGCCGTCGCGGCGTGCCGTGGTGGTGATCCGGTGCGAGTTGGAACCGGCGTCGGGCTCGGTGATGCCGAACGCCATGGTGCGGGTGCCGTCCGACAGGCCCGGCAGCCACTGCCGCTTCTGCTCCTCGGTGCCGAAGCGGGCGATGACCGTGCCGCAGATGGCGGGCGAGACGACGAGCATCAGCAGCGGGCAGCCCGCCGCGCCCAACTCCTCGAGCACGATCGACAGTTCGGCGATGCCGCCGCCTCCGCCGCCGTACTCCTCGGGGAGATTCACCCCGAGGTAGCCGAGCTTGCCCGCCTCGGACCAGAGCTCGTCGGGGTGGCCGCCCTCGGCGACGACCTTGGTGAGGTACTCGCGGCCGTAGCGCTTGCCGAGAGCGGCGACCGCGGAACGGAGCGCCTTGTGTTCGTCGGTCTCTGTGACAGGGCTCATGACGGCTCCTCGGTACGGAGGTTCGGTACGGAAGGTACGGAAAGTACGGAAAGTACGGAAGTGCGGCCTGTACGTGGCTGTTCGCGCCCGCGCGGCTCAGGTCCGCGCGGTGGCGCGGCCCGGCGCCCCGGGGCGCGTTCTCACCGGGCGTCGTCCGGGGGCGTCTCCTCCTGTACGACGGCCAGCAGTGCGCCCACCTCGACCTGCTGCCCGACGGCGACGTGCAGAGCGCTGAGCGTTCCTGTCGCCGGCGCGGAGATCTTGTGCTCCATCTTCATCGCCTCCAGCCACAGCAGGGGCTCTCCGGCCCGCACGGCGGCCCCCTCGGCCAGTCCCTCGGCGACCCGGACCACGGTGCCCGGCATCGGCGCGAGCAGCGAACCGGGAGCCCGGTCCGCGGCCGGATCGGGGAAGCGGGGCAGCGCGGTCAGCGCGGTGGCGTTCACGAAGACCTGGCCGTCGGCGTACCGCGCGACCTCGAACGTCCGCCGCACGCAGCCCACTTCGAGGACGACGCGGTCCGCGTCGGCGTGCGCCACCCGCACCCCGTCGGCCGCGAGCCCGTCACGCGTGTGCCGGTAGGTGACCTCGTGCTCGGCGCCGTGCATCAGATAGCGCTTGGTCTGCGGCTGCGACGCCAGGTTCCGCCAGCCGCCGAACCTCGAACGGCCGTACGCGTCGGCCAGAGCGGCGGCCAGCGGGGCGTACGGGTCCGGGGCGGGCTCGGTCAGCGCGGCCAGGTGACGGCCGTAGAAGCCCGTGTCCATGCGGGCCCCGGCGAACTCCTCGTGCCGCAGCGACCGCACGAGGAGATCCCGGTTGGTGACCGGACCGTGGATCGTGGCCCGCTCCAGGGCGCCGGACAGTTTCCGCAGGGCCTCCGCGCGGGTACCGGCATGCGCGACGACCTTCGCGAGCATCGGGTCGTAGTGGATACCGACGCGGTCCCCGTCGGTGAAACCCGTGTCCAGCCGGACGCCGTCCGGGACGGCGATCCGGTGCAGCGTGCCCGTCTGCGGCGCCCACGCGCCCGCCGGGTCCTCCGCGTACAGCCGGGCCTCCACCGCGTGACCCCGCGCGCGCGGGGGTTCGCCCTCCAGCCGCTCCCCCTCCGCGACCCGGAGCTGCAGGGCCACCAGATCGACTCCGAACACCGCCTCCGTCACCGGGTGCTCGACCTGGAGACGCGTGTTCATCTCCAGGAAGTGCGCCGTGCCGTCGGCGACCAGGAACTCGACGGTGCCGGCGCCGACATAGTCCACCGCGCGGGCGGCCCGCACGGACAGGTCGTACAGCGTCCGCGTGAGGCCGTCGCCGAGCCCGGGAGCCGGCGCCTCCTCGATGACCTTCTGATGACGCCGCTGGAGGGAACAGTCACGCGTGCCCAGCGGCCAGACCGTGCCGTGCGCGTCGGCCAGGATCTGCACCTCGACGTGCCGGCCGTCCTCCACGTACGGCTCGACGAACACCTCCCCGTCGCCGAAGGCGCTCAGGGCCTCGGCGCGGGCCGCCTCCAGCTCGGCGTCGAGGTCGGCCAGGTCACGGACGATCCGCATCCCGCGCCCTCCGCCCCCCGCGGCCGCCTTGACCAGCACCGGCAGGTCCGCCGCGGTGACCCGCTCCAGCGGGGCGAGTCCCATCAGCTTCTTCGCACGGGTCTTGGAGGCCATCGACTCGATCGCCTCCGGCGACGGACCGACCCACACCAGCCCCGCGTCGATCACCGCCCGCGCGAAACCGGCGTTCTCCGACAGGAACCCGTACCCCGGGTGCACGGCGTCCGCGCCCGCGTCCAGCGCGGCCCGCACGATCAGATCGCCCCGCAGATACGTCTCCGAGGGCGCCTCGCCCGGCAACCGCACCGCCGCGTCCGCCACCCGCGTGTGCAGGGCGTTCTCGTCGGCGTCGGAATACACCGCGACCGTGCGTACTCCCGATGCGCGGCAGGTACGGAAGACCCGGCAGGCGATCTCGCCCCGGTTGGCGACCAGCAGACTCGAAATCATTCGATTCCTCACATCCGGAAGACGCCGAAGCCACCGCGCGCGCCCTCGAAGGGCGCCGTGTGGATCGCGGACAGACACAGGCCGAGGACGGTGCGGGTGTCGCGCGGGTCGATGACCCCGTCGTCGTACAGCCGCCCGGACAGGAACATCGGCAGCGACTCGGACTCGATCTGCTGCTCCACCATGGCGCGCAGCGCCGCGTCGGCGTCGTCGTCGTAGGGCTGCCCCTTCGCGGCGGCCGACTGCCGGGCGACGATCGACAGGACGCCCGCGAGCTGCTGCGGGCCCATCACGGCCGACTTGGCGCTGGGCCACGCGAACAGGAAGCGGGGGTCGTAGGCGCGCCCGCACATCCCGTAGTGGCCGGCTCCGTAGGAGGCGCCCATCAGCACCGACAGATGCGGGACCCGCGAGTTGCTCACCGCGTTGATCATCATCGCGCCGTGCTTGATGATGCCGCCCTGCTCGTACTCCTTGCCGACCATGTAGCCGGTGGTGTTGTGCAGGAAGAGCAGCGGGATGTCGCGCTGGTTGGCCAGCTGGATGAACTGGGCGGCCTTCTGGGACTCGGCGCTGAACAGCACCCCCTGGGCGTTGGCGAGAATGCCGACCGGATAGCCGTGCAGGCTCGCCCAGCCGGTGGTCAGGCTCGTCCCGTACAGCGGCTTGAACTCGTCGAAGTCCGAACCGTCGACGATCCGGGCGATCACCTCACGCGGATCGAACGGATGCTTGAGATCGCCCGGGACGATCCCCAGGAGTTCGTCCTCGTCGTACTTCGGGGGCGCCGCCGGACCCGGATCGCCGTACGCCTTGCGGTGGTTCAGACGGGCGACCACCCGCCGGGCCTGCCGGAGCGCGTCCCGCTCGTCGACGGCGAAGTAGTCCGCGAGACCCGACACGCGCGCGTGCATCTCGGCGCCGCCCAGCGACTCGTCGTCGCTCTCCTCGCCCGTGGCCATCTTCACCAGCGGCGGCCCGCCGAGAAAGACCTTCGCCCGCTCCTTGACCATGATCACGTGATCGGACATCCCGGGGACGTACGCGCCCCCGGCCGTCGAGTTCCCGAAGACCACGGCCACCGTGGGGATGCCCGCCGCCGACAGCCGCGTGATGTCACGGAAGATCGCGCCGCCGGGAATGAAGATCTCCTTCTGCGACGGCAGATCCGCGCCGCCCGACTCGACCAGACTGATACAGGGCAGCCGGTTCGCGAGCGCGATGTCGTTCGCCCGCAGCGCCTTCTTCAGGCTCCACGGATTGCTGGCACCACCGCGCACCGTCGGATCGTTCGCCGTGATCAGGCACTCGACCCCCTCGACGACGCCGATCCCGGTGACGAGCGAGGCGCCCACCGCGTAGTCGCTGCCCCAGGCCGCGAGCGGCGACAGCTCCAGGAAGGGCGTGTCCGGGTCGAGAAGCAGCTCGATCCGCTCGCGGGCCAGGAGCTTGCCGCGTCCGCGGTGCCGGGCGACGTACTTCTCGCCGCCGCCCGCGAGCGCCTTGGCGTGCTCGGATTCCAGATCGGCGAGCTTGCCGGCCATGGCCTCGCGGTGGGCCGCGTACTCGGGACTCTTGATGTCGAGCGCGGAGGAAAGCACGGTCACAGCAGGGCCTCCGGGATATCCAGGTGACGGGAGCGGAGCCATTCGCCGAGGGCCTTGGCCTGGGGGTCGAAGCGGGCCTGGGAGGCGACGCCCTCGCCGAGGATCCCCTCGATCACGAAGTTGAGGGCGCGGATGTTGGGCAGGACGTGCCGGGCGACCTTCAGATCACGAGTCTCCGGCAGCAGACTCCGGAACGTGTCCTCCGTCAGGTGATGGGCCATCCACCGCCAGGCGTCGTCCGTACGCGCCCAGACGCCGACGTTCGCGTTGCCGCCCTTGTCCCCGCTGCGCGCCCCCGCGATCAGTCCGAGCGGCACCCGCCGGGTCGGCCCCGCGGGCAACGGCACGGGCAGGGGCGGCTCTTCGGGGGTTTCCAGTACGAGGGTGTCGTGGGCCGGGGGTACGGCGACCCGACGCCCGTCGTGGAGGACCGCCACATGATCCACGGCGTCCTGGGGGACGTACACATCCTCGAAGACCCCATATGGCGAGCCCGGACCGGGTGGCGCCATCACATGGAATCCGGGGTAGCTCGCCAGCGCCAGTTCCACGGCGGCTCCGCTCAGCGCCCGTCCGACCGCCCGCTGGTCCTGGTCCCGCACGACGAGGCGGAGCAGGGCGCTCGCGGTCTCCTCGGTGGGGGCGTCGGGGTGGTCGGTGCGGGACAGGTCCCAGCGGACCTCCTCCGGGCGGGACTTGGCGGTGTCGAAGGCGGACTCCAGCTGGGCCCGCACGAGCTCCGCCTTGCGTTCGATGTCGAGCCCCGTCAGGACGAAGACGACCTCGTTGCGGAAGCCGCCGAGCCGGTTGAGGCCGACCTTGAGGGTGGGGGGCGGGGCCTCCCCGCGCACGCCGTCGATCCGTACCCGGTCCGGGCCCTCCTGGGTGAGCGCGACCGTGTCGAGGCGGGCCGTGACGTCGGGCCCCGCGTACCGGGCGCCCTGCGTCTCGTACAGGAGCTGCGCGGTGACGGTGCCGATGTCGACGAGGCCGCCGGTGCCGTCGTGCTTGGTGATGACGCTCGTGCCGTCCTCGTGGAGTTCGGCGAGCGGGAAACCGGGGTGGCGCAGCCCGGCCGGGTCGTGGTCGGCGAAGAAGGCGTAGTTGCCGCCGGTGGCCTGGGTGCCGCACTCCAGGACGTGCCCGGCGACGACGGCGCCCGCGAGCCGGTCGTGGTCGCGCGGCCCCCAGCCGAAGTGGGCGACGGCGGGCCCGGTGACCAGCGCGGCGTCGGTGACGCGCCCGGTGACGACGATGTCCGCGCCCTCGGCCAGACAGGCGGCGATACCGGCGCCGCCCAGGTAGGCGTGCGCGGCGAGGCTGCCGGGGTGGCGGTGCGTGAGGTCGTCGCCCTCGACGTGGGCGACGCGCACGGGGATGCCGAGCCGGCCGGCCAGCTCCCGCACGGCGTCGGCGAGTCCGGCCGGATTCAGGCCGCCCGCGTTCGTGACGAGACGTACGCCGCGCTCATGGGCGAGGCCGAGGCACTCCTCCAACTGGCGCAGGAAGGTCTTGGCGTAGCCGCGTCCGGGGTCCTTCAGCCGGTCGCGGCCGAGGATCAGCATGGTCAGTTCGGCGAGGTAGTCGCCGGTCAGGACGTCGAGCGGTCCGCCGGTGAGCATCTCGCGCAGCGCGTCGAAGCGGTCGCCGTAGAAGCCGGAGGCGTTGCCGATGCGCAGCGGGCGGGTGGAGGTCGCGGCTGCCTCGGTCACCGGCCGGCCTCCTTGGGCTCCCGCCCGGCACCCGGCGGACCGGCGAAGGCCTGGGCGATGTCCAGCCAGCGGTCCGCGTCGGGGCCCTCGGCCCGTACGGCGAGGTCGGCGCGGTGGGCGCGCTGGGTCACCAGCAGGCAGAAGTCGAGGGCGGGGCCGGTGACGCGCTGCGGGGCGTCGGCCCGGCCGTAGGTCCACATCTCGCCGGAGGGGCCCTCGAGTTCCACCCGGAACTCCTCGGCGGGTGCGGTCAGGCCGTGTACGGCGAAGGCGAAGTCACGGGCGCGTACGCCGATACGGACCACATGCTTGAGCCGGTCGGTGGGTGGGCGCACCACACCGAGCGCGTCGGCCACGTCCTGTCCGTGGGCCCAGGTCTCCATGAGCCGCCCGGTGGCCATGGAGGCGACCGACATGGGCGGGCCGTACCAGGGGAACCGGGTTCCGGCGGGTGCCGCGCGCAGGGCCGTCTCCAGGGCGGTCCGCCCTTCGCGCCAGCCGGCGAGCAGCCGGGCGGGCGCCTGTGCGGCGCCCTCCTCCGCGCCCTCGTCCACGAAGCCGTCGGGAGAGGCGAGCGCCTTCTCGACCTCCTTCGCGAAGGCCTCGGCGTCGGTGACGGCGAGCAGGGCGGACCGGTCGGTCCAGGCGAGATGCGCGATCTGGTGGGCGACCGTCCAGCCCGCGGCGGGCGTGCCGAGGGCCCACTGCCCCGCGTCCAACTCCCCCACCAACCGGTCGAGTTCCTCACTCTCCCGGTGCAGATCGTCGATCACGGAGACCACGGACGACGCGTCGGACACGATGCGCTCCCCTCGGGACACGACGGTGTGTGGCACGGAGCATGGCAGCGCTCAAAGAAACAAGCAAGCATGCTTGCATTAATTGGCCGGTACAGCCGCGCCCGCGTGGCCGGGCGTCCCCTTCGGGCGCCCCGCCCGATTCTTTGAGACAGTTGCGTAAAGAGTTCACACGCCTGACCAAGTCCACTGCTCTGGACTTACAGGTGCAGTATGATGAACGAACGCGTCGATCCCCCGGAAGGTCCCGTGAACACCCCCAGCGCCGCCCCGTCCTCCCCGGCCTCGGCCGCCCCCGCCCTGGCACCCGTGTCCGCGGCCGGTGCGCCCACGGCGGGCGGTTCCGGCCGGCGTGGTGGCCTCGGGCCCGTGGGCCTGGTGCTCACCGGAGGGATCTCCGTGCAGTTCGGCGGGGCTCTCGCGGTGAGCCTGATGCCCCGGGTGGGCGCCCTCGGCGTGGTGACGCTGCGGCTGGTGGTGGCCGCGATCGTGCTGCTGCTGGTCTGCCGTCCGAAGGTACGCGGCCACTCGCGCGCCGACTGGAGCACGGTGGTCGTCTTCGGCCTCACCATGGCCGCGATGAACGGCCTCTTCTACCAGGCGGTCGCCCGCATCCCGCTCGGCCCCGCCGTCACCCTCGAAGTGCTCGGCCCGCTCGCGCTCTCCGTCCTCACGTCCCGCCGCGCCCTGAACCTGCTCTGGGCGGGCCTCGCCCTCGGCGGGGTCTTCCTGCTCGGCGGCGGAGGCTTCAGCAGCCTCGACCCCGCGGGTGTCGCCTTCGCCCTGGGTGCGGGCGCCATGTGGGCGGCGTACATCATCTTCAGCGCGCGGACGGGCCGACGCTTCCCCCAGGCCGACGGCCTCGCCCTGGCCATGGTGGTCGCGGCGGTGGCGTTCCTGCCCCTCGGGGTCGTCGAGTCGGGCTCGAGGCTCCTCGTCCCGACGACGGTCGCCCTGGGAGCCGCGGTGGCCATGCTCTCCTCGGTCCTCCCGTACACCCTCGAACTTCTCGCCCTGCGCCGCCTCCCCGCCTCCACCTTCGCCATCCTCATGAGCCTGGAACCGGCCGTCGCCGCCACCGCCGGTTTCCTCGTCCTGGACCAGGCCCTCTCGCTCCCCGAGTCCCTCGCCATCGCCCTGGTCATCGCGGCGAGCATGGGCGCGGTGCGCACCCAGGTGGGCCGTGGGAAGGCCAAGGGCCTCGAAGCGAACCTGGACGGATAGCGGGACCGACGCCCACCTCAGCGGGCCCCGGCGGTCAGCGGCGGTCAGCGGCGGTCAGCGGCGGGTCATGTACAGGTCGAGGGCCTTGTGCAGCAGCCGGTTGATGGGGAAGTCCCACTCTCCGAGGTACTCCGCCGCCTCACCGCCCGCGCCCGCCTTGAAGCGGAGTAGGCCGACGAGGTGGTCCGTCTCGTCGAGGGTGTCGGTGATGCCGCGGAAGTCGTAGACGGCGGCGCCGAGGGCGTGGGCGTCGGCCATCATGCGCCACTGGATGGCGTTGTTGGGCTGGACCTCACGCTTGCGGCCGGTGGAGGCTCCGTAGGAGTACCAGACGTGGGTGCCGACGGTCAGCATGGTGGCCGCGGCGAGGACGTCGCCCTCGTGGTGGGCGAGGTAGAGCCGCATACGGTCGGGGTCCTCGGCCGTCAGCGCGGTCCACATCCGCTGGAAGTAGGGCAGCGGGCGGGGGATGAAACGGTCCCGTTCCGCCGTCTCCGCGTACAGCTCGTAGAAGGCGGGCAGGTCGTCGTACCCGCCCCGGACCACCTGGACTCCGGCCTTGTCGGCCTTCTTGATGTTGCGCCGCCACTGCTGGTTGAGGCCCTTGTGGATCTCCTCCAGGGACCGTCCGGCGAAGGGGACCTGGAAGACGTAGCGCGGCTGTCCCGCCGCGAAACCGTCCTCGCCGCCCGGCTCGGTCCGCTGCCAGCCCATGCCCCGCAGCCGGTCGGCGATCTCGGCGGCACCCGGCTCCCGCGAGGACGCCGTCACCTCGCCCAGCCGCCGCGCCGCCGGATCGGCGATGGCCGCCTTGACCGCGTCCGCGCTCCAGCGGCGCGTGACCACGGGCGGACCCATCTTCACGCTGAACGCGCCGCGTGACTTGAGATGCGCCAGCATCGGCCGGAGCCAGCGTTCGGCGAGGTCAGGGGCGTGCCAGTCGATGACAGGACCCTCGGGCAGATACGCGAGGTACCGCTTGACCTTCGGCAGGGGCCGCAGCAGCACGAGGCCGGCCCCCTGGAGCCGTCCGTCCTCGTCGAACCAGCCGAGGCTCTCCGCGCGCCAGTCGGGCTTCACGTCGCCCCAGGAGGGCACCTGCATATGGCTGGCCGAGGGCCGCGAGCGGACGAACGCCAGATGTTCGTCACGGGTGATCGCCTGCAGGCGGAGGGTCATGCGCACTGCTCCTCGAAGTCCTCGGATCGGTGGGATCGCCAGCGTACTTACGCGGGTCCCTCGGACCCGCCGCCCCGCGAACCGTTCTCCAGGGCTTCTGCCAGCACCTCCGCCAGGTGGCGGCCGCGGCGGTCGGTCAGGTGGGCCAGCTGGGTGCGGCAGGAGAAGCCGTCGGCGAGGATCACCGCGGTGTCGTCGGCCGCCCGTACTGCCGGGAGCAGCTGTTCCTCGGCGCATGCCCTCGACACCTCCTCATGGCCCTTCTCGAAGCCGAAATTGCCCGCGAGACCGCAGCAGCCGCCGGCGAGGGTGCCGGTCAGACCGGCCGCGTCGCGCAGCCGGCGTTCGGCGGCGTCGCCGAGGACCGCGTGCTGATGGCAGTGCGTCTGGCCGACGGCCGGGCGGTCGACGCGGGGCGGCGTCCAGTCCGGCGCGTGCCGTTCCAGTGCCTCCGCGAAGGTCACCACGGCCGCCGCGAGCCGCGCCGCGCGCGGATCGTCGTCCAGCAGCTCGGGGAGGTCCGTGCGCAGCGCGGCGGCGCAGCTCGGTTCCAGGACGACGACCGAGAGGTCCTCCAGGGCGAGGTAGGGCTCCATGAGGTCGAGGGTCCGGCGGAGCACGGTGCGGGCGCGGTCGAGCTGGCCGGTCGAGACGTACGTCAGTCCGCAGCAGACGCGGTGGCGGCGGCGCGGCAGCAGCGTGGTGAAGCGGAGGGGGCCCCGGGTGACCCCGTCGCCGATGGGCCCGTGCCTCATCACCGTCCGCGGCGGCAGCAGCACGGCCAGCCCCGCGGCCTCCAGCACCCGGACGGCCGCGCGTCCGACGGAGGGTGCCAGGTGCTCGGTGAAGGTGTCCGGCCACAGCAGGACCGTCCTCCCGCCGAAGCCCGGGAACAGCTCGTCCGCGTCCCGCCGTTCCCCGCCCCCTGCCCCGCCGGGACCGTCCGCCCCGACCCGCCGTCCCCGGCGCACGTACGCCCGCACCCGGTCCCGGAATCGTCTCGACCACCACTGGCTGAACGTGTCCGGCGCCAGGCGTGGGATCTCCCGTTCGGGCGCGATGCCGCCCAGGCGCTTGGCGAGGGCGGCCAACGGGCGCAAGGACGCGAGGGAGTTGACGAGCCGTGCCGAGCGGGTGCGGGTGACCGCCGCGAGCCAGCCCGGGAGCCGTCCCATGACGTAGTGCGCGGCGGGGCGGCGGCGGCCCGCGTAGTGGTGGTGCAGGAACTCCGCCTTGTACGTGGCCATGTCGACGCCGACCGGGCAGTCGGACCGGCATCCCTTGCACGACAGACACAGGTCCAGCGCGTCGCGGACCTCGGTCGAACGCCATCCGCCGGTGACGATCTCGCCGGCCAGCATCTCGTGCAGCAGCCGGGCCCGCCCGCGCGTGGAGTGCGCCTCCTCGCCGGTCGCGCGGAAGGAGGGACACATGACGTCCGCGCCGTCCGGCGCGGAGGTCGTACGGCACTTGGCGACGCCCACACAGCGGCGCACCGCCGCCGAGAAGTCGCCGCCGTCCGCCGGGTATCCGAACTCCACGTCCACCGGGCGGTGCGGCAGCACGGCGAACCGCAGGTTCTCGTCCAGCCGGTGCGGGCGGACGAGCATGCCGGGGTTGAGCAGGCCGTCCGGGTCCCAGAGGTCCTTCGCCCGTTCGAAGAGGCGGACCATCTCGGCGCCGTACATCGCCGGCAGCAGTTCCGCGCGCGCCTGCCCGTCCCCGTGCTCGCCGGACAGGGAGCCGCCGTGGGAGACGACGAGGCGGGCGACCTCTTCCGAGAAGCGGCGGAAGCGGGCGACGCCCGCCGTCGAGATCAGGTCGAAGTCGATCCGGACGTGGATGCAGCCGTCACCGAAGTGCCCGTACGGCGTGCCGCGCAGTCCGTGGTCCGCGAGCAGGCGCCGGAAGTCCCGGAGATAGGCGCCCAGCCGGGCGGGCGGCACGGCGCAGTCCTCCCAGCCGGGCCATGCCTCGCCGCCGGGGCCGCGGCCCCCGCCGGGCGGGGAGCCGTCCTCGGCGGCCGGCATCCGGGTCGCCGTGCCGCTCGCGTCCTCCCGCAGTCGCCACAGCGCCCGCTGCCCCGCAGGATCGGTGACCACCAGGGAGTCCCGTACGTCCGCCGCCCGCACGATCGCGTCCGCACGCGCGCGTGCCTCAGCCGGTGATCCGCCGCCCGTCTCCACGAACAGCCAGGCCCCGCCGCGCGGCAGTCCCGCGTCGGCGCGTACGAGGTCGGCGGCCATCCCCTCCACGGTCAGCGGCCCCAGTGGCAGCAGGCCGGCGGCGGCGTCCGCCGCGGCGCTCTCGTCGGGGTAGGCGAGGACGGCCAGGGCGCGCGCCCGGGGTGCCTCGACCAGGCGTACGACCGCTTCGGTGAGGACGCCCCAGGTGCCCTCGGAGCCGCAGAAGGCGCGGGCCACGTCCGCGCCCCTCTCGGGCAGGAGCGCGTCGAGGGCGTACCCGGAGATCCGTCGCGGGAGGTCCGGGAAGCCGGTCCGCAGCAGCGCCAACTCGCTCTCGACCAGGGCCCGGAGACCGTCCGGGGCGCCCTGCCAGTCCCGGCCGGGGCGGAGCGCCTCCCCACCCGCGCCGACGACGGACAGTTCCCGCACGTTGTCCGCCGTGGTGCCCCAGGCGACCGAGTGGGAGCCGCAGGAGTTGTTGCCGATCATTCCGCCGAGGGTGCAGCGGCTGTGGGTGGAGGGGTCGGGGCCGAAGCGCAGGCCGTGCGGGGCGGCGGCTTCCTGGAGGCGGTCGAGGACGGCACCGGGCTGGACGACGGCCGTACGGGCGTCCGGGTCGAGCGCGACGATCCGGTTCATGTGGCGGGTGAGGTCCAGGACGACTCCGGTGCCCGTGGCCTGTCCGGCGATCGAGGTGCCGCCGCCGCGCGGCACGACCGGCACCCCGTGGGCGCGGCACACGGCGAGGGCCGCCGTCACGTCGTCGGCGTCGCGCGGGGCCACGACGCCGAGCGGTACGCGCCGGTAGTTGGAGGCGTCCATGGTGGTCAGCGCCCGTGCCGTGGCGTCGAAGGAGACCTCGCCGCGCACGGCCTTCACCAGCTCGGACCGCAGTTGCTCCGGGAGCCCTTTCGGTGCTCCTTCGGGAAGCCCGTCCGGTACGCCCCCGGGCGGCCCACCGACCCGTCCACCGGTCCGCCCCCGGGTTCGTCCCTGAGGCCGCCTCCCGGGTCGCCCCTCCGGCAGTCCGTCCGACCGTCCACCCAGATCCGTCATGTCTCCAGGATGCCGCCGGGCGCGGGTACCGGCCGCCCGGCCGCGCACCCGAAAGGCCCCGTTATGCAGGGGTGATCATGAAACCGCTTCCCGAACCTTCCCAATCCGATCACGAACTCTCATATAGTGACCGCGAGTTGAGCACCAGGTGTTGCTTCTCGCCCAGGATCGACCGAGGACACGACCGAGGACACGTTCTCCCCCCAGGAACACGACCGAGGACCGATTGATGACCCCGCCCCTGCCCTCCGGCGAACGACCCACCCTGCGCGCCACGGCACCCGCCGCGCTGACCGCCGCCGTCCCGGCCGCGATCGCGGTGGTGACCGCCGTCCTGCTGGCCCCCGAATCGGCGCGCGTCCCCCTCGCCTGGGGAACGGGTGCCGCCGCGGTGCTGCTGTGCGCGGCCGTGATCGTGGCCTCCCGCGCCGTGCAGACCACGCGACAGGTGCGCCGTCGCCTCGACAGTGTGACCCAGGACGCCGGCCGGCTCCTGCAGGAACGGGCCCGGCTGGCCGAGGAGTTCAACCAGGAGCGGGCCCGGCTGGTCGACGACGCCGCCCGCGAACGCGCCCGATCGGCCGAGGCCGCCGCCCAGGAGCGGATCCGCCTGACCGAGGCCGCCGCACGCGAACGCGCCCGCCTCACAGAGGAGTTCGCCGAGGAGCGGGAACTGCTCACCGGCGACCGCGTCCTGCTCACCGAGCGCAACGCCGAACTCTCCGAACGCGCCCGGAAGGCCGTCGGCGACCGCGCCGCCGCGATCTCGGCGACCGCCAACGCGGCCGGCCGGATGCAGGCGCTGTCCACCGGCATGCTCGCCGACCTGCGGGCCATGGAGGAGCGACACTCCGACGAGGACGTCCTCGCCGACCTCCTCCACCTCGACCACCGCACCGCCCAGGCGGGCCGCCTCGCCGACTCCGTCGCCGTCCTGACGGGCGCGCGCTCGGGCCGCCGCTGGGCCCGCCCGATCGTCATGGAGTCGATCCTGCGCGGCGCCATGGGCCGCATCGGCGGCTACCAGCGCGTGCGCGTCCACTCCGCCAGCGAGGCCGCCGTCGCCGGACACGCCGCCGAGGGCGTCATGCACGCGCTCGCCGAACTCCTCGACAATGCCGCCAACTTCTCGCCGCCGACCGCCGAAGTGCATGTGTACGTCGAGGAGGTCCCGGCGGGTGTCATCGTCTCCGTCGAGGACAGCGGCCTCGTGATGGGCGACGTCCAGCTGCGGCGCGCCGAACGCGCCGTCTCCGGGGACTCGGGGAACCCGGCCGGCCTCGGCGGCCTCACCGGCACCCGCCTCGGCCTCGCGGTGGTCGGCCGGCTGGCCCGCAAGCACGGCCTGAAGGTGTCCTTCCGGCCCTCCGCCCGCGGCGGCACCGGCGTCCTCGTCCTGATCCCGCAGGACCTCCTCACGCTGCCGAACACCCCACTCGGCGCGGCCCCGCTCCCGGCCGAGCACGTCCTGTCGGCTCCGACGGCCGTCGACGGTCACAGCTCCGCGCCACGGTCCCGGACCGACCAGGGATCGCCGGAGCCGGAGGAGCCGCAGGGCTCGCAGGAGTCCCGGTCGCCCCGGGAATCCTCGGCGTCCCCCGTGTCGTACGCCGCCGCCCGCGCGGGCGACGACCTGGACCCGGACCCCGTCCCGACCCACGACTCGCCCCGGCACGAGCAGGGTCCCGCCTCCACCGGCGGCCTGCCCAAGCGCCGTCGCGGACGCACCCTCGCCCACGCCGAGCGCAGCCGCTCGCACGCCACACCCCCGGCCGCCCCGGAACCGCGTACCGGCGAAGACCCCAAGACCCGGTCGGCCACCCGCTTCGGCAGCTTCCGCCAGGCGGTACGCGGCACGACGCCGGGCGCCCCCGAAGCCGTACGGGCCGAGGATCCCGCACCGGCCGAGGACCGGGTGCGGGCCGAGGACCGGGTGCGGGCCGAGGACCGGGTTCCGGACGCGCGGCCCGGACGCGCCGCCGACGAGCGCGGCGCGGACGACCCGCGCGACGAGGCCGCCGTACGGGGCGCCGCCCCAGCCACTTCCACCACCCCCACCCAGCATTCGTTCCCGGAAGGCGACACCACCCCATGACCGGCACCATCACCGCCGACGAGAAGCTCACCTGGCTCATCGAGGGCCTCCTTGAGCGCACCCCGGGCGCACGGCACGCGCTCGTGCTCTCCCGCGACGGCCTGAAGCTGTGCCGCACTCCGGAGCTGTCGGTCGACCAGGCCGACCAGCTCGCCGCGATCGCCGCCGGCATCCAGTCGCTGTCCCACGGCGCGTCCGTGGAGTTCGGCGACGGCAGCGGGGGTGTGCGCTCGGCGATGGCCGAGTTCTACGGAGGGGTGCTGTTTATCGTGGAGGCCGGCGACGGCGCGCATCTCGCCGTCGTCACCGCCGAGGACGCCGACGCCGGACTGGTCGGGCACAACATGAGCGAACTCGTGGAGCAGCTCGGCGAGCACCTGAGCGCGCCGCCCCGGTCGTCATGAGCCGTCCTGGCAGGGACGACGCGCCCGACCGGCTGTACACACTCACCCAAGGACGCAGCCGGTCCGGGCCCGACACCCCCTTCGACCTGGTGACACTGGTGGTCGCCGAGTGCGATCCGGTGGTGGGCATGCAGTCCGAGCACGCCGCGATCCTGCGGATGTGCGAGCGGCCGACGGCGGTCGTGGAGATCGCGGCGGAGCTGAAGCTGCCGGTGTCGATCACCCGCATCCTGCTCTCCGACCTGCTCTCCACGAGCCGCGTCAGCGCCCGCCACCCGCACACCACTGTTCCTTCCGGTCTTCCCGATCCCGACATTCTGGAGCAGGTGCTCGTTGGACTCCGTAACCTCTGACGCTCGTGCGCCCCTGTCGGCGTCGGCCGACAACGGTCTCAAGATCGTGATCGTGGGCGGCTTCGGCGTCGGCAAGACGACCCTGGTCCGCTCGGTCAGCGAGATACGTCCCCTCAACACCGAGGAGACGATGACGCAGGCCGGCGCGGCCGTCGACGACATCAGCGAGGTGCGCGGCAAGACCGCGACCACCGTCGCCTTCGACTTCGGGCGCATCACGCTGGACGCCCACAACATCCTGTACCTGTTCGGCGCGCCCGGTCAGGAACGCTTCTGGTTCCTGTGGGACCGGCTTTTCTCCGGAACACTCGGCGCGATCGTCCTGGTCGACACCCGCCGTATCGACGACTCCTGGTACGCCATCGACCGGCTGGAGCACCACGGCACGCCGTTCATCGTGGCCTGCAACGACTTCGGCGGCCCCCCGCACACCCCCGCGCAGCTCCGCGAGGCCCTCGACCTCGACCCGCACGTGCCGCTGATCGACTGCGACGCCCGGTCCCGGGAGTCCAGCAAGCGGGTGCTGATCACGCTGGTGGAGCACATCCAGTCCCTCTACGTCCGTCCCGGCGCCCCGGCCGAGGAAGGCGCCCTTCAATCACCGGAGTTGGCGCTGTGACCCCCACACCCGCACCCGCGCCCGTACCCCTGAGCGGGGCGCGGTTCCAGACCGAACCCGCCGAGCTGTACCGGGAGATGCGGCGCGAGCACGGTTCCGTCGTGCCGGTCGTCCTCGACGGCGACATTCCGGCCTGGCTGGTGCTGGGCTACCGCGAACTGCACCACGTCACCGGCGACCCGCAGCTGTTCAGCCGCGACTCGGACCTGTGGAGCCAGTGGGACCGCATCCCCGACGACTGGCCGCTGCTGCCGATGATCGGCCGCAAGCAGCCCTCCATCCTGTACACGGTCGGCGAGCGGCACCGCGAGCGTGCCGCGATGATCAGCAACGCCCTCGAGGCCGTGGACCCCTCCGAACTGCGCTCCCAGGCCGAGAAGTTCGCCGACGAGCTGATCGACGCGGTCTGCGCCAAGGGCGAGACGGACATCATCGGCGACTACGCGGCACTGCTCCCGGTACGCGTCCTCGCGACGCTCTACGGCTTCGCGGACGAACAGGGTCCGGGCCTGGTGACCGCCCTGAACGACATGATCAACGGGCGCGGGGGCGCGCTGGCCGGGCAGCAGCACCTCGCCGGTTCCATGGCGAAGCTGCTCGCCGACCGCAAGGAGACACCGGCGAACGACGTCGTCTCCCGGATGCTCGCGGACCCCTCGGGCTTCAGCGACGAGGAGATCGCCCAGGACCTGATGGTCATGATGGCCGCCGGTCACCAGCCGACCGCCGACTGGATCGGCAACTCGCTGCGTCTGATGCTCACCGACGAGCGCTTCGCGGCCTCGCTGTTCGGCGGCCGGCACAGTGTCGCCGAGGCCATGAACGAGGTGCTGTGGGAGGACACCCCCACCCAGAACGTGGCCGGGCGCTGGACCTCCCGCGACACCCAGCTCGGCGGCCGCCGGGTCCGCGCCGGCGACCTGCTGCTGCTCGGCCTGCAGGGCGCCAACTCCGACCCCCAGGTCCGCACCGACAGCTCCGCCCTCACCGGCGGCAACAACGCCCACTTCTCCTTCGGTCACGGAGAGCACCGCTGCCCGTTCCCGGCGCAGGAGGTCGCCGAGGTCATCGCGCGCACCGGGATCGAGGTCGTCCTGGACCGGCTGCCGGACATCGACCTGGCCGTGCCCGCCGAGTCACTGGCCCGGCGCCCCTCCCCCTGGCTGCGGGGCCTGACCGAGCTGCCCGTGCGGTTCACCCCCGTACCTGCCCTCTGAGACGCCGTTGCGCCCGGCCGGCACGCCGTCCGGCCGGGGTCCGGGGCTCTCCCCTGCCCCGGGAAGACGCAGTACTCCCACTTCAGCCCTTGGAGGCACCCCCGCATGACCACCGGTACCGAAGAGACCCGCATAGTCCTGGACCCCTTCGTCACCGACCTCGACGGCGAGAGCGCCGCGCTGCGCGCAGCGGGACCGCTCGCCGCCGTCGAACTGCCCGGCGGTGTGCCGGTGTGGGCGGTCACCCACCACGCCGAGGCGCGCGCCCTGCTCACGGACCCCCGTCTGGTGAAGGACATCAACGTCTGGGGCGCCTGGCAGCGCGGCGAGATCGCCCCCGACTGGCCGCTGATCGGGCTCGCCAACCCCGGCCGCTCCATGCTCACGGTGGACGGCGCGGACCACCGGCGGATGCGCACCCTCGTGGCGCAGGCGCTGACGCCGCGACGGGTGGAGCAGATGCGGGAGCGGATCTCGAAGCTGACGGAGAGTCTGCTCGACAACCTCACGGGGGAGGTCGTCGACCTGAAGGCCGACTTCGCCTACCCCCTGCCCATGTACGTCATCGCCGACCTCATGGGCATCGAGGAGTCCCGGCTGCCGCGTCTGAAGGAGCTCTTCGAGAAGTTCTTCTCGACGCAGACCCCGCCCGCCGAGGTCATCGCGACCCTCACCGAGCTGGCCGGGATCATGGCGGACACGGTGGCGGCGAAGCGTGCCGAGCCGGGCGACGACCTGACCAGCGCGCTGATCGTGGCCTCCGAGGACGGTGACCACCTCACCGACGCGGAGATCGTCTCCACCCTGCAGCTGATGGTCGCGGCGGGCCACGAGACGACGATCTCCCTGATCGTCAACGCGGTGGTCAACCTCTCCGCCAACCCCGACCAGCGCGCCCGCGTCCTCGCCGGCGAGGCCGACTGGTCGGCGGTCGTCGAGGAGACCCTGCGCTACGCCACGCCGACCTCCCACGTCCTCATTCGCTTCGCGACGGAGGACGTCCCGGTCGGCGACAAGGTGATCCCGGCGGGCGACGCGCTGATCGTGTCGTACGGCGCGATCGGCCGCGACGAGAACGCCCACGGTCCCGCCGCGGGCGACTTCGACGTCAGCCGCACCGGCAAGAACCGGCACATCTCCTTCGGCCACGGACCCCACGTCTGCCCCGGCGCGGCCCTGTCCCGCCTGGAAGCGGGCGTCGCCCTCCCCGCCCTGTACGAGCGCTTCCCGTCCCTGGACCTGGCCGTACCGGTGTCGGAGCTCCGCAACAAGCCGGTGGTGACACAGAACGACCTGTTCGAGCTGCCGGTGCGGCTGATCGCCGAATGACGCCGAGCCGTCGGCGCGGCTGATCACCGGATGATCCCGCGCCGCGGCGCTGCCGATCGCCGGACGAGGCGGGAGGGGTCCGGCCCCTCCGCCTCTCCGCGCCGGTGCCCTCCGGCGGCCGGAGG
>NZ_JBSFYW010000034.1:0-97669 GCF_053599975.1 Streptomyces sp. NPDC005141 | reverse complement strand
GGTCGGCCGCGGCGCTCCAAAGAGCACTGACACGAGTGCAGCGGGGTGGGGTGGGGGGGGGGGGGGGGGGGGCCCCCCCCCCCGGGGGGGGGGGGGGGGGGGGGGCGCCCCCCGCCAGTCGGTGAGCCGGGTCAGTAGGCCCGGTTGTACATCCGTCGGCGCCACCACAGCAGACCGGTGCCGATGAGCAGGATCCCGGCGGCGCCCGCCGCGGCGGAGCCCGCGATCAGCACGGTGTCGGTCCCACCGCCGGAGGTCGTCCCGGCGGGCTGCAGCGCGTCGCCGAGCTGGCTGCGCACGTCGGTCCCGCTGGTCGTGCCCTTGGCCAGCGCGCCGCGCGAACCCGAGGTCGGCTTGGCCACGTACGGGAAGTACTTCTCGAACTTCTTGTCGTTCTTGTCGACCGCGTCGCCCAAGTCGTTCTTGGAACCGACCAGTTCACCCTCGACCACCTGGAGCGAGGCGTCGATCACGTCGTCGGTGAGCCGGCGTCCGTTCGGGAAGCCCGCGTTGTCGCCGTCGAGCACACCGAGCCGCTTGGGGTGCGTGGCCGGCTTGATCGAGGTGTTGAGGCGCAGTTCCTCCGCCGGACGCACGTGCGGCGGCTGGTTGAGGCCCTTCACGCCCTTCAGGAAGACGTCGACCAGGTCGTTGCGGGGCTCGGCCGGGGCCTTGATCTTGTAGATGCCCTCAATGAGCTTCGGCAGCTCCGGGTTGGTCACGTTCTTCAGGAACTGACCGTCGTTCCAGGGCGCGGACGCGTTGAACTTGTCCTTGTCCTTCTGCGGGTTGACGACCTCGTTGACCAGCGGCATGCCGAGCCGGGAGACCTGCGTGTAGTTGCCGCGGGCGTCCCTGCGCTGCGTGGTGGACCAGATGCCGACGACCGGCTGTCCGGACGACTCACGGATCATGTCGTTCGGGACCTGCAGGGCTATGGAGTTGACGTTGTAGCCCTTGAGGGTGTCCCGCCCGACCTCGGTCAGGTTCCCGCCGTACAGCAGGTCGAAGACGCGCAGGTCCAGGAAGAACGGGTCGTCCGCCTGGCCGGCGAAGGTCTTCGAGCCGCCCGCGAGCTTGTACACCGCCTGGTCGCGCAGCTTGCCGTAGTCCGGCATCGACGCCTTGCCGACGTTCGACGGGGCGACCGGGACGTCGTCCGCGACCTTGGTCCGCGACACCAGCTTCTGGTTGTGCAGCCGCAGCAGGTCGATGTCGTACGTCTGCGTGATGTTCAGGTCGGGGTCGTCGAGGCTGGTGACCGCGCCCGTGTTGTAGAGGAACGTGTCGCCGTTCTTGCGGTGCGTCTTGAAGGTGTAGCGGTAGACCAACTCGCCTTGCGCGTCACCGTCGTTGTCGATGTGGATGTCGTACTGGGCGTCGTCGGCGAACGTGTAGAAGTTCGGGCCGCCGGCGGGCTCCTCGAAGGGAATCCAGTTCGCCACGATCGTCGTCGTATCGGGCTTGTCCGGGCTGACGAACGCGTAGACGTCCGTGTTGTCGTACTGGGGAGTGCCCGAGATCAGCGGGGCCTCCCGGTGGCTGGAGGCGGAGGCCGCCCCCGGTACCAGCGCGGTCACGCCGGCGGCTGCGAGCCCCCCGGCGGCCAGCGCACCACATACGAGGGTCGCGAAAGTCCTGCGTCCCACGCCGCTCCTGGAGATAGGTGTCATGCCGTCCGTCCTCATGTCCAACTTGCCTGACGCACGCCATTCGGAGCGGTCGCCGGGGTGGATTGGTCGAATCCCAAACGTGTTTACGGCGGTCCTCCCTGCATGTTTCATCGAGGAGCCGGATTCTTCGCGACGACCCCGCGATCCGCCGGGCGCCCGCCCCGTCAACTGGTCGGCGCCGGACTCGCGTTTTCGGCTCGCTGATCCGTAACCCATCCGTAGACACGTTCGCTGCGAAGACGTAGGGGAAAGGACGGGCCGTGCACGGCCGGAGAGGGGGACGGGTGGAGGCTGACGAACTACTGGTGCTGGTGGCCGGAGGCGACCAGAAGGCGTTCGAGGAGCTGTACGGACTGGTGTCCGGGCCGGTGTTCGGACTGGTGCGCCGCGTGGTGCGGGACCCCGCGCAGTCGGAGGAGGTGTCGCAGGAGGTGCTGCTCGAACTCTGGCGCTCCGCGGCGCGGTTCGACCCAGGGCGAGGCAGCGCCCTGTCCTGGATCCTCACCCTCGCGCACCGCCGCGCCGTCGACCGGGTGCGCAGCGCCCGCGCGGCCACCGAGCGCGAGCAGCGCGAGGGGCAGCGCAACCACCACCCGGCTTTCGACCAGGTCGCCGAGGAGGTCGAGGCCGGGCTCGAACGCGAGTGGGTCCGCCGCTGTCTCGACCGGCTCACCGCCCTGCAACGCCAGTCCGTGACCCTCGCCTACTACGACGGCTACACCTACCGTGAAGTCGCCGAGCGGCTCTCCCTGCCCCTCGGCACCGTCAAGACCCGTATGCGCGACGGGCTCACCCGCCTGCGCGAATGCCTGGGAGGAGTCGCATGAACATCCCCGACTGCCTGCCCGGCCACGACCGCCACGGAAGAGAGGGGGGTGCCGCATGAGCGTCCTCGACCGACTGCTGGGCCGCGATCTGCACTCCCTCGCCGCCCCCTACGCCCTCGACGCACTGGAAAGCGACGAGCGGCGCCGATTCGAACGTCATCTGAAGGGCTGTGAACGCTGTGCCGAGGAGGTGCGCGCGCTGACCGAGGACGCGGTACGGCTCGCCTGGTCCACGATGGCGTCCCCGCCGGCCGCCCTCCGGGAGCGGGTGCTGACGGCCGTACGGACGACACCGCAGGAACCGGCCGCCCGGGAGCCCCGTGCGCGGCCCGCCCATCAGCCCGCGCGGGCGCGTGCCCCCCGATTCCGCCCGCTGTTCGCCCCGCTCGCCACCACCACGGCCGCCGCGGCTCTCGTCGTCGCCTCCCTGTTCGCGGTGCAGGCGACTCAGGCGCGGGACGAACTGGACCGGGAGCGCGCCCAGGCACGTGAGATCGCCCACGTTCTCGCGGCGCCCGACGCGCGGGCGACCGGTGAACGGGACGCACGGGGACGCGGAATCGGAGTTGTGGCCTCCGCATCGGAGCGGCGCGCCGTCGTGACGGTGAGCGGACTCGGCACCCCCTCGGGTGGACGTGTCCATCAGCTGTGGCTCATGCGCCCCAACGAGAATCCGCGTTCCCTCGGCCTGTTCGACGGCGACACGCCCCTCGTCGCCGACGGGCTGAATACGAACGCGACGTCACTCGCAGTGACCGTAGAACCTCACGGAGGGTCAGTGCAGCCCACCAGCCAGCCGGTTGTCCAACTCGCCCTGGAAACGGTTGGATTCGGAGAGTAATCGTCAACCCCCTTACGGGGAAGGTGAATCCTGTGTCCGAGATACACGAGGGCCACGAGGGGGCGATAGGGTTAGTCTGCCCGGGCCGGGTGGACTTGTACGGGTGGGGAGTGACATGGAACAGATAACGGTGCGCAGCAGGGCTCGTGTCCCTGCGATCACGTGTGGGAGCAGCGCGACCAGTTCGCGCCTCGACCGCCATCTCGCGGTGCTGGGTGGCCCTGCCATACCGCAGCGCGAGACGCTCGAGGCGACGTCACTGATGCGTGAGCTCACGGCACGTGACACGGCGCACGACAGCGGCTCCATGGGTGCGCGCGTACGGCGGGTCTCGCTCTTCGCGCCGCTCAGGCGGCTGCGCCGTTCGCTGTTCGGCGGCCACTGAGCGGCTGCCGGTACCGGCGTTCCCCGACTCGCGCTCCGGCGGCCCACCGATCCGGCGCAGCGCTGCCTCTTCGCGTCCGTCATCCCCACGGCGGGCAGCGGCGCCCGGTGGTCACCACGGCCGGAGCGCGGGTCACCACATTCACCGAGCCGGAAAGCTCAGCGCACCACACCGTCCCGCCGCAGCTCGGCGACGTCCGCGTCCGTCATGCCCAGCGCCCGCAACACCACCCCCGTGTGCTCGCCGAGCCGCGGGACGGCCCCCATCCGCGCCTCCTCCCCGCCCGGCAGCGTGATCGGAGGCAGCAGCGCCCGCAGCGGCCCCACCGGTGACCCCACGTCCCGCCACCGGTTCCTGGCCGCCAGCTGCGGATGCTCCGCCACCTCCCGGACATCCCGCAGCCGCGCGCACGCGATGCCCGCGGCCTCCAGGCGGGTCACCGCCTCGTCGGCGCCGAGCACGCCCAGCGCCTTCGCCACCAGCGTGTCCACGCGCTCCCGGTTCCCCACCCGCGCCGGGTTCGTCGCGAACTCCGGATCGTCTGCCAACTCGGGCCGACCGAGCAGCTGTTGGGCGAGCCGCCGCCACTCCCGGTCGTTCTGCACCGACAACAGCACCCGCCCGCCGTCCGCCGTCGAATAGACGTCGTAGGGAACGATGACGGAATGGGCCAGGCCTGTGCGCGCCGGTGGTGTCCCGCCGTGCATCGCGTGGTGCAGCGGATGCCCCATCCACTCCGCGAGCGCGTCCAGCATCGACACCTCCACCGGGCCCCCGCGGCCGGTCGTGCCGCGCCGCACGAGTGCCGCGAGGACTCCCGAGAAGGCGTACATGGCCGCGGCGATGTCCGCGGCCGGGATGCCCGCCTTCACCGGCTGCTCCGGCGTCCCCGTCACCGACACGAGCCCCGCCTCGCACTGCACGAGCATGTCGTACGCGCGTTTGCCGGCGTACGGGCCGGAAGCCCCGTACCCCGAGATGTCGACGGCGATCAGCCGCGGATGCCCGGCGCAGAGAGTCGCCGCGTCCAGGCCCAGCCGGGCCGCCGCCCCCTGGGCGAGGTTCTGCACGAACACGTCCGCGTCCGCGACGAGCCGGCGCACGACATCCAGTCCGCGCGGGTCCTTCAGGTCGAGGGCGACGGACTCCTTGCCCCGGTTGCACCACACGAAGTGCGAGGCCAGGCCCGCGGCCGCGGTGTCGTAGCCACGGGCGAAGTCCCCGCCGTCGGTCCGCTCGACCTTGACGACCCGGGCGCCGAGATCGGCGAGCTGACGGGTGGCGAAGGGCGCGGCGACGGCTTGTTCGACGGCGACGACGGTGATGCCTTCAAGGGGCAGTGGCTGTGGCTCCATGCGGTGGATCATGGCTCCTCGCCACCACCTTTGTCATGCGCGGACGCTGATGGGGCGGTCGCGTGAGGCAGGGGTGACCGATCGTTCGCGGGCGCTCCCGCCGCTCACCGCCCCCGGTCTCCGCGGTGACGGACCGGACCGGGCCGGGCGCGGGCTGCGCCCCTGGATCGGCAGGATCGGCTAGATCAGCGCGAACTGGCCCTCCGGACCCTCTTCGTGGTGGTCGAGCACCGAGGCCGGACGCCGCGCGGTGTCCGGTACCGGGAGCACGCCGGCCGTGCGCAGGTCGGCCCGGGTGATCGGTGATCGCGGCTCCAACCCGGCCTGCTGAGGCCGTAGTTCCGCGAGCAGCGCGAGGACCGTGATGAGTTCGAGGAGTTCGGACGTCCAGGCCTGCGGCCAGCCGGCCGGGCCGATCGCCTCCAGAGTGCCCGGCCCGGGCTCCCCGGTCCTGGCCGCGAACCACTGCTCGAGCACGCGTACGCCACCGACCTCGAAGTCCCAGGCCTCGGGCGGCACGGGCGAGATCCTGCCCTCGCCGAGGTGCAGCGACTCCTCGGCGCGGTCGTAGTAGGGGTCGAGGAGGAGGGGCCCCCGGGCCGGGCGGGATCCTTGGGGGACCGCGGTCAGCGGCGCCCGGACGTAGGGGCGGCGGCCGCCGGGGAGTTTGGGGCGCTCGCCGTCGCGGCGCATCAGCCACAGCATCCGGCGGCCCAGCCCGACTCCGTACGCCCATGTCTCGGGGTCGGCGGTGAGCGGGACCGCGCAGCCGTCCCGGCTGTGCCGCGCGACCGCCATCGTCCAGGCGAGGACGTCGACGGGGGCGGGGGAGTGGCCGAGACGGGTGCCGAGGTACTCCAACAGGCCCGGTGCCAGGTTCGGTTCACGGCCGCCGGGGCGCCTGAAGAGGGGACGCACCCGGCCGCCGCGGCCGGCGCTCAGCGGTAGAACGGAGGCGGCCAGCAGGACCGGCCCCGGCGCTTCGGGCGCCGCGGTCTGCTCGACCGCGAACACCTGCTCGGCTCCCGCCACCCGCCACAACTCGGGGCGAGCGGCGTCGATCAGCCGGTGATCGGGAATCAGCCACTGCTCGTCGAAGGGGGCGCGCAGCACGCGAACCGGGTCCGGGCAGGGGTCCGACACACGTGCGAGGCGGCCCGTCCCGCTGGAGTGGCCCGGCAGCTGGGCGACCGCGGAGTGCGTCGTGCGCGCACGCGACGGCCCGAACAGTGCCTCGCGGTCGGCCCCTTCGGCCTGCACGAGGGCGTCCCAGCGTGCCTTCAGGGATGCCGCGTCCGGTGCCGTCGGCCACCTCCGGCCCAGCCTCGGCGGTGCGACGGACCACGGCATGAGGTCCGCGAGCAGCGGAGCGGCGTCGTGCGTCACGCTCGGCATCGTACGACGCGGACACCGCGCGCTGCCCCGGTACGGCATCGTCAGTGGGCGTCGAGGGTGACCGTGAACGAGAAGCGGTCGCCCCGGTAGTGGATGACCGCCACGTCCAGCGCCCGCCCGTCCTGGCCGTAGATGATGCCCGTGTAGCGCAGGATCGGGCTGAGGAGCGGCACCTGGAGCAGACGCGCCGTCTCCGGGTCCGCGAGCCGGGCCTCCACGGTGTCCGTGATCCGGCTGATGCCGACTTCGAGCACGTCACGCAGCACCTTGGTCATCGGCCAGCGGATCAGATCCTCCCGGTCGATGCGCTCGGCCAGCTCCGGGCGGAGGTAGTTGCGCGCGTGATTCGTCGGCTCGCCCGTCGTCTCGTCGCTGCGCAGCCGGTGGTACGTCGCCACCTCGTCCACATCCGGGAAGAATTCGGCCAGCTCACCCGAAACGGGCGCCTTCCCCTGGTCCAGCAGCTCGGTCGTCATGCCGGACTGCTGGGCCACGATCGCGTCCACCGAGCCGAGCAGCCGCACGGGCGCGCCCCGCTGCGCACTCGGCTCGATGAACGTGCCCCGCCGGCGGTGCCGGGTGATGAGCCCCTCGACCTCCAGCTCCTTGAGCGCCTGCCGCATGGTCAACACACTCACCCCGTAGTGCCCGGCGAGCTGCTCCTCGGTGGGCAGGCGCAGCGGATCCTGGCGGGAGCGGCCGAGTATCGAGGCGCGCAGGGACTGCGACACCTGATACCAGAGCGGCAGCTTGCGGTTCAGGACGATCGAGTCCGGAGCGAAGGAGGTCACGAGGGTATCCGTACCGGTCGCGGGCGTGGAAGGCAACGGCCGGTGGGTCTCAGTCCGTCGGGCGGAAGTGCCGCTGGAGGCCCTGCCACACGTCGTCGTACCCCTGCTGGAGGTGCTCCGCCCGTGCCGCCTGGGCCGTAGCGGTCACCGGCCAGCGCGTCTCGAACATGAAGGCGAGCCCGTCGTCGATCTTCTGCGGCTTCAGCTCGGCGGCGCTGGCGCGGTCGAAGGTCTCCCGGTCCGGCCCGTGCGCCGACATCATGTTGTGCAGCGAGCCGCCGCCCGGTACGAAGCCCTCCGCCTTCGCGTCGTACGCGCCCTCGACGAGCCCCATGTACTCGCTCATCACGTTCCGGTGGAAGTACGGCGGCCGGAAGGTGTCCTCGCCCACCAGCCAGCGGGGCGCGAAGACGACGAAGTCGACACCGGCCAGGCCCGGGGTGTCGGACGGCGACGTCAGCACCGTGAAGATCGAGGGGTCCGGGTGGTCGTAGCTGATGGAGCCGATCACATTGAAACGGTGCAGGTCGTAGACGTACGGCACATGGTTGCCGTGCCAGGCGACCACGTCTAGCGGCGAGTGGTCGTACGTCGCCGTCCAGAGGTTGCCGCAGAACTTGTTCACCACCTCGACCGGGCCCTCGACGTCCTCGTACGCGGCGACCGGGGCGAGGAAGTCGCGGGCGTTGGCGAGGCCGTTGGCGCCGATCGGGCCCAGGTCGGGCAGCTGGAAGGGCGCCCCGTAGTTCTCGCACACATAGCCCCGGGCGCCCGTGTCCGGCCCGCCCTCCGGCGCGCTGTCCAGCAGCTCCACCCGGAAGCGCACCCCCCGGGGGATCAGGGCCATCCGGCCCGGCTCCACATGCAGCAGCCCGAACTCCGTGCGCAGCAGCAGACCGCCGCGCTCCGGGACGATGAGCAGCTCGCCGTCGGCGTCGCTGAACACCCGCTCCATCGAGGAATTGGCGTGATACAGGTGCACCGCGATCCCGGTGCGCTGGGTCGCGTCGCCGTTGCCGCCGAGGGTCCACAGGCCGGCGAGGAAGTCCGTCCCGGCGGGGGGCTCGGGCAGCGGGTTCCAGCGCAGCCGGTTCGGGTCGGGCACCGCCTCCGTGAAGGGCGCCGTCCGCAGGGTGCCGTTGTCGGTGCGCGTGAACGCGGGGTGCGCGGCCGACGGCCGGATCCGGTACAGCCACGAACGCCGGTTGGACGCCCTCGGCTCGGTGAACGCCGTGCCGCTCAGCTGCTCCGCGTACAGCCCGAGCGGTGCGCGCTGCGGCGCGTTGCGGCCGTGCGGCAGGGCCCCGGGGACCGCCTCCGAGCTGTGTTCGTTGCCGAATCCGGAGAGGTAGGTCAGCCCCTCGGCCGTCTTCCTCGCGTCCCCGCTCATGATCGCTCCCTCGCGCCTGATTCCTATGCATCACCGTAGGATTCACCCCCCGCCCGCGCAAGGGGTCGGCCGCCGGCACCGAACGGGATCGGCCACGAGCCGCGCGCGGACCGCACGGTCAGGCCCGGCGGCCCGCCGCAATCCCCGCCCGGAGTAGTCCTCAAGGGTCGGAGCGCGGCCCGAGAACCCGACTCCAGGGGGATCCCGGCCGCCGGAGCCTTGTTCTACGCTCCCGGACATGCGGTGGACGCGTGGACTACTCACCGCGCTCGCGGTCTGTGCCCTGCTCGGCGGATCAGCGGGCTGCGGCGCCGGTGATGCGCACGAGCGGAGGGGCGGAGTGTCGGCCTCGTCCGTGGGCACATTGCTCGACAAGATGGACGACGAGGGACGGCTCTATCGTGAGGTGGGCAAGGAGGGGGCGCCCGAGGTCGGGATCGAGATCCAGCCCGACTCCGCCGACAGCTGGGACGTGCGGCTGACCGTCCGCAACTTCCGCTTCTCGCCCGCGGGCACGCGACCCGTGCCGGTCGCCGGGCGCGGCCTCGCCCGCCTCTCTGTCGACGGCCGGACCGTCGCCCGGCTGCGCACCGCCGAGTACCACCTGGCCGGGGACCTCGTACCGCGCGGCACCCATCACGTCACCGTGCGCCTGTACGCCGACGACGGCACCGCGTGGGCCGTCCACGGCGAGCCGATCGAGAGGACGGCCGACATCACGGCGTCGGGGGCCGGGTCGAAGACGGCGGCACCGACGGCCTCACCGGCCGCGGCCCGGGCCACACCGCACGCGGTGGTCCCGAGGGTGAAGTGAGTGGTCAGGCCATCGAGGTGCGTACTGATGGGGGAGGTTCACCGGATCCCTGCGGAAAGGCATCATGAAGAGCGTGCCCCATGCGACCTCGCTGCGCAGAGCGCCCGTACAGCGGCGCAGCGCAGAACGACTGACCAGAATCCTCGACGCCTGCGCCGACCTCCTCGACGAGGTGGGCTACGACGGTCTGAGCACCCGGACCGTGGCTCAGCGGGCCGGAGTGCCCATCGGCTCCGTCTACCGTTTCTTCGGCAACAAGCGCGCGATGGCCGACGCGCTCGCCCAGCGCAACCTGGAGCTCTACGCCGAGCGCGTCACCCAGCGCCTGCGGGAGGCGGACGGAGGAGAGTGGCGGGCCGCGATGGACGCGGTGCTCGACGAGTACCTCGCCATGAAGCGCACCGCGCCGGGATTCTCCCTCGTCGACTTCGGCAACCAGATCCCGGTCGGCGCCCGTTACTCCGAACCCAACACCCGGGTCGCCGACCGCCTCACCGACCTGCTCTCCGGCTATCTCGACCGCACCCCGGACGAGGATCTCCGCCGTTGTTTCCTGATCGCCGTGGAGGCCGCCGACACCCTGGTCCACCTGGCCTTCCGGGTCGCCCCCGAGGGGGACGAGCGGATCATCGAGGAGACGCGCGAGCTGCTGCGGGCGTATCTGGCCAGGGTCCTCGACTGACCTGCCCCGAGGTGTCCGGCCCGTCCCGAGGGGTTGTGGACGCGGGACGTCGCGGGAGCGCAGGGGAGGCGCAGGGGGCCGGGGCGCCGACGCGGAGCGCCACGGGGGAGCGCAGGGGGCCGGGGTGCCGTCCTGCTGGGCGGCGGGTCGACGTGCCGCGAGGCGCCGACACCGTTCGCGCGCGGATTTCCGACGTGACCCCCGACAGACACTCCCCGCCATGCGTACCGGTCGGTATGCTCGGTCGCGTCCGTGTGCCATCGAAGCCACCGCCCTCCGGGAGGACCCGTGTCCCGCACCTCCGGCACCACCCCCGACTCCCGAACCGCCCTGCGCGTCTGCCCCCTGTGCGAAGCCACCTGCGGCCTGACGCTGACCATCGAGGGCACCCGGGTGACCGGCGCCCGGGGTGACCGGGACGACGTCTTCAGCAAGGGCTTCATCTGCCCGAAGGGCGCCTCCTTCGGCGCCGCCGACGGCGACCCCGACCGACTGCGCACCCCCCTCGTCCGCAAGGACGGCGAACTGCGCGAGGCCACCTGGGAGGAGGCCTTCGACGCGGTGGCGGCCGGTCTGCGCCCCGTCGTCGAGCGGCACGGACCGCACGCCGTCGGCGTCGTCCTCGGCAACCCGAACGTGCACACCATGGCCGGCGCTCTCTACCCGCCCGTCCTGCTCGGCGCCCTGCGCACCCACAGCGTCTTCACCGCCTCCACGGTCGACCAGATGCCCAAGCATGTGTCGAGCGGCCTGCTGTACGGCGACGCCAACGCGATCCCCGTGCCTGACCTGGACCACACCGACCACCTCCTGCTCATCGGCGCCAACCCACTGGAATCCAACGGGAGTCTGTGCACCGCCCCCGACTTCCCCGGCAAGCTCCGCGCACTGCGGGCGCGCGGCGGCACGCTGACCGTCATCGACCCGCGCCGGACCCGCACGGCCAAACTCGCCGACCGCCATGTGGCCATCCGCCCCGGCACCGACGCGACGCTCCTCGCGGCGATGGCGTACGTCCTCTTCGAGGAGAAGCTCGTCGACCTCGGCGCGCTCGCCCCGCACGTCCAGGGCGTCGACGAACTCCCCGACGCACTCCGGGACTTCACCCCCGAGGCGGCGAGCGCGGCCTGCGACGTGGAGGCCGGCACCATCCGGGAGCTGGCGCGCGAGCTGGCCGCCGCTCCCACCGCCGCCGTCTACGGCCGCATCGGCAGCTGCACCGTCCCGCACGGCACCCTGGCCAGCTGGCTGGTGGACGTCCTCAACATCCTCACCGGCAACCTCGACCGGCCCGGCGGTGCGCTCTTCCCGCTGGCCGCCACCGACCGGACACCCCGCCCGGCGGGCCCCGGTCACGGCTTCGCCCTCGGCCGCTGGCACAGCCGGGTGAGCAGGCACCCGGAGGCCAAGGGTGAACTCCCGCTGGCCGCCCTGGCGGAGGAGATCGACACCGTGACGGCGGACGGCAGTCCGGTCCGCGCCGTCATCGCCGTCGCCGCCAATCCCGTCCTGTCCGCACCCGACGGCCTCCGTCTCGACAAGGCGCTCGAGTCGCTGGACTTCATGGTCAGCGTCGACCCGTACCTGAACGAGACCTCGCGCCACGCCCACGTCGTACTGCCGCCGCCCCCGCCCTCGCAGAGCGCGCACCACGACTTCGCGTTCAACACCCTCGCCGTCCGCAACCAGGTCCGCTACAACCGCCCCGCCGTCCCCCTGGAGGAGGGCCGTATGGCGGAGACCGAGATCCTCGCCCGGCTCCTCCTCGCCGCGACCGGCATGCACGGCGCCGACCCGTCCGCCGTGGACACGATGGTCATCGACAGCACCCTGGGCAAGGCGGTCGGGGACACCGCGTCGCCGGTGCACGGACGCGACCCGCGGGAACTCGCCGCGGCCCTCGGCGGCGAGACCGGCCCCGAGCGCCGCCTCGACATGATGCTGCGGCTCGGCCCGTACGGCGACGGCTTCGGTGCCCGCCCCGACGGCCTGACCCTGGACAAGGTGCTCGCGCACCCGCACGGCATCGACCTGGGACCGCTCACCTCCCGTCTGCCGCAGCGGCTGAAGACCCGCAGCGGGAGGATCGAGCTGCTGCCGGAGCCGATCGCCGGGGATCTGCCGCGCCTGCGCGACGCGCTGCGCGAGCGCCCGGCGGCCCTCGTCCTCGTCGGCCGCCGTCATCTGCGTTCCAACAACAGCTGGATGCACAACGTCCCCGCGCTCACCGGCGGTTCCAACCGCTGCACCCTGCACATCCACCCCGACGACGCGGCCCGGCTCGGGCTCGCCGACGGGGCGGCCGTACGCGTCAAGGGCGCCGGGGGAGAGGTGATCGCCCCGGCGGAGCTCACCGACACCGTCCGGCGCGGCGTGGTGAGCCTTCCGCACGGCTGGGGGCACGACCGCCCCGGCACCCGGATGAGCCACGCCGCTCTGGACCCCGGTGTCAACGTCAACCAGCTGCTCGACGGCTCGCTGCTCGACCCGCTGTCCGGAACGGCGGTACTCAACGGCGTGCCCGTGGATCTGGCGGCGGCCTGCCCGTGACCCGTCGGCGCGAGCGGTCACCGCGCCCCGTCCGGCTCGTGGGGCCCGCGCGATCCGTCGCCGCGCCCCGTCCGCCTGTCGGGGCCGTGCCCCGACCGTCAGCCGAGACAAGGCTGTGACCTGGAGTTTTGCGCTTATTGCTCGCGTGTCAACGTCTTGTTAACGCTTTCGGGCGCGACCTAACGTCATCGCACCGCCGTCCCTGGTGGGAGTTCAAGGGCGAACGTTAGGTGTCCATTTCATGCTGACCATCCTCGGCTTCACCATGATCGCGACCTTCCTGGTCCTGATCATGGTGAAGAAGATGTCGCCGATCGCGGCACTCGTACTGATCCCGGCACTCTTCTGTGTCTTCGTCGGAAAGGGCGCCCGGCTCGGCGACTACGTCATCGACGGCGTCACCGGCCTCGCCCCCACGGCGGCCATGCTGATGTTCGCGATCGTCTACTTCGGAGTGATGATCGACGTCGGTCTCTTCGACCCGATCGTCCGGGGGATTCTCAGGTTCTGCAAGGCCGACCCGCTGCGGATCGTGGTGGGCACGGCGCTCCTCGCCGCGATCGTCTCCCTGGACGGCGACGGCTCGACCACCTTCATGATCACCGTCTCGGCGATGTATCCGCTCTACAAGCGGCTGAATATGAGCCTGGTCGTGATGACCGGTGTCGCCGCCATGGCCAACGGCGTGATGAACACGCTGCCCTGGGGCGGCCCGACCGCCCGCGCCGCGACCGCGCTCAAGCTCGACGCGAGCGACATCTTTGTCCCGATGGTCCCCGCCCTCGCCGTCGGACTGCTGGGCGTCCTCACCCTCGCCTGCGTCCTCGGCCGCCGCGAGCGCAAGCGGCTCGGCGTGCTGACGCTGGACGAGGTGCTGGAGCCGCGGGAGACCGTGCTCGTGGGCGCGGGCGGCCCGGGCGCGGGTGCGGCGAAGGGCTCGGGTTCGGGCGAGCAGTGCGCGTACAGCGGCGGTTCGGGCTCGGGTTCGGGCGAGCTGCCCGCGGACGGCTCCGGTTCGGGATCCGTGGGCGACGCGGACACACACCCGGCAGACGAGGAGGACGACTTCGAAGGCATCGACCCGCACCGCGCCACCCTGCGGCCCCGGCTCTACTGGTTCAACGCGCTGCTCACTGTCACCCTGCTCACCGCCATGATCATGGAGTGGCTGCCGATCCCGGTCCTGTTCCTGCTCGGCGCCGCGCTCGCGCTCACCGTCAACTTCCCCCACATGCCCGACCAGAAGGCCCGCCTCGGCGCCCACGCCGAGAACGTCCTCAACGTCTCCGGCATGGTCTTCGCAGCCGCCGTCTTCACCGGAGTCCTCCAGGGCACGGGCATGGTCGACCACATGGCGACGTGGCTGGTGGACAACATCCCCGACGGCATGGGCCCGCACATGGCCCTCGTCACCGGCGTCCTGAGCATCCCCCTCACGTACTTCATGTCCAACGACGGCTTCTACTTCGGCATCCTCCCGGTGCTCGCCGAAGCCGGCCAGGCCCACGGCGTCTCCTCCCTGGAGATCGCCCGCGCCTCACTCGTCGGCCAGCCCCTGCACATGTCGAGCCCGCTGGTGCCCGCCGTGTACGTCCTGGTCGGCATGGCCAAGGTCGAGTTCGGCGACCACACGCGGTTCGTCGTGAAGTGGGCGGCGCTGACCTCGCTGGTGGTGCTCGGTGCCGGGCTCCTGTTCGGCATCGTCTGATCACGTGCGACCGGAGGACAGCACCATGAGGCCCGGCGGGAACCGCGGCTGGCTGCTCCGCCTCCTCGTCGCCTTCGCCTGTACGCAGGGGGCGGTGTCGATGGCGCGGCCCGCGGTCTCCTACCGGGCCCTCGCACTCGGCGCCGACGAGCGGGCGATCGGTGTCATCGCGGGCGCCTTCGCGCTGCTGCCGCTGTTCGCGGCCGTCCCCCTCGGACGCAGAACGGACCACGGGCGGTGCGCGCCCCTGCTGCCCGCGGGTGTCGTCCTGATCGTCGCGGGCTGCGCCCTGAGCGGCACGGCCGGCACCCTGGCGGCCATGGCGGCCTGGAGCGGTGTGATGGGCCTCGGCCACCTCTGCTTCGTCATCGGCGGCCAGTCCATCGTCGCCCGCCAGTCCGCCCCGCACGAACAGGACCGCAACTTCGGCCACTTCACCATCGGTGTCTCGCTCGGCCAGCTGGTCGGCCCCATCGCGGCCGGCGCCCTGATCGGCGGCCACGACAGGGCGGGCGGGAGCGCCGTCGCGCTCCTCGTCGCGGGCGCGGTGGCAGCGGTCTCGTTCACCTCGCTGTGGCGCATCGAGACCGCTACGACGCCCGAGTCCCCGGCGGCGCGCGGCGAGCGCCCGCCCGTGCGCCGCATCCTGCGTGCCCGGGGCGTTCCCTCGGGGATCTTCGTCAGCGCCGCCGTGCTGTCCGCCACCGACATCCTCACGGCCTATCTGCCGGTCGTCGGCGAGCACCGGGGCATCGCGCCCGCGGTGATCGGCGTCCTGCTGAGCCTGCGCGCGGCGGCGACCGTCGCGTGCCGGCTGGTGATGACGCCGATGCTGCGACTGCTCGGCCGGAACGCGCTGCTCACCGTGACCTGTCTGCTCGGCGGCGTGCTGTGCGCGGGCATCGCTCTGCCGGTGCCGGTGTGGGCGCTGGCGGCGATGCTCGTCGTCCTCGGCTTCTGCCTCGGTGTCGGCCAGCCGCTGTCCATGACCACGGTCGTCCGGGCCGCCCCCGAGGAGGCACGCTCCACGGCGCTCGCGCTGCGGCTGACCGGCAACCGGCTCGGCCAGGTCGCCGCGCCAGCCGCCGCGGGCCTGGTCGCGGGGATGGCGGGCGTCGCGGCGCCGTTCGTGATGCTGGGCGCGCTGCTGCTGCTGTCGTCGGGCATCGCGGGGACGTCACCGGCGCAGCCGGAACCGGTGCGGGACCGGCCGCGGCGGCCCCGGGTGCCCTTGCGCCGGAAGAGCGATACCTGACGGGGTACTGGGCGCAGTTGCGGCCTTTTCCGGGGCGTATGTGAAAGGTAGTCAGACGAAGTGAGATTTGTATGAAAATCATCTGACTCGGAGGAATCTGCATGTCCACCTCGCCCCTCTCGCGCCGCTCCGGCCCACGTCGCGGCGCCGGCGCCCTCGTGACTCTCGCCGTCGCGGGCACCGCCCTCCTGGGGGCCCCGGCCGCCGTCGCCGCCCCCGGTGACAACGGCGATGTCAAGGTCCACGACTCGGGCACCGGGTTCGACGACACGCGAGAGGATCCGAAGGTCTGTCACTTCTACCTCGACGGCTTCAACTTCGACCCGGGGCAGCAGGTCACCTGGTTCATCGTGACCCAGCCCCTGGCCGCGGACGGCGCCAACCTCAGGGGCAGCCTGGACCTGCCGTCCGGACACGGCCGGACACCCGAACTCACGCTGCCCGACGGCCAGTACAAGCTGACCTGGAGGTTCGTGGGCCAGAACGGTGCGGGCAAGAGCAAGGTCTTCAAGGTCGAATGCCCCGTCGGCATCCCGACCTCGACCCCGACCCCGACCTTGACCTCGACGCCCACCGGCCCGGGCGGTTCCACCGGCGGTCCGGGCGGCCCCAACGGCGGTCCCGGTGGTCCCAACGGAGGACCCCCCGCGGGCGGTGGCGGTGTCGCCCATCCCCAGGACTTCTCCCCGGTCGCCGGTGCCGCGGCCGTGGGTCTCGTCGTAGCCGGTGGAGTCGTGTTCCTGCGGCTGCGCCGACGCCCCGATGGCGCCGCGTAGGCGACCGAGGCCCTGGTACCGGACGCGCGCCTACCGCCTGACGCGGACCCTGGTGGTCACCGTCGCACTGGTGGCGGGCGGCGTCTGGTGGGCGGGGGACGGCGAGCCGGCCGGGACGGTGGCGTCCGGCGCCGTGCGCGACGACGGCGACGCGTCCTCCGCTCGGGCCGGGGCGGAGGACGCCGCCGCCGGACCGGACTCCCACCGCCCCGGCGGTGGCGCGCCCACCGCGCGGCCGCGTCGCTCCCCGGCCGCCCGCCGGGTCCGGCCCGCACCCCCGCCCGCCCCGCTGCCGCGATCCCGGGCCACCTCGCTCCGTATCCCCTTCCTCGGTCTCGAGGCGCCGGTCGTCGGTCTCGGGCTGGACCGCGAGCGAAGGCTCGCCGCGCCGCCCGGGGACGATCCGAAACTGGTCGGCTGGTACACGGACGGTCCCACCCCGGGCGAACGCGGCACGGCCGTCGTCGTGGGTCATCGCGACACCCGGACGGGACCGGCCGTCTTCGTCGAGCTCGAGCGGACCCGGCCCGGCAGACGCGTCGAGGCCCGGCGCGTGGACGGGCGGACCGCCGTCTATACGGTGGACGCCGTACGGACGTACGCGAAGGCGCACTTCCCCGACACGGAGGTGTACGGCGACCGGGGGCGCCCCGAACTGCGACTGATCACCTGCGGTGGCGCCTTCGACCGGAAGGCCGGATATTCCGCGAACGTCGTCGTCTTCGCCCATCTCACGGGGGTCCGGGGGCGGTCCGGCAACCCCTGAGACGAGCCGCCGGGCGCCGGGCCTCGGCACCGGCGCCCGCGGGCGTCCGCTCCCGGCCCGTCCGGTATCCGATCGTCCGTTTCCGCCCGTACCGAACGGGCCCGTCCGATGGCGCCGCGCGTCTTCCCCCGGACGCGTGCGGTCCGTTAACTTCCGTGACTCAAAGGTCCCGTACGACCCGCACGGGACGATCGACCGCGGAGCACCAGCGCCTTGCACGCCCCCGGGGGCACCTGTCATGACACGCGCCATCTCCCTGCACCACGTCAGTAAGTCCTACACCCGCGGGGTCCGCGTGGTGGAGCGGCTCTCGCTGGACATCAGGCCCGGCGAGTTCCTCGTGCTGCTCGGTCCCTCGGGCTGCGGCAAGTCGACCGTGCTGAGGATGATCGCGGGGCTGGAGGAGGTCACCGAGGGCGAGCTGCGGCTGGACGGGGAGTACGCCAACGATCTGCCGCCGTCCGGGCGGGACATGGCGATGGTGTTCCAGAACTTCGCCCTCTACCCGAGCATGACCAGCCGCGACAACATCGGCTTCCCGCTGCGCATCGAGACACCCGGTGAGGACCCCCGGTCCCGCGTGGACGCCACCGCCCGCATGCTCGGCATCCAGGATCTCCTCGACCGCTTCCCCAACCAGCTCTCCGGCGGCGAGCGGCAGCGCGTCGCGATGGGGCGGGCCATCGCGCGCCACCCCTCCGCCTTCCTGATGGACGAGCCGCTGTCCAACCTCGACGCCAAGCTCCGCAACCACCTGCGCGCCGAAATCTCCCGGCTCACCAGAGAGTTGGGCGCGACCACGGTGTACGTCACCCACGACCAGGCCGAGGCCATGTCGCTCGGCGACCGGGTCGCCGTGCTGCGCGGCGGAGTCCTGCAGCAACTGGGCACGCCCCGCACCGTGTACGGGCTGCCCGCGAACGTCTTCGTCGCCGCCTTCATCGGCACCCCGCGGATCAACCTGCTGCGCGGGCTCATCCGGGCCCCGCTCGACGGCGCGATGACGATCAGCCTCGGCAAGCAGTACCTGCGTCTGCCCGAACCCCTGTCCCTCGACCACCAGTTGCTCCGGGTGCAGCAGGGCCGTGAGGTGATCGTGGGCCTGCGCTCCGAGGCCGTACGGCTCGGCAGACCGTCCGACGCCCGGCCGGGCGAAGTGGCGATCAGCGGTCTGGTCGAGCACGTGGAGTTCCAGGGGCACGAGGTGCTGGTCCACTTCAACACCGGCTCGCGGCCCGCCCTCGTGCCGGAGCTGGAGTCGCCGCGTCCGTCCCGTCCGACCCGACGACGGCGCCGCGACGGCACCGTCCTGGACCGGCTGCGGGAGCGCGCCGGGGCGCGGCGGGCCGGGCCGGTCGTCGTCCTCGATCATCCGTCGGACGGGGAGTCCGACCTCCCCGAGCAGGCACCGCCCGAGGGCCGGCTGCCCGGCGATCTCGTCGTGCGCACGACGCCCGACATCGCCCTCCGCCACGGGATGCAGGTCCCGCTCCTCGTGGACCTGGCCCACCTGTTCGTCTTCGACCGGAGCGGTGAACGGATCTGTCCGGCACCGGCACGGCTGCCCGACCTGGACGAGTGAATCCCGGGCACGCGTGGCTGAATTCCTCCCCCGGTCCCGAGGTCGCGGCGGGTCCGTGGACCCGGGCCGGGACCTCCCGTGCGGCGGGTCCCCCTGGCGCCGCAAAACTATCATCGCTAGTTTAGGGCGCGGACGACGCGGCCCCGCCCGGGAGGAACACGATGAAGGCACATGACGGCATGTACATCGACGGCGCCTGGCGCCCCGCCGTGGGAAGGGACACGATCGAGGTCGTGAACCCGGCCGACGAGCAGGTGATCGGCCAGGTTCCGGCGGGCACGGTCGAGGACGTCGACGCCGCCGTACGGGCCGCCCGTGCCGCGTTTCCCGGCTGGGCCGCGACCGCGCCCGCCGAGCGCGCGGCCCGGCTGGCCGCCCTGCGGGACGTCCTGGCCGCCCGCAAGGACGAGATCGCCGAGACCGTCACCGCCGAACTCGGCTCCCCCCTCGCGTTCTCGCAGGCGGTGCACGCGGGCGTCCCGGTGCTGGTCGCCGGTTCCTACGCCGAGCTGGCGGCGACGTACGCCTTCGAGGAGAAGGTCGGCAACTCGACCGTCCTTCAGGAGCCCGTCGGCGTCGTCGGCGCGATCACGCCCTGGAACTACCCGCTGCACCAGATCGTCGCCAAGGTCGCTCCCGCGCTCGCCGCGGGCTGCACGGTGGTGCTGAAGCCCGCCGAGGACACCCCGCTCACCGCCCAGCTCTTCGCCGAGGCCGTGGCCGAGGCGGGCGTCCCGGCCGGTGTCTTCAACCTCGTCACCGGCCTCGGTCCGGTCGCGGGCCAGGCCCTCGCCGAGCACCCGGACGTCGACCTGGTCTCCTTCACCGGCTCCACCGCGGTCGGCAGGCGGATCGGCGCCACCGCGGGCGCCGCCGTCAAGCGTGTCGCCCTCGAGCTCGGTGGCAAGTCCGCCAACGTCATCCTGCCGAGCGCGGACCTCGCCAAGGCCGTGAACGTCGGCGTCGCCAACGTGATGTCCAACTCCGGCCAGACGTGCAGCGCCTGGACCCGCATGCTGGTGCCCGCCGCGCGCTACGACGAAGCGGTCGAGCTCGCCGCGACGGCCGCCGAGAAGTACGGCGACCGCATCGGCCCCGTCGTCAACGCCAAGCAGCAGGCCCGGGTGCGCGGATACATCGAGAAGGGCGTCGCCGAGGGCGCGCGGCTCGTCGCGGGCGGCCCCGAATCCCCGCGCGAACAGGGCTACTTCGTCAGCCCCACCGTCTTCGCCGACGTCACCCCGCAGATGACGATCGCCCAGGAGGAGATCTTCGGCCCGGTCCTCTCGATCCTGCGCTACGAGGACGAGGAGGACGCCCTGCGGATCGCCAACGGCACCGTGTACGGGCTCGCGGGCGCGGTGTGGGCGGGCGAGGAGTCCGAGGCGGTCGCCTTCGCGCGGCGGCTCGACACCGGCCAGGTCGACATCAACGGGGGACGCTTCAACCCCCTGGCACCCTTCGGGGGGTACAAGCAGTCGGGCGTGGGCCGCGAACTCGGCACCCACGGCCTGTCCGAGTACCTCCAGACCAAGTCCCTCCAGTTCTAGGAGCGTTCACGTGGTTCGCGCCGTTGTCCTGCCCGCCGTGGGTGCCCCGCTGGAGATCGCCGAGATCGAACTCCCCGACCCGGGACCGGGCCAGGTCCGGGTCAGGCTGGCCGCCGCCGGGGTCTGCCACTCCGACCTGTCCCTGTCCAACGGCACCATGCGGGTGCCGGTGCCCGCCGTCCTCGGCCACGAGGGCGCCGGCACCGTCGTCGCGGTCGGTGAGGGCGTCACCCAGGTCGCCCCCGGTGCCGAGGTTGTCCTCAACTGGGCCCCGTCCTGCGGCAGTTGTCACGCCTGCTCGCTGGGCGAGGTGTGGCTGTGCGCCGACGCGCTGACCGGCGCCGGGAACGTGTACGCCCGCCGCGCCTCCGACGGCAGCGATCTGTACCCGGGTCTGAACGTCGCCGCGTTCGCGGAGGAGACGGTCGTCCCGGTGTCCTGCCTCCTGCCCGTGCCGGACGGCATCCCGCTCACCGACGCCGCCCTGCTCGGCTGCGCGGTCCTCACCGGATACGGCGCGGTCCACAACTCCGCGAAGGTCCGGCCCGGGGAGACCGTCGCCGTGTTCGGGGCCGGCGGGGTCGGGCTCGCCGCCGTCCAGGCCGCCCGGATCGCGGGCGCCTCGAAGATCGTCGCGGTCGATGTCTCGCCCCGGAAGGAGGCGCTCGCCCGCGAGGCCGGAGCCACCGACTACGTCGTCGCCTCCGACACCACCGCCCGCGAGATCCGTGCCCTCACCGGCAAACAGGGCGTCGACGTCGCCGTCGAATGCGTCGGCCGCGCCGTCACCATCCGCACGGCCTGGGAGTCGACCCGGCGCGGCGGCCGCACCACGGTCGTCGGCATCGGGGGCAAGGACCAGCAGGTCACCTTCAACGCCCTCGAGATCTTCCACTGGGGCAGGACCCTCGCGGGCTGTGTGTACGGCAACTCCGACCCGGCCCGCGATCTCCCGGTGCTCGCGGAGCACGTCCGCGCGGGCCGCCTCGACCTCGGCGGCCTGGTCACCGACCGCATCGCCCTGGACGGCATCCCGGCGGCCTTCGACAACATGATCGCGGGCAAGGGGGGCCGGGCGCTGGTGGTGTTCTAGAAGCGCGCCCGAGCCGCGTTCGTGCCACCGGGACCGGGCCAGGCCGGCGGAGAAGTGGGGCCCGGGTCGACGCTCCGTCGCCGGTGGTCCTGGAACCGTCGACGGACGGGCGGGTCACAGGGTCGGAACACCCGCCAGGCCGGTCGTGCGTCAAGCCTGTTCGGTCTCGGTCTCGGTCTCCTGCCCCGGGGCCGACGTGGGTACCGGAGCGGGAGCCCCCGCCTGAGCCGGAGTCGATGCCGGACCCGATCCCGGAGTCGATGCCGGAACCGGCGCCGTGACCGCGTCCCGGAGGGCCGCCTCCGTCGCTCCCGAGCGCGGCCGGGAGCGCGAGACCGCCACACCCGCCAGACACAGCACCCCGCCCGCCAGCGTCAGCAGCCCCGGGACCTCGTCGAGGAACAGCCAGGACATCAGCACCACGAGGGCGGGCACCGCGTACGTCGTCGCGCCCATGCGGCTCGCACTCGTCCGGGCGAGGGCGTACGCCCAGGTCGTGAACGCCAGCGCGGTCGGGAAGACGCCCAGGTACACCATGTTGAGGGTCGCCGAGACGGGGGCGTCGGCCGCGTCGTGGACGAGCTGACCGGCGAACGGCAGACACACCACGGCCCCGACCAGACAGCCGAACGTCGTCACCTGGAGCACACTCGCGCGTCCGAGCGCCGGCTTCTGCGCGACGACCCCGCCGGCGTACGCCACGGCGGCGAGCAGGCACAGCACGACACCGAGGACCGAGGAACCGCCGCCCCCGGACATCGACAGCCCCACCGCGACCGCGCCCGCGAACGACACCGCCATGCCCGCCAGCAGCCGCGGCGGCATCGCGTCCCCCAGCAGCCGGGAACCGAGCAGGGCGATCAGGATCGGGCCGATGTTCACCACCAGTGCCGCCGTACCGGCGTCGACCTGCTGCTCGCCCCAGTTCAGGGCCACCATGTAGAAGCCGAACCACAGCACCCCGGATATCGCGATACCGCGCCAGGCGCCGCGCGGCGGCAGCCCCTCGCCGCGCACCACACAGACGGCACCGAGCACGAGGGCTCCCGCGAGCAGCCGCCCCAGCGCCAGCGCGCCGGGCGAGTACGCGGCGCCCGCGCTGCGGATCGAGACGAAGGCGGAGGCCCACAACCCGACGGTGACGGCCGCCGCACCGGCTGCGAGCAGGTGCGCACGGCGGTGGGGCGGCGCGGTGCGGGAGGTGTTCATCATGCTCCTGAGACTAGGCGGGGTACGGGGATCGGTCTCGCGCATTTCGGACGCGGAGCTGGGCCGCGCGTGGGGCGGTCCGGGCACGCTTCCCGGAGCCGGAGCCGGAGCCGGAGCCGGAGCCGGAGCCGGAGCCGGAGCCGGAGCCGGAGCCGGAGCCGGGGTCAGGGTCAGGGTCCGAGCCGGGGCTGGAGCCGGAGTCGTACGCGGGGTCGGGGTCTGGGGCGGGGGCGCGGGAGTCGGCCGGGGCGGTGCCCGGGGAAGGCCGCGGCTCAGCGCAGGGCCGTCGCCTCGACACCGAGGAGTTCCGCGAAGGCGCGCTCGCCCTCCGGGGTCACCTTGACCGCCCGGTCCGAGCCGATGCGTACGCACCACCGGACGTCCAGCGCGTGCCGGCACAGCGCCGCTCCGGCGGTGCCCGCGAGGTGCGGACGCCGTTCGGTCCAGTCGAGGCAGGCACGGGTGAGAGGGCGCCGTCCGGCGCGTTCCAGGGAGATGCCCACGGCGTCGAACCACCGCAGTCCGGCGTCCGTGAGGGCGAACCCGGTGTCCTGGCGAAGCAGTCCGCGCCGGGTCAACGCGTCCGTGAGGGCGATGCCGAGCCGTCCGGCGAGATGGTCGTAACAGGTCCGGCCGCGCGCCAGCGCCGAGCCCGCACCGGCCTCCCGCAGCGTCCGGGGACGCGCGCCGGCGCCGGGCGTCACATGGGCGGCGAGGTCCTCGACCAGCTGGGCCACGCGGTCGTCGGCGAGCCGGACGTAGCGGTGCCGTCCCTGGCGCTCCTCGGTGAGCAGGCCGCCCGAGACGAGCTTGCCCAGATGTTCGCTGGCGGTCGACGGCGCGACGCCGGCCTGCCGCGCGAGCTCACCGGCGGTCCACGGCCGCCCGTCGAGCAGCGCGAGCAGAAAACCGGCACGTGTCTCGTCCGCCATCAGCCCGGCCAGCGCGGCGAGCCCCGGCCCGACCGGATCCCTCGGCCTTGTCATGCCGTCCAGCATGCGCCATGGACACTTCGGCGTTCACCGAAGGATCGCGAGCGGCCCCGGGGCCCGCTCAGGCTTCCCGGACGAGCGTCGCGTACTGCACCGCGAGGCCGTCGAGCAGCGCGACGAGGCCCGTCTCGAAGGCCCGCTCGTCGATCTTGTCCTGCTGGTCGGCGAGGAGGTGCGCCTGCCCCAGATGCGGATAGTCGGCGGGGTCGTACGCGCTCTCGTCGTCCACGAAGCCCCCGGCGAACGACCCCAGCGCGGACCCCATGATGAAGTACCGCATCAGCGCCCCGATCGAAGTGGCCTGGGCCGGCGGCCAGCCCGCGTCGACCATGGCCCCGAACACGGCGTCGGCGAGCCGCAGTCCGGCCGGCCGGCGGCCCGGCCCGCGCGCGAGGACCGGGACGATGTTCGGGTGGTCGCGCAGGGCGGCGCGGTAGGAGACGGCCCAGTCGTGCAGCGCGGTCCGCCAGTCGCGGCCGTCCTCGAACATCGACAGGTCGACCAGCGCGCTCACCGAGTCCGCGACCGCCTCGAGGATCTGGTCCTTGGTGCGGAAGTGGTTGTAGAGGGAGGGCCCGCTCACCCCGAGTTCGGCGGCGAGCCGGCGCGTCGAGACGGCAGCCAGGCCCTCGGCGTCCACCAGGGCCCGTGCCGTCTCGACGATGCGGCCGGTGCTCAGGAGGGGCTTGCGCGGTCGGGCCATGGCGCACATAGTAGGGCTGCATCAGGAAACTAGCAGTGCTAATTTAAATGTACGGCTTTCAATGTCCGCAATCTGTGGGGTGACTCGGCATGAACCTCGGGCTCGATGATGAGCAGACCGCCGTCCGGCAGCTCGCCCAGGACTTCGTGCAGCGCGAGATCGCCCCGCACGTCGTCGAGTGGGACCGCGCGGAGGAGGTCGACCGGTCCATAGTGAAGAAGCTCGCCGACGTCGGCTTCCTCGGCCTCACCATCGACGAGGAGTACGGCGGCAGCGGCGGCGACCACCTCGCGTACTGCCTGGTCACCGAGGAACTGGGGCGCGGCGACTCCTCCGTGCGCGGCATCGTCTCCGTCTCGCTCGGACTCGTCGCCAAGACCATCGCGCACTGGGGGAGCGAGGAGCAGAAGCGCCGGTGGCTGCCGGGGCTGACCGCCGGTGAGTATGTCGGCTGCTTCGGACTCACCGAACCGGGCACCGGCTCCGACGCGGGCCAGTTGACGACGAGGGCCGTGCGCGACGGCGACGACTACGTCATCAACGGCACCAAGATGTTCATCACGAACGGCACCTGGGCCGATGTCGTGCTGCTCTTCGCCCGCTCCACCGACGCGCCGGGCCACAAGGGAGTCTCCGCCTTCCTGGTGCCGAGCGACACCCCCGGTCTGACCCGCCGCACCATCAACGGCAAGCTCGGGCTGCGCGGCCAGGCCACCGCCGAACTGGCCTTCGAGGACGTGCGCGTGCCCGCGAGCGCCATGATGGCGCCCGAGGGCAAGGGCTTCGCGGTGGCCATGTCGGCGCTGGCCAAGGGCCGGATGTCGGTGGCCGCGGGCTGTGTCGGGATCGCCCAGGCCGCGCTGGACGCGGCGGTGCGGTACGCGACCGAGCGGGAGCAGTTCGGCAGGACGATCGCGCACCACCAGCTCATCCAGGAACTGATCAGCGACATCGCCGTCGACGTGGACGCGGCGCGGCTGCTCACCTGGCGGGTCGCCGATCTCGTGGACCGCGGGCTGCCGTTCGCCACCGAGTCCTCGAAGGCCAAGCTCTTCGCGTCCGAGGCCGCCGTACGCGCCGCGAACAACGCCCTCCAGGTCTTCGGCGGCTACGGCTACATCGACGAGTACCCGGCCGGCAAACTGCTGCGCGACGCCCGCGTGATGACCCTCTACGAAGGCACCAGCCAGATCCAGAAGCTGGTCATCGGACGCGCCCTGACGGGTGTCTCCGCGTTCTGACTCTGAGTACGTCCCTGAGTACGACGGCGGATGTGGCGGCGGCCACGTCCGCCGATCCTTGTCCCATGAGTGAGACACCGGGCAAACAGCAGAACACGGCCGCCTTCTACGGTCAGGCCGTCGCGTCCTTCTCCGTCGCGATGGCCGCCACCGCCCTCGGCATCTTCAAACTCCAGGCCGACGCCTGGGTGCGGGGCTTTCTGGCCATCGCCGTCCTGTACCTGGTGACGTCGTCCTTCACGCTGGCCAAGGTGATCCGCGACCGTCAGGACGGCAACCGCCCCGGCGGCCGGATGTACGACCCTTTCGAGAAGCTCTGAGCCGCGTGCGGCCATGACCCCGCCCAGGGTGCGCTAAGCGCTCGCTCAGGTTCAGGGGTATGGTGTTCACCCTGTCAGTGGAGAAGGGGCGAACAGCGATGAGTGCGGCGCAGGAGACGCCCGGCGGCGAGATGCAGCCGTGGGCCGAGGTCACCCCGGACGCGGCACGGCGGCTGCTCGTCGCCGCGGTGGAGGCCTTCGCCGAGCGCGGGTACCACGCGACGACGACCCGGGACATCGCCGGCCGCGCGGGCATGAGCCCGGCCGCGTTGTACATCCACTACAAGACCAAGGAAGAGCTGCTCCACCGGATCAGCCGGATCGGGCACGACAAGGCGCTGGACATCGTGCGCTCCGCGGCCGAGGGCGAGGGCACGGCCGCCGAACGGCTCTCCGACGCCGTACGGTCCTTCGTGCGGTGGCACGCGGGTCAGCACACCACCGCGCGGGTCGTCCAGTACGAACTCGACGCCCTCGGGCCCGACGCGCGCGCCGAGATCATCGCGCTGCGCCGCCAGGTCGACGCGGAGGTGCGCAGCATCATCCAGGACGGTGTCGAGGCGGGCGACTTCGACGTCCCGGACGTCCCCGGCACCACCCTCGCGGTGCTGTCCCTGTGCATCGACGTGGCCCGCTGGTTCAACGTCGGCGGTCCCCGGACGCCGGACGAGGTCGGCGCCCTCTACGCCGACCTGGTCCTGCGGATGGTGGGCCACAAGGGGTAGGTCCCTGCCCGGACGCGGCCGTCTCCCATCCCGGACGCGATGAAGCACCCGGTTCCGGAGGCGTCGGCGTCGGTCTCAGAGGTAGTAGCGCGAGACCGACTCCGCGACGCAGACCGGCTTGTCGCCGCCCTCGCGCTCCACGGTGAAGGCCACGGACACCTGGACGCCACCGGGCACGTCGTCCACCCCGGTGATCGTCGCGGTGGCGCGCAGCCGCGAGCCGACCGGTACGGGGGAGGGGAAGCGGACCTTGTTCGTCCCGTAGTTGACGCCCATCCGCACGCCTTCGACGCTGATCAGCTGCGGGCCGAAGAGGGGCAGCAGCGACAGGGTGAGATAGCCGTGCGCGATCGTGGTGCCGAACGGACCCGCCGCGGCCTTCTCGGGATCGACGTGGATCCACTGGTGATCGCCGGTCGCCTCCGCGAAGAGGTCGATCCGCTTCTGCTCGATCTCGACCCAGTCCGTGTACCCCAGCTGCTCACCCACGGCGCCCCGCAGTTCGTCGACCGTCGCGAACGTCCTCGGCTCTGCCATGTCCCTGGCCTCCCGCATCTCGAAGTCTAAGCGACTGCTTAGCATGGTCGGACGCGGGGCGCATGTCAACGGACCGGACGTGTGACGCGGTGGGTAGGTTGGAGGGGTGCCCCAGATCCCTGAGACGATCCACGAGCTGACCGTCGGACAGTTGTCGGCCCGCAGCGGCGCCGCCGTCTCCGCCCTGCACTTCTACGAGTCCAAGGGCCTCATCAGCAGCCGCCGCACCACGGGCAACCAACGCCGCTACCACCGTGACGCGCTGCGCCGCGTCGCCTTCGTCCGGGCCGCCCAGCGTGTCGGCATCCCGCTCGCCACCATCCGCGAGGCCCTCGCCGAACTCCCCGAGGAGCGCACCCCGACGCGGGAGGACTGGGCCCGGCTCTCGGAGGCCTGGCGCTCCGAACTCGACGAACGCATCAAGCAGCTCGGACGGCTGCGCGACCACCTCACGGACTGCATCGGCTGCGGCTGTCTCTCCCTGGAGAACTGCGTGCTCTCCAACCCCGACGACGTCTTCGGCGAGCGCCGGGCCGGCTCCCGGCTCATGGTGGAGCGGGCCGGCGCACAGGCGGCACCGAAGCCGCTCGAGCGGCAGCGGGGGCAGGCCCGGGCCTGTGAACCCGAGCCGCCCCGGGAGCCACTCGGCGACTGCCGCTGACCCGGGTCCGGCCCGGCCCGCCTCCGGCCCGGCCCGCCTCCGGCCCGGCCCGCCTCCGGCCCGGCCCGGCCCGCCTCCGGCCCGGCCCGCCTCCGGCCCGGCCCGGCCCGCCTCCGGCCCGGCCCGGCCCGGCCCGGCCCGACCGACCGGGCGGGCGGGCGGGACCGGACCCGACCAGGGCGGACGACCCGGCCCGACCGACGGGCCGGCCCGACCGGGCTGGACCCGACCCGACCCGACCCGACCGGACCAGGCCCGACCCGGACATGGCCATCCATCCGGTCCGGCCCGGGCGTCATCCGCCTTGCCCGGCCCACGAGTTCACGCCCCGGCAGGCGCCCCCGCCCATCCGGCCCGCCCGGATGGGCGCGCGGGCCCGGGCAGGCCCACGCGTGCCCCGCCCGGCCCGAGTACTCGCCTCCCCCTGTGCCTACTCGTACTCGGTGCCGCCCTTGCGGGTCAGATAGGCCGGGCTGACCGCCTTCGCTATCGCGCGTCCGCCGGTCACCGGGCTGTGCCGCTCGGCGGCCACGAGGGTCCCCTCCGGCCCGGCTGTGGCGGGAGCCCCGGGGCGGATCACGACACCCTCGCGCAGATGCAGCGCGCGACCGGACACGGTCTCCCGGCCGGAGGCGACCTCCAGGACGCGCTCGATGTCGTACGGCCCCTCGTACAGCCGTGGCACCAGCGGGAGTTCGCCCGTCAGCAGTTCCTGCGCGTCCAGCCAGCGCACCTCGCCGTCGATCTCCGCCGACACGTCGAACACGGCGTAACCGACCGTCTCGCGGCGGCCGTCGGAGCCGTACGACAGATCCTGGACGCCCGCCCCGTACACCTCGCCGAAGATGCCGACGCGGCGCGCACCCAGTCGTCCGGCGAGCCGGGCGGCGGCCTCCGCGACGCCGTGACAGCGCACGGCGCGCCAGTACAGATTGCGCGGATCCTCCTTCAGGGCGAGGGACTTGGAGCCGAAGCCCTTCGAGGAGACGTGGACGCGGCCCTCGTCGGCGAGGTAGGTCAGCAGACAGGCCGAACCGTGCAGCTTCTCCGTCAGGACGACGGGCTCGCCCGGGGTGAAGATGTCCGGGTAGCGCTGGATGTTCTCGATGTCGACCCAGGGCAGCAGGTCGGGGGCCGACTCGACGTCGCCGTCCATGGTGGGCGGGATCGGCGGCACCCATTTCACGATGCCGAGGAGCTCCCCGAAGTCCGTGCCGGCCTCGGCGGCCCGCGCCAGGTCCACGGCCGCCAGCGCCTGCGGACGGCACACGATGCCCTGCGACAGCTCGCCGCGCAGCCGCACCGCCCTGACCCGGTTCGACGCGCTGCCCGCGAGCCGCCCGGTCAGTCCCAGTTCCTCGATCAGTCCGGCCGGCAGCACGGACTGCTCCGGGATGTAGACGGCCCGCTCGCCGGTGCGGTACGCCCCCTTGGCGACCACGGCCCGATAAAGGCCCACCTGGGCCAGTTCGAGTGCGTCGGCGTTCGGATGCTCATGGATGGTCAGCACTTCGGCGGTCACGCGCAGGGTCGACATGGGGAACTCCAGGGGTTGCTCAGCCGTGTTTCATCGCCACCGACTCTCCGCTGGGGGAAACGGCTGGAACCAGCGGATTTATGGCTGCTACCGTCAGCGGCTTCGTCCCGTCGGCGGCGGGCGCCGGGCCGCCCCGTACTGGGCGAGACCCTCCGTCACCAGCCGCGCGTTGGACAACGCCCGCTCCCCGTCCGGGAGTACGAGGGTGTCCTCGAGCCCGGTCCGGGTGGCGAGGCCCAGCCGTCCCGCCAGGCGCAGCACCGGCCAGGCGCCGCCCTCCTCGCCGTGCAGCAGGACGGGGCGGCCGGACACGGTGCCGAGCGCCGCGAGCAGGGCGCGGGCCGACTCCTCGGCGGTCCCCGGCGAAGTGTCCGTCACCTCGGCCAGGACGCGCAGGACCCGCGGCGCGAGCGGCGATGCCAGGAACCGGGCCGCTCCGTCCGTGCCGGACCAGATGCCCGCCTCCACGCCGATCCCGCGGTCGAGGAGTGCCGCCGCGACCTCCTCCGCGCCCGGCTCGTGCCAGTTCACCGAGGCGTGGTCGGGCAGCACGGTCCAGGAGCGGACGCGTTCGACCCGGGCCGCCGGATCGGGCTCGGCCCAGGCGCCGGTGGTCACTCCGACCGGGACGCCCACCCGCGTCCGTATCGCTTCGAGCGTCGCCGCCACCACCCCGGGCGACAACGTGTCCCGTCCGCACGGGGTCTTCGGGTGGACATGGATGTCCGAGGCGCCGGCCGCGACCGCCCCGGCCGCGGATCGGGCCATCGCCCAGGGCGACATCGGCACGGCGGCGCCGTCGGCCGATCCGCGCGCTCCGTTCAGACAGACCTGCACCATGCCCCCGATGGTGCCGGACACCACTGACAATCGGGCGCCGGGAACTGCGCGCCCGGCCACGGACCCTCCGCGGCCGACGGCTCACCCGCAGCTCCCTGCCCCGTGCCGCTCAGCCCGGCGGAGTCCCGGCCGCCCGGCCCGGCGGGGCACTCACGCCGACACGAGCAGCCGGCCGCGCCTGGCCCCCGCCAGGGCTTCCGGGGTCAGGACGGGCCGCGGCACCACGATTCCGCAGCTCGTGCAGACGGGACCCGACGACGGTTCGTGGGCCAGGTCGTACATCCAGAGAAGGCGCTCACCGGCGCACACCGGGCAGACGGCGCCCGGCTCGCGCTCCAGGGCGGCGATCAGCCGGCGCAGCACCTCGGCCAGTGATTCACGGGGATGGACACGGGGGTTGTCGCACCACGCGACACCGAACCCGCCCCAGGTCAGCCGGTGCCAGTCGTCGACACTGCCCGGCCTGCGCAGCCCGTCGTGCTTCTCCTTCTTGCGACGCTGGGCGAACGCGACCTCGTAGGCGAGCCAGACGGAGCGGGCCTCCTCCAGTTCCTCCAGTGCGGCCACGAGCCGCGCCGGGTCGGGGGACCGGTCCTCCGGACCGAACCCGGCCCGGGAACACAGATGGTCCCAGGTCGCCCGATGCCCGTAAGGGGCGAACCTCTCCAGGCACTTGCGCAGTGAGTACCTCCGCAGTGCCAGATCACACCTCGGATCTCGCACCTGTCTCGCCAGACTCCGGAAACCGGCCATCGTCCTGCACCTCCGTCACACCTGCACCTGCACTCCGGTCACTTCGGCGTCGTCCCGTACGGACGTCGTCGAGTAGACGTATCGACAAGCGATTCGGCTCCATCCAATTTTTCGGATGACCGCCGCGAGCCGCCCACCGAGTGCCCTCGGCCTACCTCCCGTTGCTGTCGGCCGGCTGTCGACCGGCCCCGCGCTCGCGATGAATCCCAAAAACTGACGCATGTTCATCTTCAAACTCGGGGATACCGGCGGTAACGTCCGGCCCACCCCCCGTCGGTAGGAGCTGACATGCCACCGAGCACCCCACGCACCACCTTGGACAGACTGAGAACTCCCCGCAGATTCCCCAAGTTCCTCAAGGCAGCATCCCTATGCGTGCTCATTGCCGGCCTTTTGTCGCCGCTTTCCCCGGCGGCGGCCGCCGACACCTCGGCCGAGGCAGCCGCGAACGACTACTGCGGCGGCCGGTGCTCGGACATCCTGCCGCCCGGTGAGAACGGCAACGCGACCCTCGCCCAGATCCTGCTCAACCAGGCCTTCGGCACCCAGCCCAGCCATGCCGAGGACCAGCTCGCCCCCTACGGCAACCTTGCCTCCGGCTACTCGACGCTCACCGACGCCAAGATCAACGACTTCTTCAACGACGCCTCCTTCGGCGTCGCCTCCGGCCAGGTCGCCTCCACCACCAAGCCCGGCGGCCGCACCGACGTGACGATCGTCCGCGACAAGAAGACGGGCGTGCCGCACATCACCGGCACCACCCGCTACGGCACCGAGTACGGCGCCGGGTTCGCCGCCGCCCAGGACCGGCTGTGGCTGATGGACGTCTTCCGGCACGTCGGACGCGGCCAGCTGACCGGCTTCGCCGGCGGCGCCGCCTCCAACCAGGGTCTCGAGCAGGAGTTCTGGCGCAACGCGCCCTACACCGAGGCCGATCTCCAGGCCCAGATCGACAGCGCGACCAACAGCGCCGGAGCCCGGGGCACCCAGGCCCTCGCCGACGCGAACGCCTACATCGACGGCATCAACTCCTACATCGACGCCTCCGACAGCGGCCGCTACTTCCCCGGCGAGTACGTCCTGACCGGTCACAAGGACTCCATCACCAACGCCGGCACCATCGACCACTTCAAGCTCACCGACCTGGTCGCGCTGGCCTCCGTCATCGGCTCGCTGTTCGGCTCCGGAGGCGGCGGCGAGGTCAACAACGCCATCTCGCTGCTCGCCGCCCAGTCCAAGTACGGTGTGACCGAGGGCACCAAGGTCTGGGAGTCCTTCCGCGAACGCAACGACCCGGAAGCGGCGCTGACCGTCCACAACGGCGAGAGCTTCCCGTACGCCGGCAAGCCGGACAACCCGCAGGGCGAGGCCCTGCCCGACGCCGGCTCGGTGACCCAGGAGCAGCTGGTCTACGACCGCACCGGCAGCGCGGCCACCGCGAGCGCCACCAGCGCCTCGGCCACGGCGGCCAAGACGTCGCTCACCTCGGCCAAGCGCGGTATGTCCAACGCCCTCGTGGTCAGCGGCGAGCACACGGCCAGCGGCCACCCGATCGCCGTCTTCGGCCCGCAGACCGGCTATTTCGCGCCACAGCTGCTCATGCTCCAGGAGATCCAGGGCCCCGGCCTCAGCGCCCGCGGCGCCTCCTTCGCGGGCCTGAGCATGTACGTCGAACTCGGCCGCGGCCAGGACTACTCCTGGAGCGCGACGACCTCCGGCCAGGACATCATCGACACCTATGCCGTCGAGCTGTGCCAGGACGACTTCCACTACCTCTACCACGGCACCTGCACGGCGATGGACAAGGTCGAGCGGACCAACTCCTGGAAGCCGACCGTCGCCGACGGCACCGCGGCCGGCTCGTACCGGATGCAGGTCTACCGGACCAAGTACGGTCCCGTGGCGTACCGCGCGACCGTGGGCGGCAAGAAGGTCGCGTACACCACCCTGCGCTCCTCCTTCATGCGCGAGGCCGACTCGATCATCGGTTTCCAGATGCTCAACGACCCGGACTACGTGAAGAGTCCGGCGACTTTCCAGAGCGCGGTGCAGCACATCAACTACACCTTCAACTGGTTCTACGCCGACTCGGCGCACACCGCGTACCACAACAGCGGCGACAACCCGGTGCGGGCGAGCGGGGTCGACGCCGAGTTCCCCGTGTGGGCGCAGGCCGCCTACGAGTGGCAGAACTGGGACGCGGCCACGAACACCGCCTCCTACACCCCGGCGTCCGCGCACCCCAACTCCGTGGACCAGGACTACTACATCTCCTGGAACAACAAACAGGCCAAGGACTACACGACGGCCTCCTGGGGCGACGGCTCGGTGCACCGCGGCGACCTGCTGGAGGACCGGGTCGCGAAGCTGGTCGCGGCGGGCGGTGTGACCAGATCCGCGCTGGTGAAGGCGATGGCCGACGCGGCGCTCGCCGATCTGCGGGCCGAGGACGTGCTCCCCGACCTGCTGAAGGTCGTCAACAGCTCCCCGGTCACGGACTCCACGGCCGCGGCGGCGGTGAGCAAGCTCTCCGCGTGGGTGACGGCGGGCGCCAGGCGCAAGGAGACCTCGGCCGGTTCGCACACCTACGCCGACGCCGACGCGGTCCGCATCCTGGACGCCTGGTGGCCGCTGCTGGTGAAGGCCGAGTTCCAGCCGGGGCTCGGCAGTGACCTCTACACCGCGCTCGGCAACAACCTCCCCATCGACGAGGCACCGTCGGCCGGTCACGGACCGACCGGTTCGCACGCCGGAAGCTCCTTCCAGTACGGCTGGTGGAGCTATGTCGACAAGGACATCCGGGCGGTGCTGGGGGAGTCCGTGCAGGGCGGCCTGCCGCAGAAGTACTGCGGCGCCGGAAGCCTCGGTGCCTGCCGGGACACCCTGATCAGCACGCTGAAGGAGGCGGCGGGCAAGACCGCGGCCACCGTCTACCCTGGCGACGACCAGTGCTCGGCGGGCGACCAGTGGTGCGCCGACTCGATCGTCCAGCGGACGCTCGGCGGCATCAAGCACGGCAAGATCAGCTGGCAGAACCGGCCGACCTACCAGCAGGTCGTCGAGTACACCTCGCACAGGTGAGCACGGAACGGCGCCGGTAGGAGCAGCCGGCACCGGAGTGCGGCGGCGGGTCAGCGGACGCGGCCCGCCGCCAGCACCACCTGGGCCAGCTCACGGTGACAGATGTCGCTGTGCGCACCCGAGGGAGCTCCGCCCCGGCGGACCACGGCGGCGGCGTCGATGTTCACGCACCCCGAGACCGGCAGCCGGGTGCGCAGGGCCTCCGCGAGCGTGAACGTCCGGGTCCCCGGCACCGCCTGCACCCCGTCGTGGCCCATCGCGCCCCACTTCGCGCCCAGCGCGCGGCCGAGGTCGAAGTCCGCCGCCACGGACCGGGAATCGCCCGCCATCCGCGAGGCCAGCGGGTAGATCGTGCCGAGCGCCGAGTCGAAGCGGGAGTAGCAGCACACCAGGGGGCCGTCGATCCGGTTGTGCTGCCCGTCCAGCACTCCGCTCGCCCGCGCGTCGTGCGGCAGCCTCGCCGCGAACGCGTAGTGCGAGAAGGCGCCTTGGAGCAGCGTCACCGACTTCACCGTGCGCACCCCGGGAGGCAGCCCGCGCAGCGCGAAGGAGACCAGCCGGCCGCCGAAACTGTGCCCGACCAGATGCACGCGCACGTCCGGCGCCGCCGTCGCGAGCTGACCGATCGACCGCCCCAGCCCGCGCTCGCCGACGGTGCCCGCGCGCCGCTTCATCGCGTAGTACGTGGCCTGGCGCAGCAGTTCGTGCGCCCCGTCCCACAATCGGGGCAGCGCGAACGCGGCGGAACCGGGAGCCCCGGCCCCGGCGAGCGCCTGCGCGAACTCACCGCACACCGTCGCGGTGTCCCCGAAGAGCATCTCGGGATCGCTCTCCGGCACACCCTCCGACAGGGTGTCCGCCGCGAAGGAGGTCTGCGGCCCCTGCGGTCTGACCTCGACGAGCAGCCGTACGAGACGGCCGAACTCCTCCAACGAGGCTCCCTCGTCCGGCTGCTGCTCGAGCAGCCGGGCGATCTGCTCGACCACGGTGGCGCGGCCGGGGAACACCTCCAGGAGCGCGTGCCGGGTGTTCTTGCCGAGGGCCGGCCGCACCTCCGGGGCGGCATCGACCGCCACCGACCGGGGGAAGTCGGGGATCGGCTCGTCCGAGAAGCGCATCGACGGCCACATCACGCCCGCATAGCCGAGGCGCGCGGTCGGCGCGAGCTCCGGGAGGGGTTCGAAGAAGCGGCTGCAGAGGCGGGTGGCCCCCGAACGGTCGCTGTTCCAGCCGTGCGTGAAGACGATCAGGTCACGGACCCCGCGTCGCGGCACCTCTTTGATCCACCGGTCCCGCTCGCGGCCGTCCGAGTCCCCGTCCGCGTCGAACGTCAGCTCCCAGTAGGGAGAGACACTCACTGCCGGATCCGTCATGACAGGCCCCCTGACCTCGCGGGCGGTGCGATATGGGCGCATCGTCCACCCGGCGGGGAAAGTTGGCCATACGCCACGACACATCCGTCACGTATCCGTCACTCGTCCGGGGAAGAGGGCAACGGATCACTTGTAGATGAGGTAGTGCTTCCGAACCTTGCTGAAGGCCTCCAGTTCGTCCTGCCAGGCCGCCACGACCTCGTCGGTGCTCGCGCCCGCGTCGATCATCGTGCGCACCAGCGTCGAACCCGTCAGCTTGTCGATCCAGTTGTCGGAGCGCCAGGCGAAGCCGCTCCAGACCTTCCTGGCGGTCACCAGCAGGGCGACTCCGGTGCGGACGGGTTCGAACGCCGCCCGGTCGTGCACATGGATCTGGACACCCCCGATGGTCCTGCCCTGGAACTTGGAGAAGGTGGGAGCGAAGTACGCCTCTCTGAAGTGCACACCGGGCAGGGCCAGTTCACCGGCCGCCGCGGCCCACCTCCCGTCGACACCCTCCGCGCCGAGGTGTTCGAAGGGCCGCGTCGTGCCGCGTCCCTCCGACAGGTTCGTCCCCTCGAAGAGACACGTCCCGGAGTACACCAGCGCGGTGTCCGGCGTCGGCATGTTCGGGCTCGGCGGCACCCAGGGCAGCCCCCAGGCGTCGTAGAACTCCCCGCGCCTCCAGCCCGACATCTCTACGGTGTCCAGTTCCACGGGTGCCGTCAGGAACTCCCCGTTGAAGAGTCGGGCCAGCTCCGCCACCGTCATGCCGTGCGCCTGCGCGATCGGCTGACGTCCGACGAAGGTCGCGAACTCCTTGTGCAGGACCGGACCTTGGGCCGCGCGGCCGGTGACCGGGTTCGGCCGGTCGAGCACCACGAACCGTTTGCCGGCGAGCTGCGCCGCCTCCATGCAGTCGAACAGCGTCCAGATATAGGTGTAGAAGCGCGCTCCCGCGTCCTGGATGTCGAAGACGACGGTGTCCACGCCGGAGGCGGTGAAGATGTCGGCGAGTGCCTGACCGCTCTTCAGATACGTGTCGTAGACGGGGAGTCCGGTCGCCGGGTCGTCGTAGCGGCCCTCGGACCCGCCCGCCTGCGCGGTGCCCCGGAAGCCGTGCTCGGGGCCGAAGACGGCGACCAGGTTCACGCGGTCGTCGGCGTGCATCACGTCGACGATGTGCCGGACGTCACGGGTGACGCCCGTGGGGTTGGTGACCATGCCGACGCGCCCGCCGCCGAGTTGGGCGTACCCGGCCCCGGCCAGGCGCTCGAAGCCGGTGCGGAGCCGGTGGCCGGTGTGTCCGGCGGCCTCGGCGGGCAGGGGAGTCAGGGCCGCCGCGGCGGTACCGGCCACGAGCAGTGACCGTCGGGACATGCGCATGGTGTGACCTCCGTGATCGCGGAAGGTTGACACAGGCACGCTAAGGGGTGCCGGGGGAAGTTCGTAGGGCGCGGATGCCTCCGGCCTGTCGCGGCTCGCCGTGTGGTCGCCCGCGTCCTGCCGGGAACCCTTCCCTTGTTACATACCGACTGGTTAGTCTGGTGTCGCAGGAGAGCCGTTTCACGTCGCGTCGAAGGAGACCCAGGGTGGAAGCCGTGCAGGGTGCGGGAGTGGTCGTCACCGGAGCGGGGGGCGGCATCGGGGCCGCGCTGGCCCGCCGTTTCGCCGTCCAGGGAGCGCGGGTCGTGGTCAACGACCTCGACGCGGACAAGGCGAAGGCCGTGGCCGACGAGATCGGCGGCATCGCGGTCCCGGGGGACGCCTCCCTGATCGTGGCCGAGGCCCGTGACGCCCTCGGGGGCACGGTCGACGTCTACTGCGCCAACGCGGGCGTCGCCTCGGGCGGCTCCGAAGCGGCCGACGAGAAGGTCTGGGCCCTGGCCTGGGACGTCAACGTGATGGCACATGTGCGCGCCGCCCACGCCCTGCTGCCGGACTGGCTGGAGCGCGGCAGCGGCCGTTTCGTCTCCACCGTCTCGGCCGCGGGGCTGCTCACCATGATCGGCGCCGCCCCGTACAGCGTCACCAAGCACGGCGCTTACGCGTTCGCCGAGTGGCTGTCGCTGACGTACCGCCACCGCGGTGTGAAGGTGCACGCGATCTGTCCGCAGGGTGTGCGCACCGACATGCTCGACGCCACCGGCAGCGCGGGCGACCTCGTGCTCCAGCCGACCGCCATCGAGCCGGACGCCGTCGCCGACGCGCTCATGAAGGGGATCGAGGAGGACCGCTTCCTGATCCTGCCGCACGCCGAGGTCGCCGGGTACTACCAGGCGCGGGCCGCCGACCCCGACCGCTGGATGACGAACATGAACCACCTCCAGCAGAAGTGGGAGACCACCGAGTGACCCGCTACGCCGACCGGCCCTGGGTGGCCCTGCTCAGCGACGCGCAGCGTGGCCCGGTGAGCCCCGCCGACACCCTCGTCCACGCTCTCGGGGACGCGGTCGCGCGCACTCCGGACCGGACCGCGCTGGCCTACTTCGACGGGCGGCTCAGCTACCGCGAGGTCGACGAGCTGAGCGACTCCGTCGCCGGGCACCTCGCCGCCCGCGGGCTGGAGCGGGGCGACCGGGTGGCGATCATGCTCCAGAACTCCCCGCAGTTCGTGCTCGCCCTGCTCGGCGCCTGGAAGGCCGGCGCGACGGTCGTGCCGGTGAACCCGATGTACAAGTCCGGCGAGGTCCGGCACGTCCTGCACGACGCGGAGGTGAGCGCCCTCGTCTGCTCCGACCGTGCCTGGGACGCGTATCTGCGCGAGACCGCCGCCGACTCGCCCGTACGTGCCGTCCTCACGGCCTGTGAACTGGACTTCCAGACCCGCGACGACCCGCGCGTGCTGGCCTTCGAGCGGCTGCCGCAGGACGCGGGGGCCGAGGATCTCGTCGCCGTCGCCCGGCAGGGACTCAAGGCGCCCGGCGACCGCGGCCTCGGCCCGTCCGACATCGCGCTGATCAGCTACACCTCGGGCACCAGCGGCACCCCCAAGGGAGCCACCAACACGCACGGCAACATCATGTACAACGCCGAGCGGCAGCGGACCGGCCTCGCGCTGCCCGAGGCACCCGTGTACTTCGCGATGGCGCCGCTGTTCCACATCACCGGGATGGTCTGCCAGCTCGCCGCCTGCCTGACCAGTGCCGGCACGCTGGTCCTCGCGTACCGCTTCGAGACGGGGGTCGTGCTCGACGCGTTCGCCGAGCACCGGCCGCTCTACACGGTGGGCCCCTCCACCGCCTTCATGGCGCTGGCCGCCCACCCGGCGGTCACGCCGGACCACTTCTCCTCGTTCGTGAACATCTCCTCCGGCGGTGCCCCGCTGCCGCCGGCCCTCGTCGAGAGGTTCCGCGCCGCCCTCGGGCCGTACATCCGCAACGGCTACGGGCTGACCGAGTGCACCGCGCCGTGCGCCTCCGTGCCACCGGGCCTGGAGGCGCCGGTGGACCCGGCTTCCGGGACCCTCGCGGTGGGGGTGCCGGGCCCGGACTCGGTCGTACGCATCGTCGACGACCTGGGCGAAGAGGTCCCCTTCGGCGAACAGGGCGAGATCCTCGTACGCGGGCCGCAGGTGGTGCCCGGCTACTGGAACCTCCCCGAAGCCACCGCCGAGACCTTCCCGGACGGCGAGCTGCACACCGGCGACATCGGATTCATGGACGCGAACGGCTGGCTCTACGTGGTCGACCGCAAGAAGGACATGATCAACGCGTCCGGCTTCAAGGTGTGGCCGCGCGAGGTCGAGGACGTCCTCCACACCCACCCGGCGGTGCGCGAGGCGGCCGTCGTAGGGATCCCCGACGGCTACCGCGGCGAGACCGTCAAGGCGTACATCAGCCTGCGTCCGGGTGCTTCCGAGGACCCCGACGCGCTCGCCGCGCACTGCAAGGAGAGACTGGCCGCCTACAAATATCCGCGGCAGGTCGAGATCCTGCCCGAATTGCCGAAGACGGCGAGTGGGAAGATCCTCCGTCGGGAACTGCGTTCCCGGTCCCAGGACTCCCAGTAGACGACAGTTATAGGTGTGAACGCCCGGAAGGCAGGTGGCGGCAGTGCCCAGGACGACGGACGGTGACGGTACGCCCGTCCCGCAGCGGCTGCTCGCCGCCGCCACCCGGCTCTTCGCGGAGCAGGGTTACGACCGCACCTCGGTGCAGGAGATCGTCGAGGCGGCAGGCGTCACGAAGGGGGCGCTCTACCACTACTTCGGCTCCAAGGACGATCTGCTGCACGAGGTCTACGCCCGCGTGCTGCGCCTCCAGCAGGAGCGGCTCGACGCGTTCGCGGACGCGGACGCGCCGGTGGAGGAGCGGCTGCGGGGGGCGGCGGCCGACGTGGTCGTCACGACCATCGACAACCTCGACGACGCCTCGATCTTCTTCCGGTCGATGCACCACCTCGGCCCCGAGAAGCTCAAGCAGGTGCGGTCCGAGCGGCGCCGCTACCACGAGCGCTTCCGCGCCCTGATCGAGGAGGGCCAGACGAAGGGCGTCTTCTCCACGGCCACCCCCGCCGACCTGGTCGTCGACTACCACTTCGGCTCGGTCCACCACCTGTCGACGTGGTACCGCCCCGACGGCCCGCTCGGCCCCCAGCAGGTCGCCGACCACCTCGCGGACCTGCTGCTGCGCGCACTGCGCCCCTAGGGCGGATCCCGACGGACCGGAGCACGGTCCAAACGGACCGGAGCACGGACAGAGCACTGCGGCCCCACCGGACGGTGGGGCCGCAGTGCTGTGCTCACACGCTTCCGGTCACACGTACTTCTTGATCTCCCGGCGTGCCAGCGAGCGCTGGTGGACCTCGTCCGGTCCGTCGGCGAGCTGCAGCGTCCGGGCGGCCGCCCAGAGTTCGGCCAGCGGGAAGTCCTGGCTGACACCGCCCGCGCCGTGCAACTGGACGGCCTTGTCGAGGATGTCGACGACCGTACGCGGAGTGGCGATCTTGATGGCCTGGATCTCCGTGTGGGCGCCCTTGTTGCCGACGGTGTCCATCATCCAGGCTGTCTTCAGGACCAGCAGACGCAGCTGCTCGACGGCGACCCGCGCGTCGGCGATCCAGTTCTGGACGACACCCTGCTGGGCCAGCGGCTTGCCGAACGCCGTACGCGACACCGCCCGCCGGCACATCAGCTCGATGGCCCGCTCGGCCATGCCGATCAGCCGCATGCAGTGGTGGATCCGGCCGGGACCGAGCCGCGCCTGCGCGATGGCGAAGCCGCCACCCTCCTCGCCGACCAGGTTGCTCACCGGGACCCGGACGTGATCGAAGACGACCTCCGCGTGCCCGCCGTGCGAGTGGTCCTCGTAGCCGTACACCTGCATGGCGCGCCGGACCTCGAGGCCCGGTGTGTCGCGCGGGACCAGGATCATCGACTGCTGGCGGCGGATGTCGGCGCCGTCCGGGTCCGTCTTGCCCATCACGATGAAGATCTTGCAGTCGGGGTTCATCGCCCCGGAGATGTACCACTTGCGTCCGGTGACGACGTACTCGTCGCCGTCGCGCTCGATGAGGGTGGTGATGTTCGTGGCGTCGGAGGAGGCGACCTCGGGCTCCGTCATCGCGAACGCGGAGCGGATCTCCCCGGCGAGCAGCGGCTCCAGCCACTGCTTCTTCTGCTGCTCGTCGCCGAACTGGGTGAGCACCTCCATGTTGCCGGTGTCCGGAGCGGCGCAGTTCAGCGCGGTGGGCGCCAAGTGCGGGCTGCGGCCGGTGATTTCGGCGAGCGGCGCGTACTGGAGATTGGTCAGGCCCGCGCCGTACGAGGAGTCCGGCAGGAAGAGGTTCCACAGTCCCTGCCTGCGGGCCTCGGCCTTCAACTCGCCGACCACGGCGGGTGTGTCCCACGGCGAGGCCAGCAGGGCGCGCTGCTCCTCCGCGACGGCCTCCGCCGGATAGACGTACTCGTCCATGAAGGCGAGCAGCTTCTGGCGCAGCTCTTCGGTGCGCGCGTCGAATGCGAAGTCCATGGCGGATCAGCCTTCCTGAAGGGTGGTCAGGCCGTGTTCGATGAAGACGGGGGTCAGTTCGCCGATCCGGTCGAAGCCCGCGCCGACGGTCTGGCCCTTCGTGTAGCGGTAGTGGATGCCCTCCAGGATCACGGCGAGCTTGAACCACGCGAACGCCGTGTACCAGGAGACAGCGGACACGTCGCGCCCCGAGCGCGCGGCGTACCGCTCGACGATCTCGGCCGCCTCCGGGTGCCCGGCGGCCGAAGCGGTCGTGCTGATGGGGGAGTCGGGCAGTTCCAGGCGCGTGCTGTACATGACGAGCAGGCCCAGGTCGGTGAGCGGATCGCCGAGCGTGGACATCTCCCAGTCCAGGATCGCCCTGATCCGGTCGTCGGGCCCGATCAGCACATTGTCGAGGCGGTAGTCGCCGTGCACGACGGTGGGCGCGGGGGAGCCGGGCAGTTCGCGGCCCAGGGCGGCGTGCAGCTCGTCGATCCCGGCGAGCTCGCGGTTCCTGGACGCGTCCAGCTGCTTGCCCCAGCGGCGCAGTTGCCGGTCCAGGAAGCCCTCGGGGCGGCCGAAGTCGGCGAGACCCACCGCGGCGGGGTCCACCGCGTGCAGTTCGACCAGCGTGTCCACCAGGCCGAGCACCGCGTCGCGCGTGCGCTGCGGGCCGAGCGGGGCGAGCTGGTCGGCGGTGCGGAACGGGGTGCCCTCGACGAACTCCATGACGTAGAACGGGGCGCCGAGCACCGAGTCGTCCTCGCACAGCAGGACGGGGTCGGGGACCGGCACGGCCGTCGTGTGCAGCGCGCTGATCACCCGGTGCTCACGCTTCATGTCGTGCGCCGTGGCCAGCACATGGCCGAGCGGAGGCCGCCGTACGACCCACCGGGCGGTGCCGTCGGAGACCGCGTAGGTGAGGTTCGACCGCCCGCCCTCGATCAGCCGGCCGGTCAGCGGGCCCTTCACCAGTCCGGGCCGCTCATGGTCGAGCAGGCCGCGCAACCGGTCGAGATCGAGACCTGGCGGGTGGTCCGGGCTCATCATTGCTCCTCCGCACACGGGAACGGGACGTGACCATGATGCCGACCAGTCGGTATGTCGTCCAGCGGCTGCGCGAAACGTGATCGGCGTCTCCCCCGGAGCGCGCGGGCCGGGGGAGACGCCGTCGGAGCCGAGAGGTCAGTGGTCGTCCCAGTGGCCGTCGTGCTCGGCGTGCCGGTGGCCGTCGTGCAGATAGTCGAGATGGTCGCCGTGCGCCACGGCCGGGTGCCCGCAGCCCTCGCCGTGCTGATGGCCGTGCCGGTCGTGCGCCACATGGCCGCTCGGCTCGCACTCGTCCCAGTGCCCCGAGTGCTCGCGGTGCAGATGCCCGTCGTGCGCGTAGTCGACGTGGTCCCCGTGGCGCACCTCGGTGTGACCGCACTTCGGGCCGTGGACGTGCTGGTGGGTGGGGTGCTCCTGGTGAAGGGTGGTCATCGTGCTCACCTTCGGCTGTGACGTGATGGGGGTTGTCCGCGGGAGGCGGGAGTGAAGCCAAGCGGGTCGTCCGCGAGACGCGGGGGTGGGGCGACGACCCAGGCTAGCGTCACAAACTGTCCCTATTCAGGCTATTTCGGGCCGCGTGGCGTCCGAGTACCCCTAGAACACCAACGCCGCCGCGCACAGGGCGAACGCCAGCGTGCACAGGGTTGCCGCCGTCGCGTGCCGGGGAGCGAGGACGGCCGGGCCGACCGGGCCCGAGGTCGTCAGCGTCCGGATGCGTCCGTGGGCGAGGGCGAGAAGGGCCAGCCAGAGGGCGCAGCAGAACGCGCACGCCACGATCCCGGCGGCGGAGCCGCTGTCGTGCAGGGCCGCCTTGACGGCGAGCACGGCGACGACGGTGCTGGAGAGCGTCGTACGACGCCAGGCCAGTCGCGTGCGTTCCGGTTGGAGGCCCGGGTCCCGTTCCTCCCGGACGGGCCCGGTCATCCCGCCCAGCCGGCGAGGACGACGACGACCATCGCGACCGCGACGACCGCGACGACGATGCTCAGCACCGCCGGGAACCGCGACACCGGCAGGTCCTCGCCCCGCCGCATCGCCCGCTCGCAGCGCACCCAGTGATTGACGGCCCGCAGCGAGCAGAGCACGCCCGCCGCCAGCAGCGCCAGGGCGAGGCCCGCCCGCCACGCCCAGCGCAGGTCCGGCAGGAACTGGTCCACGGCGAAACCCCCGCCGATGAGAGCGAGCGCCGTGCGCAGCCAGGCCAGGAAGGTCCGCTCATTGGCCAGGGAGAACCGGTAGTCGGGGGTTCCGCCCTCCTCCCCGATCTCCTGGGGAGCGAACCACAACCGGACATTTCGCACGAGTTCGATCACGCCCAGACCCTACCGGGGAGCGTGCCGCGGGAGGCTGCCGGTGCCGCCCGTCACCGGCCGGGCCAGGGAGTCCCCCGTCGCAGGCCGGCCACGGGGTGCCCGGTTCCGGTGACGCCCCGGCCGAGGACCCGCTGCTCAGTCCATCGCCCGGTAGTCCCTGAGCCGCTCGTGGGCCGCCAGCCCGTCCGGGACCCACGTCCACTCCGACAGCCGGCGTTCCACCTCGTCCTCCGTGAGGAAGTCGTGCCAGGCGACCTCCTCCACCTGCGGGTTCACCGGAAGCTCGCATCGGACCTCGTACACGGCCGACCACCAGGTCGCTCCGGCCCCGTCGTCGTACAGGAACGTGAAAAGGGCGGTCGGCCGGGGGAGCCCGGAGACGCCGAGTTCCTCCTCGGCCTCGCGGAGCGCCGCGTCGTCGTAGGACTCGCCCGCGCCGACGACTCCGCCGACGAACATGTCGTAGAGCGAGGGGAACACCAGCTTGGTTGGGGTGCGCCGATGGACGAAGATCCGGCCCTCGGCGTCCCGCGCCTCGATGAACACGCAGCGGTGGCGCAGCCCGCGCGCGTACGCCTCCCCGCGAGGGGACTGCCCGATGACCCGGTCGTTCTCGTCCACGATGTCGAGGATCTCGTCAGCGGCACTCATGGAACCATCCAAGCAGCATGCGACCGGGCCCGGCTTCCTCAGTGCGGCTGGAGATCCCGCGAGCGCTCCGGCTCCGCCGTGCCCGAGGGCATCGCCGGATGCATCCCCAGCAGGACGATCCCCGCCACGACGGCCGCGAGCCCCGCGGCCTGCCCGGCGAGGGCTCCGGCGTCGGTGCGGAGCTGGTCCCCGAGGAAGCCCACCCCGCAGGCGATGCCGGCCAGCGGCTGGGCGGCGGTGAGCGCGGGCAGCGACATCCGCAGGGGTGCGGTCTCGAAGGCGCTCTGGACCAGGATCAGACCGGTCACGCCGAGGACGAGCACCGCGTACGGCTGCCAGCCGGTGAGCAGCTCGCTCCAGCCGCCGTCGCCGAACCTCTGGCCGCTGACCCGGGTGAGCGCGTCCTGCAGGCCGTACAGCAGTCCGGCGGCCGTGGCGAGCAGCACGGGTCCGGCGCTCAGCCGGGAGCGCTTCGCATAAGTGGTGAGCAGCAGGGCGGTCCCGACCACGATTCCGATGATCAGCCAGTGCCGCAGCGGGTCGTCGACGGCGTCGCCGCCCTGCGGCTGCCCGGCCACGATGAACGCCGAGACACCGCCCGCGAGCAGTACGAGCCCGGCCCAGCCCTGCCGGCCCAGCGGCTGTTTGGTCTGGTGGCGGGAGAGCGCGAGCGCGAAGAGCAGGTTGGTCGCGAGGAGCGGCTCCACCAGCGTGACCTCGCCCTTGCCGAGCGCGATCGCGCCGAGCACCATGCCGCACACCATGAGGCCGATGCCGCCCAGCCAGCGGGGGACCTTGATGAGGTCCAGCAGGATGCGGGGGGAGAGGAAGTCGCTCAGCGGGGCGTGGGAGGCCGCGTTCTGCTGGAGTACGAAGCCGAAGCCCAGACAGCAGGCCGCGCTCACGGCGAGGACCAGAACCAGAACCGACACGCTGGGTACCTCGAAACATCGGGAGTCGGGGGCCACGGTTGAGATTCCCGCCGACTTTAGCGCCAAGGGCCGGGAGCCTGCCCCGGGGAGAACCCGGAACCAGGCAGTTGACTCGGTCACCTTTCTTGCCGAAGGATCTGACCGATCAGTAACAAGTGCTGGTCGCCCGCAGTGGTCGACCACCACCAATGTCTCACCAACCAGCGATGCTGCCGATCGGATCGTGACAAACGTCATCAAGTCGTCCCTGTGACGCCGACCCGATCCGACCAGTCGGAATGTCGAGAGGACGGGCCCATGGCCTACGACGCAGATGTGATCGTCATCGGAGCGGGCCTGGCGGGGCTCGCGGCGACCGCGGAGCTCGTCGACGCGGGCCGCAAGGTGATCCTCCTCGACCAGGAGCCCGAGCAGTCGATCGGCGGTCAGGCGCACTGGTCGTTCGGCGGGCTCTTCTTCGTCGACTCGCCCGAGCAGCGCCGCATGCGGATCAAGGACAGTCACGCGCTCGCCCTCCAGGACTGGATGGGCACGGCCGCCTTCGACCGGCCCGAGGACCACTGGCCGCGTCAGTGGGCCGAGGCGTACGTCGACTTCGCGGCCGGCGAGAAGCGGCCCTGGCTGCACGGGCAGGGGGTCCGCTTCTTCCCGGTGGTGGGCTGGGCGGAGCGCGGCGGCTACGACGCCAACGGGCACGGGAACTCCGTGCCGCGCTTCCACATCACCTGGGGGACCGGGCCCGGCCTCGTCGCGCCCTTCGAGCGGCGGGTGCGGGAGGGAGTCGCCCGCGGTCTGGTCGAGCTGCGCTTCCGCCACCGGGTCACCGGCCTGTCCCGCAGCGCGGGCTCCGTCGACACCGTCACCGGAGAGATCCTGGAGCCGTCCGGCATCGAGCGCGGCCAGGCCAGCAGCCGCGCGGTCACCGGCGCCTTCGAACTCACCGCCCAGGCCGTGATCGTCACCTCCGGCGGCATCGGCGGCAACCACGACCTCGTCCGCGCCAACTGGCCCGAGCGGCTGGGCACCCCGCCCGAGCGGATGATCTCCGGCGTCCCCGCGCACGTCGACGGCGCGATGCTCGGGATCGCCGAGGGGGCCGGCGCCCGCCTCATCAACCGCGACCGCATGTGGCACTACACCGAGGGCATCCAGAACTGGAACCCCAGCTGGGAGAAGCACGGCATCCGCATCCTGCCGGGCCCGTCCTCCCTCTGGCTGGACGCGCGCGGCAACCGGCTGCCGGTACCGCTCTTCCCGGGCTTCGACACCCTCGGCACCCTCGAGCACATCATGCGGACCGGGTACGACTACACCTGGTTCGTGCTCGACCAGAAGATCATCGGCAAGGAGTTCGCGCTCTCCGGTTCGGAGCAGAACCCCGATCTGACCGGCAAGTCGATCCGGGGCGTCATCGGGCGGGCCCGCGCCGATGTGCCCGGCCCGGTCAAGGCGTTCATGGACCAGGGCGCGGACTTCGTCGTCGAGAAGGACCTCGGCGCGCTGGTACGCGGTATGAACGCGCTCACCGAGAAGCCGCTCATCGACGAGGCGGCCTTGCGCCAGGAGATCGTCGCGCGCGACCGGGAGATCGCCAACCCCTTCACCAAGGACCTCCAGGTCATGTCGATCCGCGGGGCCCGCAACTACCTCGGCGACAAACTGATCCGCACCGCGACCCCGCACCGCATCCTCGACCCCAAGGCGGGCCCGCTGATCGCGGTGCGCCTGAACATCCTGACCCGCAAGACCCTCGGCGGCCTGGAGACCGACCTCTCCTCGCGGGTGCTGACCGAGGGCGGCGAACCGCTGGAGGGCGTGTACGCCGCCGGTGAGGCCGCCGGGTTCGGCGGCGGCGGAGTCCATGGTTACCGGTCGCTGGAAGGCACCTTCCTCGGCGGCTGCCTCTTCTCCGGCCGTACGGCGGGCCGGGCGGCGGCCAAGGCCGTGAGCTGATCGCGCCCCGGAACGGGACGGCCGTCCAAGTCGCCGGAACGGGACGGCCGTCCAAGTCGCCGGAACGGGGCAGCCGTCCATGTCGCCGGAACGGGACGGCCGTTGTCATCAGGACAGCGCGGCGGCTGGGGATGTGGGCACAAGCGGGCCCTTCACGTCGCGGGGACAAGGCGGCTGTTCAGGGCGTTGTCGGGCGGTGTCTGTCAACTGTGTCGCATACAGGGGCAGTTGACACGTGTAGCGGGTGGCCGGAGCTTGACTTGAACCTGTGGCTCCGGGTTTGCTGTGCGTGATCACACTTTGACGAACCGCGCCTGTGAGGTTGAGCAGCGGTGTCACCACCCCCACCTCCTTTGGGTCGCGGTCGCAAGCGGGCGGCCCAGGCCTTCGACGCCGCCCTCGACGACGCCGAACTCGTTGCCGCACGCGCCTCGTTGAACCAGGGCCGGTGGACCGATGTCCGCGCCCTGCTCGCGGCGACCGGCGAGGACTGGGACCGCCGCGGACACCGCGTCACCGTCCTCGCGCAGGAGTCCGCGACCCTCGCCTGGGCCCGCGACTGGCAACTCGCCGAACCGGAGTCCCCCGACGCGGCCGTACTCCTCGGCTGCGCCACCGTGGAACGCGCCCTGCACGGCAAGGCGCGCCCGGAGCACGCCCGCGACGCCTGCCGCACGGCGGCGGCACTCGCCCCGGCCGACCCCACCCCCTGGCTCGGTCTGCTCCTCCTGGAGCGCTCGCTCGGCACCGAGGAGGATGTGGTCCGGCTCTTCGACGAGGTGCGCCACCGGCACGTCGGCCATCACCACGCGCACCACCTGATGGTCGCCCGGCTCGCCGAGCGCCGCGCCGCGGCGGGCCAGGACCCTCTGCACGAGGTGTACGACTTCGCCAACTGGGCGGCCGAACAAGGGCCCGCCGACTCTCCGCTCGCGATCCTTCCGGTCGTCGCGCACGCCGAGCGCTTCCGTGTGCTCGCCGGCTCCGGGAACGAGGCCGCCGACCCGATCGCCTCGGGGCACTGGGCCGGGCGCCGGGCCCGCCAGGTGATGAAGGCCGCCTTCGACTGGTGGCTGGAGTGGGAGCACGACAGTCATCCCCGCCGGCTCGTCGACCTCAACTTCCTTGCCCACGCCAAGGTCTGCGAGGGCAGGGACGCCGAGGCCGCCGCCCTGTTCCATCGCATCGGGGAGCACGCGACCCCGGCTCCCTGGTCCTACCCGGACCGCGATCCGTACCAAGCGTTCCGTGCCGCGCGCGACAGCGTGCTCGGCACGGGGTGAACGCCCCCGAAGACCTGACCCCCGAAAGGACGACCCCGCGATGACGACGGGCAGTTCGAGCACATCGAGTACGTCGAGCACGGGCAGACCCGCCGCCGATGACGGCGGCATCAGCACCTTCAAGGGACAGGACCGCGCCCTGCGCGCCGGCCGGCTGGGCACGGGAGGGCTGCTGCTGTCCGTCCTCGCGGCGACCGCCCCGCTCATGGTGGTCGCGGGTGTCATGCCCGCTACATTCGCGGTGATGGGCATCGTCGGACAGCCGCTGCTCTTCGTCATCCTCGGCATCGTCCTCGTGCTCTTCAGCATCGGGTACGCCGAGATGAGCCGGCACGTCCACAACGCGGGCGCCTTCTACGCCTACATCTCGCGCGGGCTCGGCGGCACCCCGGGAGCGGGCGCCGCCGCGGTCGCCCTCGTCGCCTACAGCGCGCTCCAGGTCGGCATCTACGGACTCTTCGGCTTCGAGGTCTCCGGTCTGTTCGCCACCTACCTCGACACCCAAGTCGCCTGGTGGATACCGGCGTTGGCCGCCGTGCTCGCCGTCGGTGCGCTGGCCTGGCTGAAGATCGACGTCAACGCGTGGGTGCTCGGCGTGCTGCTCGTCATCGAGGTCACGCTCGTCGTCGTCTTCGACGTGGCGGCCGTCGGCGACCCGGCGGGTGAGGGTCTGTCGCTGCACGCCTTCAACCCGGACACGCTCACCGGCGCGGGCGTCGGTACCGCGCTGTGCTTCTGCATCGCGGCCTTCACCGGCTTCGAACAGGCCCCGGTGTACGCCGAGGAGACCAGCCGCCCGCACATCCTCGTGCCGCGCGTCATGTTCCTCGCCATCGGCTTCGTCGCGGTCTTCTTCGCGATCAGCTCCTGGGCGCTCACCGTCGCCACCGGACCCTCCGCGATCGTCGGGACGGCCCAGAAGCAGAGCGCCGGGCTGCTGTTCTTCCTCACCGAGTCCCGGCTCGGCGCCACCTTCACGGACGTCCTGCACGTGCTGTTCGTGACCGGCATGTTCGCGGCGCTCCTCAGCTTCCACAACGTCGTGGCGCGCTACGCCTTCGCCATGGGCCGCGAGGGTCTGCTGCCCACCGCCTTCGGCCGCACCTCCGGCGCCAGCGGTGCCCCCGGAACGGGCTCGCTCCTGCACACCGTCGTCTCCCTGGTCGTGGTCGGCGGCTTCGCCCTGGCCGACGACAAGCCGACCGGCGACCCGACCGCGCCCGTGCTGCAGCTGTTCACCTGGGGCGGCAACGTCGGAGCGCTCGGCGTCACCCTCCTGATGGCGTCCGCCTCGCTCTCGGTCGTCGTGTTCTTCGTCCGCCGCGGCGCGGCCCGCGCCCAGGCCTGGCGTCTGGTCACCTCCACGATCGCGGGCATCGCCCTGCTCGTCATCGCGGTCTACACGATCAAGGACTTCGACGTGCTCGTCGGCGCGGGCCCGGACTCCGCCCTGAACCTGCTGCTGCCCGCCGTCATCGGGGTCGCCCTGGTCGTCGGACTGGTCCAGGGACTCGTACTGCGCTCCCGCAAGCCCGAGGCACACGCCCGGATCGGCCTCGGCAACGAGGCGTTCCAGTTGGACAAGGCGGCCGAGTCCGCCTCCTGATGAGGCCCTCACGTCCTCTCCGGGGCCCTTCGTCCCGGACAGGACGTGAGAAGAGATGACGGAACGCTGACGGGCACCCGCCACCGCTGGATTTTTGGGGGTCGCGGGTGCTCGAATCAATGGGTGAACACTGAACGGCCCGGGGAACCGGACCCGGAGCGACCGCGATCGCGGAAACCGGAGCGGCCGGAGCCGCTGGAGCCGGAGCGGCCCGAGCCGCGGGAGCCGGAGCGGCCCGAGCCGCGGGCTCCCGAAGAATCCGATGATCCCGGGGAACACGGCAGGCCGATCGGCCGACGGGTACTGCTCGGCACGCTCGGATTCGGCGCCCTCGGCGTACTGACCGCGCCCACGCTCCAGCGCGGGATGGAGGCCTTCCTCGCCGGCGCCTCAGAGAAGGACCCCACCGGTCTGACGGGGCTGCTGCCCAACGGCGGCGGCTTCCGCTACTACTCGGTGGCCTCCTCCGTTCCGCACAAGAACGAGACGAACTACCGTCTCACCGTCGACGGCCTGGTCGACCACCCCACCAGCTACACCCTCGCCGACCTGCGCGCCCTGCCCCAGACCCGGCTGGTGCACGACGTCCAGTGCGTCACCGGCTGGCGGGTGCCCGGCACCCCCTTCGAGGGGGTACGCCTGTCCCACCTCCTCGACGCCGCCGGGGTGCACCACTCGGCCGGGGCGATCCGCTTCACCTGCTTCGACGGGACATACACGGAGAGCCTCACCCTGCGTCAGGCCCGCCGCCCGGACGTCCTGGTGGCCCTGCGCATGCAGGACAAGCCCGTGGGCCACAACCACGGCGGCCCCGCCCGCCTCTACGTCGCCCCGATGTACTTCTACAAATCCGCCAAGTGGCTCTCCGGCATCACCGTCACCAAGGACGTCCGTCCCGGGTACTGGGAGAACCGGGGCTACGACGTCGACGCCTGGGTCGGCCGTTCGAACGGACGCGACGATGAACCCACGAGTTGACGACACCCCGGCCGTGTCCGCGCACTCCTCCCGCGTACGGCGCTTCAGCCGGGCCGAGCGCTGGGTGCACCGGGTCACGGCCCTGCTGATGGGTGTGTGCGTGGCCACCGCGGCCTGCCTCTACATCCCCCAGTTCGCCGAACTGGTCGGCCGCCGCGAACTCGTCGTCCGCGTACACGAATGGGCCGGTCTCATGCTTCCGGTGCCGGTCCTGGCCGGCCTGGCCTCCCGCGCGTTCCGCCGCGACCTGGGCTTCCTGAACCGCTTCGGCCCGCACGACCGGGTGTGGCTGCGGGCGGCGCTGCGCCGTGACAAGGACCGGGAGTCCCGCCCCGCCGGCAAGTTCAACGCCGGACAGAAGATCTACGCCGCCTGGATCGCCGGGGCCACGCTGGTGATGCTGGGCACCGGCCTGCTGATGTGGTTCACCCACCTCACCCCGCTGATGTGGCGCACCTCGGCGACCTTCGTCCACGACTGGCTGGCCCTCACCGTCGGGATCGTTCTCGCGGGCCACATCGGCATGGCGCTGGGCGACCCGGAGGCGCGGCGCGGGCTGCGTACGGGATCGGTGAGCCGGCAGTGGGCCGACCGGGAACATCCGCTGTGGCGGCCGTGAGCGGGTCGTGACGACGACGATCGGCCCGTGGGAGCGCCGGGTCCGGCGCTCCCACGGGCCGATCGCGGCCGGCAGCTCCTAGATGACCAGGGACAGCAGCAGCACCAGACCTCCGGCCACCACCGAGATGATGGTCTCCATGACGGACCAGGTCTTGACGGTCTGACCGACGTCCAGACCGAAGTACTCCTTCACCAGCCAGAAGCCGGCGTCGTTGACATGGCTGAAGAAGAGCGAGCCCGCACCGATCGCGAGGACGAGCAGCGAGGTGTGGGTGGTCGACATGCCGGCCGCGAGGGGCGCGACCAGACCGGCCGCCGAGATGGTGGCGACGGTCGCCGAACCGGTCGCGAGACGGATCGCCACCGCGATCAGCCAGGCCAGCAGCAGCGCGGGGATCGACCAGTCCTTGGAGATCTCCAGGATCATCCGGCCCACGCCGGAGTCGATCAGGGTCTGCTTGAAACCGCCGCCCGCGCCGACGATCAGCAGGATGCCCGCGATGGGGGCGAGGGACTTCTCGACGGTCGTCGAGATGCGGTCCTTGGTGAAGCCCGCCGCCCGGCCCAGGGTGAACATGCCCACGATCACGGCCGCGAGCAGGGCGATCAGAGGCGCTCCGACGACGTCGAAGACGCGCTGCGTCATGTCCGTCGGGTCGTCGACGACGATGTCCACCAGCGCCTTGGCCAGCATCAGGACCACCGGCAGCAGCATGGTGGCGAGGGTCGCGCCGAAGCTGGGGCGCTTCTCCAGGTCCTCCGAGGCACGCTGCGGGATCATGCGGTCGGGAGCCTGGACGTCCACCCAGCGGGCCGCGTACCGCGAGAACACCGGACCGGCGACGATCACCGTCGGGATGGCGATCAGGACACCGAGAGCGAGGGTGATGCCGAGGTTCGCGTGGACCGCGTCGATCGCGACCAGCGGGCCGGGGTGCGGCGGAATCAGACCGTGCATCACCGACAGGCCCGCCAGCGCCGGGATGCCGATGCGCATCAGCGAGTAGTTGCCGCGCTTGGCGACCATCAGGACCACCGGGATCAGCAGCACGATGCCGACCTCGAAGAACAGCGGCAGACCGATCACCGAGGCGATCAGCACCATCGCCCACGGCATGGCACGCCCGCCGGCCTTCGCGAGAATGGTGTCGACGATCTGGTCGGCGCCGCCCGAGTCGGCGAGCAGCTTGCCGAGGATCGCGCCGAGGGCGATCAGGACCCCCACACCGGCCACGGTCGAACCGAGTCCGCCGGTGAAGCTGATGATGACCTTGTCGAGCGGGGCACCGGCGAACGCGCCGAGGGCCAGCGAGCCGATGGTCAGGGCCAGGAAGGCGTGCAGCTTGAACTTGGTGATGAGCAGGACGATGACGGCGATGCCCGCCAGCACGGCTATGCCCAGTTGAGCGTGGCCCGCCGAGGTGATCGGTTCGACGGTGTCCGCTGCCAGCATCTCGACACTGAGTCTGGTCACGGTGGTTCCCTTGCTTGAGAAACGGACGCGGGGGGAGGGGGTACGCGAAGAAGGCCCTCCGGACGGAAGGCAGGGGTGGAGAAGGCACCGCCGCTTCGCGGGACGGGTCGGTGCGGTGAAGCGCGGGCGCTGTCGCCGGGGGATGACGTCACCGCGAGGGCGCGGTGTCACCGCCGGGGGAGGGCCTCACCGCGAGGGTGCGGCGTCACCCCGGAGGAGGCCTCACCCCTGGGGCGGGGCGAGCCCGTCCAGTGCGGCCACGGCCCGTTCGGTGATCTCGTCGGGGCCGCCGGACACGTCCACCCGGACGCCCGCCTCGTCCGCCGCCAGCGGCTGGAGCGTGGCGAACTGCGAGTCGAGGAGCGCGGTGGGCATGAAGTGCCCCTCGCGGTGCGACATCCGGTTCTCGATGAGCTCGCGGTCACCGGTGAGGTGGACGAAGAGGACCCCGGGTGCCGCGGCCCGCAGCCGGTCCCGGTAACTGCGCTTCAGCGCCGAGCTGCTGACCACACCGCCGAGCCCGGCCCGGTCGTGCGCCCAGCGCCCGATGGAGTCCAGCCAGGGCCGGCGGTCCTCGTCGGTCAGCGGCGTCCCGGCCGTCATCTTGGCGATGTTGGCCTGCGGGTGGAAGTCGTCGCCCTCGGCGTACGGAACGCCGAGCCGGGCCGCGAGCAACGGACCGATGGTGGTCTTTCCGGTGCCTGCGACGCCCATGACCACGACGACATGGGGGGTGGGACTGTGCTGCATCGCGCTCTCGCTGTCTTCGTCGACATCTGATGTCGACGCCACTGAAACGCATTAGGTACGACGAATTCAAGAGTGTGTGACATATAAGTCTGACTTTTTGTTCTCGGCTCCATCCTCGTACGCTGGCCCCATGACCACACGGGGCCGGGGACTGCACGGACACGTACTGGAATCCCTCGGGCCGGCCATCACAGCGGGCGACTACCCACCGGGAAGCGTTCTGCGCACCGACGAACTCGCCCAGCGCTTCGAGGTGTCCCGCTCCGTGATGCGCGAGGCGGTCCGGGTGCTCGAGTCGATGTACCTGGTCGAGTCCCGCCGCCGCGTCGGCGTGACGGTGCGCCCCAAGTCCGAGTGGAACGTCTACGACCCCCAGGTCATCCGCTGGCGGCTGGCCGGCGCCGACCGCCCCCACCAGCTCCGTTCGCTCACCGTGCTGCGCTCGGCGATCGAACCGGTCGCCGCGGGACTGGCCGCACGGCACGCCACCGCCGAACAGTGCGCCGAACTCACCGAGTGCGCGCTCGGCATGGTCGCCACCTCACGCGGGCAGCAGCTGGAGGGATACCTCCTCCACGACGTCGCCTTCCACCGGGTGATCCTCAACGCGTCGGGCAACGAGATGTTCGCCCGTCTCGGTGACGTCGTCGCGGAGGTCCTGTCCGGCCGGACCCATCACGAGGTCATGTTCGAGGACCCCGACCCCGCGGCCGTCACCCTGCACGTCCAGCTCGCCGAGGCCGTCCGCGAGGGCGACGCGCGCCGCGCCGAGCAGCTCACCCGCGAGATCACGGTCGGCGCGCTCCAGGAGCTGGACATCCTGGCACCCTGACTGTCGGCGCACTCTGCCGGTCCGCGGGTCCGCGCACTCCGCCGGTGCGCCCCGCCGCTCAGTCGAGGAACTCCCCGTCCACGTACACCCAGGCCCCGTCCACCCGCTCGAACCGGCTCCGCTCGTGCAGCGAGCCGCCCCGGTAGGAGGCCCGGAAGGTCACGGTCCCCGCGGTGTGGAACGCCGAGCCCTGACCCGTGTCCAGGATCTCCAGGCCGGTCCACCGCATCCCGGCGTCGAACTCCACCCGGGCGGGCCGCGTCCGCGGATGCCAGGTCCGCAGCAGGTACCCCTCGTCCTCCTTCACGAAGGCGCAGTAGCGCGACCGCATGAGCGCCTCGGCGGTCGGCGCCGCGGCCTCGCCGCGATGGAAGCGCCCGCAGCACCGCGTGTACGGCCCGGCGAGCCCGCAAGGACAGGAACGGCTGGTCATCGTGTCAGTCTCCCCGGACCCGCGCCGGGTCGGTGTTCGTGGGCGGATAGGCGGGCCGGGCCGGCATCTCCGGCACCGGCATCTCTGGCACGGGCGCGGGCAGCGGCGGCAGCGCCGTCCCGTACAGCCACTCCGCGAAGAGGTCGTCCAGGGGCTCGGCCGCGTAGCGCGAGACGTGCGAGGCGAAGGCGGACGTCGTGACCGCGCCGCCCCGGTGCAGGGTCGCCCAGCCGCGCAGCATGCGGAAGAAGGCCTCGTCGCCCATCGCACAGCGGATCGCGTGCACCGTGAGCCCGCCGCGCTCGTAGAGCCGGTCGTCGAACATCAGCTTGCGTCCCGGGTCGGACAGCAGCAGGTCCTGCGGCAGCGCGGACAGCTTCCGGTGCGCCGCGGCGGCCAGCTGACGCGCCGGACGTCCGCCGGAGCGCTCCGACCACAGCCACTCGGCGTACTTCGCAAGCCCCTCGTTCAGCCAGATGTGCCGCCAGTCCGCGATCGACACGCTGTTGCCGAACCACTGGTGCGCCAGCTCATGCGCGATCAGCCGCTCCGAACCCCGCGTCCCGTCGACATGGTTGGCGCCGAACAGCGACAGTCCCTGCGCCTCGACCGGGACGTCGAGCTCCTCCTCGGTCACCACCACCGCGTACTCGCCGAACGGATACGGCCCGAAGAGGCTTTCGAACAGCTCCATCATCGCGGGCTGCCGTGCGAAGTCCCGGGAGAACTCCGGGAGCAGCTGAGCCGGCAGATGCCCGGACTGGGGTACGCCCCCGAGGCCCGGGTCGCCGAGCAGCACCGTCTGGTACTTGCCGATCGACATGCCCACCAGATAGCTGGAGGTCGGCGCCGACTGCTCGTACACCCAGGTGGTCGTCGACGCCTTCGTCGTCCGCGTCAGCAGGCGCCCGCCCGCCACCACCGCGTAGGAGGACGGCGTCGTGATCGAGATCTGGTAGGAGGCCTTGTCGGCCGGCCGGTCGTTGCACGGGTACCAGGACGGCGAGCCGATCGGCTGGCTCGCCACCAGTGCCCCGTCCTCCAGCTCCTCCCAGCCGAGTCCGCCCCAGGGGCTGTTGACCGGCTTGGGGTTGCCCGACCAGTGCACCTCGATGGTGAACGCGGCGCCGGACCGGACCGGCTTCGGCGGACGGACCCGCAGCCTGCCGCCCCGGTGCGTGTAGTGCGGCGCCTTGCCGTCGATACGGATCCGGCCGATCCGGAAGTCGGCCAGGTTCAGCTGGAACTCGGTCAGCGGCGAGCGGCCCGCTATCGCGTTGATCCGCGCGGTGCCGGAGAGCCGGTTCGGGCCGGGGCGGTAGTCCAGCGAGAGCTCGTACCGGTGCACCCGGTAACGGGCATCGCCGTTGGCCGGGAAATAGGGGTCCGATCCGGCTGTCTGCTGAACGCTCACTGCTGCGACTGCTCCCTGCCCTGTGCTCGACGTACCGCTGTACCGCCCTTCGTATCCGATCAGGTCACGTCTTCTATGAACGCCAGGCCTCGATCGGATTGCCCAGCCAGCGGGTGTCGTCGGGAACGGACTCCGCCGCCATCACGAGCGACGCGGGACCCAGGGTGGAACGGGCCCCTACGGTGCTGCCGGGCAGGACGATTCCGCCCGGGCCCAGGGTGGCGCCCTCACGGAGGACCACAGTATCCGTCCGCAAGATCCGGTCGTGGAAGAGGTGGGTCTGCAGTACACAGCCCCGATTGACCGTGGCCGCGTCCCCGAGCGTCACCAGATCCGTCTCGGGAAGCCAGTAACTCTCGACCCACGCGCCCCTGCCGATCCGGGCGCCCAGCCCGCGCAGCCACGCGGTCATCAGCGGCGTACCGGGCACGGCTCCCGCCAGCCACGGCACGGCCACGACCTCCACGAAGGTGTCGGCCAGCTCGTTGCGCCACACGAAACCGCTCCACAGCGGATGCTCACCGGCGCGGTGCCGGCCGACCAGCAGCCACTTCGCCACGATGGAGACCAGGCAACCGAGCACGCCCACCGCGAGCAGCACGGCCCCCGAGAACGCCCACGCCCACGGGCCCAGCGCACACAGTGCGGCGACCGTCAGCACGGCCAGCGCCGCCGAGCAGAGCACCGGCACGAGCCGGCACAGCTCCACCAGACCTCGGGCCCACAGCAGCCGGGCCGGCGGGTCGTAGGTACGGCTCTGATCGCCGCTCTGCGCGGAACGCGGCAGTTTCACCGGCGGCAGCCCCAGATACGAGGTGCCCTTCTTCGCCTTCTTCGGCGTCGCCGACAGCACACCGACCAGACCGCCGTCCGGCACACTGCGGCCCGGAGCGGTCATCCCGGAGTTGCCGAGAAACGCCCGGCGGCCGATCTCGGCCCGCCCGATGCGCATCCAGCCACCGCCGAGCTCATACGGGGCGGTCAGTGTGTCGTCGGCGAGGAACGCACCCTCGCCGACCGTCGTGAGACTCGGCAGCGCGAGCACGGTCGACACCTCGGCGCCCCGGCCGATGCGCATACCCAGCAGCCGCAGCCACACCGGCGTGATCAGCCCGGCGTACAGCGGGAACAGCACCTCCCGGGAGCGGTCCATCAGCTGGGTGACCGTCCACGCCTGCCAGCCGATCCGGCTGTGGGTCGGATGCGTGCCCTCCCGCAGGCCGAGGCTGAGCAGCCGTACGGAGACCAGGAGCAGCACCGCGTACGCGAGACCGAAGGCGAGCGTCGCCGGCACCAGGCCGAGTACGGCGCCGCGCAACGCCTCACCGAGGCCCGCGTCCGTGCTCACGAACACCCGGATCACGAGCAGCGCGGCGACGGAGGCCAGCACGGGCAGCGCGCTCAGCGCGAACCCGGTCGCGCCGTACATCGCCCGCCAGTACGTGCCGCGCTGCGGCCTGTCCTTGGGCCATACACGCTTGGCCTTGCCGAGCTTGACCGCGGGCGCGCCGGCCCACCTCTGCCCGGTCGGAATCTGCCCCGCCACGGCGGAACCCGGCGCCACCTCGGAGCGCTTGCCGACCCGGGCGCCCGGGAAGAGGATGCTGCGGGTTCCGACCACGGCACCGGCGCCCACCTTCACGGTGCCGATCTCCAGCCGGTCACCGTCCAGCCAGTACCCCGACAGGTCCACCTCGGACTCGACGGCGGCACCCCGGCCCAGTTTGAGCATGCCGGTCACCGGCGGCAGCGAGTGCAGATCCACGTCCTGGCCGATCCTGGCGCCCAGGGCACGGGCGTACCGCTCCAGCCAGGATCCGGTCAGCGAGGTCGCGCCGCTGAACCCGGCGAGCCGTTCGGCCGTCCAGAGCCGCAGATGGACGCTCCCACCGCGCGGATACCGGCCGGGCTTCACCCCGCGCAGCAGCAGCCGCGCACCGCCCGCGGCGACGGCGAGCCGCCCCGGCGGGCTGAAGAGGACAAGCGCACCGGCACCCACCAGCCACCACGAGGTGCCCGGCGCCCACGGATACGGACCGAACCGGTGCAGTACGTTGCCGACCGCCGCCAGTGCCACGGTCCAGCGCAGCCCGAGCAGGCTGAACAGCGGGATCAGCACCAGCAGCTGGATCAGCTTGGCGCGCAGCGGGACCGGCGCGATGGTCCGCTCGGCGCCGTCGTCCTGACGGGACTTCTCCAGGTGCCGGGCCAGCTTGCGCAGGACGGGCTGCTGGTAGATGTCGAGCACGGCGGCGCTCGGGTAGCGGTCGCGCAGCCGCGTGGTGAGCTGGGCGGCGGCGAGACTGCTGCCGCCGATCGCGAAGAAGTCGTCGCAGGAGCTGCCGACGGGGATGCCGAGGACCTCGCTCCACTGCTCGGCGAGCCAGGCCTCGGTGCCGTAGAGCTGCTCCTTGGCACCGCCGGTATCCAGGCCCTCCAGCGGCCAGGGCAGCGCGTTGCGGTCGACCTTGCCGGACGTCCGGGTCGGCAGGTCGTCGACCGGGGCGATCAGCGGCACCAGGGCGGCGGGCAGTTCGGCGCGCAGCTTCTCGACGGCGGCCGCCCGGTCCCAGCCCTCCTGGATGACGACGTAGCCGACGAGGAGCTGATTGCCGCCGCGCGCGGTCCGCACGGCGGCGGCGGCGCCCGCGACCCCGGGCAATCCCTGGAGCGCGGCGTCCACCTCACCCAGCTCGATCCGGCGTCCGCCGAGCTTGATCTGCTCGTCGGCCCGCCCGAGGAAGATCAGCCCCTCGGGTTCGGCCTTGACGAGGTCACCGCTGCGGTACGCCCGCTCCCAGCCCAGCGACGTGAGCGGCGCGTACTTCTCGGCGTCCTTCTCGGCGTCGAGGTAGCGGGCGAGTCCGACCCCGCCGATCACCAGCTGTCCACTGCCGCCCATCGGAACCAGCTCGCCGGCCTCGTCGACGACCGCCAGCTCCCAGCCGTTGAGCGGCAGCCCGATACGGATGGGCTCGTCGCCGGTCAGCAGCGCGGCACAGGCCACGACGGTCGCCTCGGTCGGCCCGTACGTGTTCCAGACCTCCCGGCCCTCGGTCACCAGCCGCTGCGTCAGCTCGGGCGGGCAGGCCTCGCCGCCGAAGATCAGCAGCCGGACCTCGTTCAGGGTCTCGGGCTCCCACAGGGCGGCGAGGGTCGGCACGGTGGAGACGACGGTGATCTCCTGCTCGACCAGCCAGGGCCCGAGGTCGGCGCCGCTGCGTACCTGGGAGCGCGGCACGGGCACCAGGCAGGCGCCGTACCGCCAGGCCAGCCACATCTCCTCGCAGGAGGCGTCGAAGGCGACGGAGAGGCCCGCCATGACCCGGTCGCCGGGGCCGATGGGCTCCTCGGCGAGGAAGAGGTCGGCCTCCGCGTCGACGAAGGCGGCGGCGCTGCGGTGGCTCACGGCCACGCCCTTGGGCCTGCCGGTGGAGCCCGAGGTGAAGATGATCCACGCGTCGTGCTCGACGCCGGGCCGTCCGGCGGGGACCTCGGAGCGGCCGGTGACCGTCAGCTCCTGCCCGGCCCCGACGACCGCGCGCACGTCCGCCTCGCCGAAGACCAGCTCGGCCCGCTCGTCGGGGTCCTCGGCGTCCACCGGAACATAGGCGGCACCGGCCGCCAGGACGCCGAGGATCGCCACGTACAGCTCGTTCGTGCCGGACGGGACCCGCACGCCGACCCGGTCGCCGAGACCGACCCCGGCCTCAGCGAGCCGCCACCGTATGCCCTCGACCTCGGCGGCCAGGGCACGGTAGGTGAGGGCACGCCGGCCGTCGTCGAGAGCGGGCTCGTCGGGGTACGCCCGAACGGAGGCGTCGAGGATGTCGACGAGCGTGCGCGGCGAGGCGGCCGAGGAGGCGGAGAAGCGAGCCTGGTCACCGAACTCCGCACGCACCTCGTCGTCGGACAACGCGAGTGCGGGGCCTTGCTGGAGGGCTGCCATCGGGTCCTCACGTGTTGTTCCCGGAACGTCCGGGGAGCCGGTGGGCCCGCAGGTACGCCTGGGGATATTCCGGTCCAGCTCCAAACAAGCCTGGAATTTTAGTACGACGCTAGCCGCGGGCCTGGTCGTCAGCCATGCGAGGCCCGCTCCGGGTGCATCGGAACCCTTGATTCCGGCGCTCTGACGTGGGGGTATGTCAACGTGACGAGATCTGCCCCACATCTGCCCGTAACGCACCGATCACAATGAGCGAGGGCCGCGACCTCATGGTCGCGGCCCTCGCCGTTCCAGGTGGAGCACCACGGACGCGCTGTTCCTCCGCGTGTTCCCGCCGGGTCAGTTCGTGCTGCAGGAGACCGTCGGCCAGGTCCAGTTGCCGTTGGGCTGGATGGTGACCCCGAAGGTGTTGCCGTTGCCGTTGGGTTTGGCGGTCAGTACCTGGGCGCTGGGATAGGAGGCGCTGGTGTTCCAGGTGGAGAGGACCTTCGCGGGGGAGGGGACGTTGAGCGTGACGGTCCAGTTGCTGGAGCCGGTGACCGCGACGTTGAGGTTGTAGCGGTCGTTCCACTGCTGTCCGGCGGACAGGGCCGCGGTGCACCCGCCGCCACCGCCACCGCCGCCACCACCGCCGCCCGAACCGGTGTCACCCACCGTGATGTTGGAGTTCCCGCTGCTCTGGTATCCCTCGGTGGCGAGGATCATGTAGTAGTTGAAGCTGCCCAGGGGCATTCCGGCGCGGGCCCAGGCGTCGAAGTGGTTGCCGGTGGTGATGGTTCCACCCGTCCTCTTCGACTGCCGGACGCTCCAGTACTGGTCGAAGGTGCGCGTGCCCTCGACGGAGGGGGCGTTGATCCGCGTCGTCTTGTAGATGTCGTACGTACCGCCGTCGCTGGTGACCGTGCCCTTGAACGTTCCGGTGGGCCGGTAGGTGCCCCAGTTGTCGACGATGTAGTACTCCACGAGCGGGTTCGACGTCCACCCGTAGAGAGCCAGGTAGGCGTTGCCGGACGGGTTGAAGGTGCCCGAGTAGGTCACACTCCTGCGTCCGCCGTTGCTCCAGCCCTTGCCCGCGACGAAGTTCCCGGTGTTGCTCCAGGAGGTGCTGTAGTTGCCGCTGGAGCCCAGGTTCATCGAGACCGTGCCCGGTGAGTCGGTCCAGAACGAGTAGTAGTAGCCGTTGTTGGTGCCGGTCTGGTTCGAGGTGACGACCGTGTCGGCGTGGGCGGTGCCGGGCAGGGTCAGCGCGGCCACGGCGACCAGCAGCATGGTGCAGACACCGCTGATGAGCAGCCGGAAGTGACGGAGCGCCCCGAAGGGGCCGCTGGCGCGGCTCGACGGGCGTGCGGGTGCGTCGATCATGTGCGTGTTTCCTCCTCGTTCTCGTGAGACCGGTGGGGGCCGGGGGGCGTGACACGGTTCTGGAGGGGCTTCGCGAGGTCGCGGAACAGGCGTGACGGCGACCGCGCGAACATCGCGCGACACGGCCGGGATTGAGCTCTGTGAATCGCGATTAGTGTTGATCTGGCCCTGTCAACTGTCAATACTTTCGGCTGCGAAGCCGAAACATTCGTCCAAGCTGGCAACTCTGCAGCTGGCATTCTGCCTGTTCAGAGCTGGTCCATGGTCTCTTCGGGTGAGATAGATCGTCCGCTGCGCACCGGTCAAGATCAAACAGAAGGCCAATTCTTCGAAAGTTTCGAAGATTGCGGATCGTGCTTCGGAGATCGGGGGAGCGGGCATCGCCGCATGGGGAGGGCGGGACCGATGAGGGCCGCTCGGGGGTACCGGGGGTATCCTGTGGCCGGTCGCGCCGCGGTCCGGAAACGCAGAAAACCCCACACGAAGTGGGGTCTCAGCTGGTGTCCGAGGGGGGACTTGAACCCCCACGCCCGATAAAGGGCACTAGCACCTCAAGCTAGCGCGTCTGCCATTCCGCCACCCGGACAAGGTGTCTGTCGCGCGGGTTTCCCTCGCGGCGACAGAGGAAACATTACCAGGCTTTCGAGGGCCCCCGATCACCCCCGTCGCCGCGTGAACGGCGTGTGACGGGCCGGGTCCTGCCTTGGGGAGGAGAGGGGGTCGGAGAGAGGATGAGGGGGACCACCAGCGGCGACAGCGGGAGGAAGCAGCGTGAGCGAGAGCGGCACGACCAGGAGCGTCACGGGCGAGGACGAGGTTGTGGACCTCTGTCGTGAGCTGATCCGGATCGACACCAGCAACTACGGGGACCACTCGGGCCCGGGTGAGCGCAAGGCCGCGGAGTACGTCGCCGAGAAGCTCGCCGAGGTCGGACTCGAGCCACGCATCTTCGAGTCGCACAAGGGGCGCGCCTCCACGGTGGCCCGCATCGAGGGCGAGGACCCCTCGCGGCCCGCGCTGCTCATCCACGGTCACACCGATGTCGTACCGGCCAACGCGGTGGACTGGACCCACCACCCCTTCTCCGGCGAGATCGCCGACGGGATGGTGTGGGGCCGCGGTGCGGTCGACATGAAGGACATGGACGCCATGACGCTGGCGGTCGTACGGGAGCGGATGCGCACCGGCCGCAAGCCCCCGCGCGACATCGTCCTCGCCTTCCTCGCCGACGAGGAGGCGGGCGGCACCTGGGGTGCCCGGCACCTCGTCGACAAGCACCCGGACCTCTTCGAGGGCGTCACGGAGGCGATCGGCGAGGTCGGCGGGTTCTCCTTCACGGTCAACGAGAAGCTGCGGCTGTACCTTGTCGAGACCGCGCAGAAGGGCATGCACTGGATGAAGCTGACCGTGGACGGCACCGCCGGACACGGTTCGATGATCCACAAGGACAACGCGATCACCGAGCTGTCCGAGGCCGTCGGGCGCCTCGGCCGGCACAAGTTCCCGGTGCGCGTGACGAAGACCCTGCGGCACTTCCTCGACGAGCTCGGTGACGCCCTCGGCACCGAGCTCGACCCGGAGAACATGGACGAGACGCTCGCCAGGCTCGGCGGCATCGCCAAGCTCATCGGCGCCTCGCTGCAGAACACCGCCAACCCGACCCAGCTGGGCGCCGGTTACAAGGTCAACGTGATTCCTGGGCAGGCCACGGCCCACGTCGACGGCCGCTACCTGCCGGGCTACGAGGAGGAGTTCCTCGCCGACCTCGACCGCATCCTCGGCCCCCGTGTGAAGCGCGAGGACGTGCACGCGGACAAGGCCCTGGAGACCGGCTTCGACGGTGCCCTCGTCGACGCCATGCAGACCGCGCTGTCCGCCGAGGACCCGATCGCGCGCGCTGTGCCGTACATGCTCTCGGCCGGCACCGACGCCAAGTCCTTCGCCGACCTCGGCATCCGCTGCTTCGGCTTCGCCCCGCTGAAGCTGCCGCCGGAGCTGGACTTCGCGGGCATGTTCCACGGTGTCGACGAGCGGGTGCCGGTCGACGCGCTCCAGTTCGGCGTGCGCGTACTCGACCGTTTCATCGACGCGTCGTGACGCGTCGCCGACGGGTCGTCCTGACGCGGAACCGAGGAGTTGTGGGCGGTTGACGCCGACATTCGCCCGTGCGTGCGGAGATCGCCCGGGACGGGTGAATGTGACCATAGGCCCATAGCTCTAGTACTCCCTCCTCGTTACAGGTGTTGCGATCCGCTGCTTGGGGATCGCGTTTGCCAACAAGGAGGAATAATGATCAAGAAGGTCGTCGCTGCTGCGGCTGCCACTGGTGGTCTGGTTCTCGCGGGTGCGGGCCTGGCTGTCGCCGATTCGGGTGCCCAGGGTGCCGCTACGCACTCTCCGGGCGTCGTCTCCGGCAACGTCATTCAGGCGCCTGTTCACATCCCGGTGAACGTCTGCGGCAACACGGTCTCCGTGATCGGCCTGCTGAACCCCGCCTTCGGCAACACCTGCGTCAACCACTGACGTTGTGCCTCGTCCCGTGCGGGGGCACCCCCATGGGTCACCTCATGAGGGTCGCTTCGTGAGGGTCTGAACGCGTCGGCCCCGGAGCGCGCGCCATGCGCTCCGGGGCCGACCGGCTTCCCGCGCACCCGTCCCGTGGGCGTGTGCGTGTTCCGGATGGTCCACGTCCCAAGGACTAAGGCAGGGATACAGCTATGCGACAGGTCACCCGCAAGGGCCTGATGACCGTGGCCGCGGCCAGTGGTGTGCTCGCGGTCACCGGCGTCTCCGCGCACGCCGACTCGGGTGCGAACGGCTTCGCGTCGGACTCGCCCGGCGTGCTGTCGGGCAACACGGTGCAGGCGCCGGTGCACGTGCCGGTCAACGCCTGCGGAAACACCGTGAGCGTGGTCGGGGTGCTCAACCCCGCCATGGGCAACACATGCGTCAACCACAGCGGCCGAGGCGGCAGGCCCGGCGGCCATGGCGGCAAGGGCTCCCACTCGGGCGGCGGCTCCCGGGCCGGCGGTCACGCCGCTCACTCGCCGGGTGTGGGCTCGGGCAACCACGTACAGGTGCCGGTCGACGTCCCGGTCAATGCCTGCGGCAACAGCGTGAACATCGTGGGGATCGGCAACGCGGCAGCGGGCGACAGCTGCGCGAACGGCGCGTCCGGCGGCGGTCACTCCACCACCCCGCCCGGCAGCCACCCAGGCCACCCCGGAACTCCCGGCCACCCAGGCCACCCCGGAACTCCCGGCCACCCCGGTCACCCCGGAACTCCCGGCCACCCAGGTCACCCCGGAACTCCCGGTCACCCGGGCCAGCCCGGAACCCCCGGCCACCCGGGCAACCCCGGCCACCCGGGCGACTCCGGTCACCCGGGCCAGGCCGGCAACCCGGGTACGCCCGGACACCCCGGCCAGGCGGGGACGTCGGGCTCGGGCGGCGGCAAGCACCGCGGCGCCGCCTCGCAGGTCGAGCAACTGGGATCGCGGTCCGTCGCGCAGACCGCCCCGGGCGGCGCGGCCCAGCTCGCCCACACGGGCAGCGAGCTCGGCGCGGTCGTACCGGCGGGAGCCGCCGCGCTCCTGGCCGGCGCCGTGCTCTACCGCCGGTCGCGTTCGGCGGCCTGACACCACGGGTCCGGCCCGGCGCCGCTCGGCCGGACCGATGCCGGCACCGGTGCGATGATCACGCGGACGGGTGACGGCACGGACACGGCTCGGTGCGGGCAGGATCCGGGGCGGCGCAGGCGTCATCATGGCGCGGCGCCGGTGTGACCGAGGCGCCGCGACCTTCCCCCGTGGCATGTGCGCCGGAGCGGGCCCCGCGACGGCGGGGCCCGCTCCGGTTCAGCGGACTTCCGTCACCATGTGGCGCGTACCTGTCGAATGATTCTCCGGCGCATCCGCACCCTGCGGCTCCCGTCGCGCAGCAGGCTCAGGCGGTCCAACTCCCAGTGTCCGTACTCGGCATGGTCCGTGAGCAGTCGTGTCGTGTCCTTGCGGGAGACCCCGCGCGGCACGTACACGTCGACAAATTCGTATTCCGGCATCGCATCTATTGTGCGGGCAGAGCCCCTGTACGGATAGCGTCTGCACTATGTCTGATGCTGTGCAGCCCACCGCTGCCGAGGTACGCGCCGCCGCCGAGGCGGTCAAGACCGCTCTCGACCGCCACCTGGCCGCGGTCGAGCGCAGGACGGGCGACGACGACCCGGCCGTCTACGAGGCGTTCAACGAGCTCGCCGCGGCGGCCGAGGAGTACGACGAGCTCCTCTACGACCGCTACGACGAGGTCACGCCCTTCGAGATTCCCGGGAGTGACGACACGCTGCCCCCGTACACCGGACCCGAGGAGCCGAACGCGCTGAGCGTGGTGATCCGCCGGGACTACGCGGTGGTGGAGCCGCAGCGACTGCTGGCGCAGGCTCAGCGGGTGGAGGCCGTGGAGGAGGACGGCGCGACCGCCACCGAGGGCTTCGACGCGGCGGCCGGCACCGTTCACGGGGCGCTCGGGGTCCTGTTCGGCGAGTTCGAGCCGGACGAGATCGCTTCCCGGCACAAGGAATTCGGGCTGGAGGAGGGCGACTCCACGCTCTGGGTGACCGCCGCGGACGAACCGGCCGATCCCGGGGAATGGCTGGAGGCACCCTTCGAGTCGATCGACCCGCAGCGCGTCGTCTGCCGCTTCGACGTCAGCGCCGTCTTCGACGACGAGTCGGACGACGACGACCTGGACGACCTCGGCTCCGACGGGCAGACCGACCCCCAGGACGCGGATCACTGAGGCAGGCCCGGCGCCAAGGGCTCACACGGGTGGCGGCCACCGCGTTTGCGGTGGCCGCCACCCGTGTCTTCACGCACACCGCCGGCGCGGCACCGGCGGTGATCAGCCCGCGGTCGGTGTCTGCGCCTTCAGCAGGGCCGGCAGCCGTGTGGTGCGCGGCTTCTGCGGGATCTCCGCCACGGCGTGCGGCAGGGCCTGCTCCACCCCGTGCACGACCGAGAGATGACGCTCGGCCCGGCCGAAGGCCGTGTAGACCCACGGCCGCGTCAGCGCCGCCGCGGCGTCGCCCGGGAGCACCACGACCGCGGCGGGCCAGCGCATACCCACCGCTTGGTGCGCGGTGAGCGCCCAGCCGTGCCGCACCGCCTCCTCCACCCGCTCCTTCGGTACGACGACGGGGGTGCCCGAGCACTCCAGATGCAGTCCCTCGGCGTCGGCCTTCACCACGTGGCCCGGCACCGATCGGCCCGGTGCGGGGGAGTGGACGACACGGTCGCCCGGGTCGAAGCCGCCGAAACGGCCCGGTCCGGGATTCAGCCGCTCCTTGAGCGCGGTGTTCAGCGCGCGGGTGCCGACCGCGCCGCCGTGTCCCGGGGTGATCACCTGCGTCTGTTCGGCCGGGATGCCGATCGCGCGGGGCACCGAGTCCGCGACCAGCTGCACGGTCCGGTGCACCGCCTCGCCGGCGTCGCGCACCGGGACGATCACGACTTCCTTGCCGGGCGCCTCGACCTGGTTGAGCTCGCCGATGCCGACCCCGGAGACCAGCTCGCCGATGGGCCCGGGGTCAGGGGTCCGCGAGGCCACCTGCGGGCAGGCGCGGGCGGCGATCAGGTCCGCGAAGACCCGGCCGGGACCCGCCGACCAGAGCACGCCCGGATCACCGCTCAGCACGAGGCGCGCACCGTCCGGCAGCGACTCGGCGAGCATCGCCGCCGTCTCCACGTCGAGCTGGGGCGTGTCGAGGACGACCAGGACGTCCAGGTCCAGGGCACCGTCCGCGTCCCGGCCCGGGCCCTCGGTGCCGGAGAGGAGTCCGTCGACGGTGGTGACGCCGGTCGCCGCGCCGTCCGCGGGGCCGTCCGGCAGGTCGTGCCGGGCCAGTTCGGCCGTGAAGCCGTCGCGGCCGCCGCTGGTGTGCGTGGCGGCCCAGCCGCGCAGGCCGAGCGCACGCGCCGCGTGCAGCAGAGCCGCCGTCTCCGACCGGGAGGCGTCGCCGCCGGTGTGCAGCACCAGCCCGTGAGCGGCGGCCGCGCGGATCAGCTCCCCGGCGGAGCGGGGGGCGGCGGCCGCGGCCTGCTCCCACTCGGCGGCCGAGCCGTCCTCCTTCGGCACCGAGTTCATCACCCGGGCGAGTCCGTCGGCGAGGCTCTCCTCGGCCAGCGCGTACCGCTCCAGGCCGATCAGGACGCGCACCGGGCGCTCCTGCGGCTCGTCCGTGTCGTCCTGCGGCGCCGCGGGAGGCGTGTCCAGCGCGTCCTGGAAGACCAGGGCCTCGCCCTCGGCGAGAGCGCTCTGCACGGCCGCGGCCGGGTCCGGCACCGAACGCTGGGAGAGCGCCACGGTGAGCGCCGGGGCGTCCAGGGCGGTGTGCCCGGCGACGGCCGCCTGCTCCAGGAGCCACACGGTCAGCGCCAGACCACGACGCTCGTCGTCCGGCCCGCACTCCGCGCCGAGCAGCGCCCGGGCGAACCCGTCGGCCTGCTCGGGCCGCACTCCGGTGACCCGCAGCAACTGCCAGGGGTCCTCGCGCAGTTGCTCGTCGGCGCCTTCGCCCAGGGCCGCGACGACCTGAGCCGCGAGCCCTTCGGGCGCGCCGCCCTCGGTCAGCACGGCGCGGACGGCCCCGACGGCTTCGGGCGCGGTGGTCGGCACCGGTGCGGCCGGTGCGGCCACGGGCTGCGGTCGCCGGACAGGCTCCTGCGCGGCCCTGCGCGGCGCGGGCTCGGGCTCACGGAAGGCGCTGGCCACGGGCTTCTCGCCGCTCTCCACGGCCCGCACGGCCGCGAGGAGTTCCGCGGCCGTGCCGCTGAGCTTGGCCCCGGCCGCGATCGGCGCCTGCTTCTCGGCCTTCCGCCGCTCGATCCGCTCCCGCTCCAGCCGCTGGGCCGCCAGCTCGGCGGCCGCCTCGGACAGCTGGGCGGCGCCTTCGGGGGATTCGGTCCCCGCGACGGCCTCCGTACCGGCGGCGGCCTCAGCGTCCTCGCCCGCGTCCGTGCCCTCGCCTGCGTCCGTGCCCTCGTCCTCGTCCTCGGAGGCGTCCGCGCCCCCGGAGTGCGCGTCCGTGTGGCCCACGTCCTCGCCCGTGCTCTCCGGGGCGTCGGCGGCCGTGCCCGCGCCCGGCGCCCCCGGCTCCGCTTCCTCCGTGGTCTCGGGCTCCGTGCTCACAGCGTGCTCCAGTCGTGATCGGGATAGTGGTGCACCGGGGCCGACACGTCGTCGAGCGCCCGGCAGATCTCGTCAGGAAGACTAAGGCTCTCCACTGACAATGCGGCCGTGAGCTGCTGCGCGTTGCGCGCGCCGACGATGGGGGCGCTGACCCCGGGCCGGTCGCGGACCCAGGCGAGCGCCACCTGGAGCGCCGTCACGGCGAGACCGTCCGCCGCGGTCGTCACCGCCTCCACGATGCTGCTCGCCGTCTCGTCGAGATACGGCGCCACGAAGGGCGCGAGATGGTCCGAGCCGCCACGGGAGTCGGCGGGCGTCCCGCCGCGGTACTTGCCGGTGAGCACACCGCGCCCAAGCGGCGAGGACGGCAGCAGACCGATGCCCAGGTCGCGGGCGGCCGGCAGCACCTCCCGCTCGATGCCGCGCTGGAGCAGGGAGTACTCCATCTGCGTACTGGCCAGGCGGGTGCGTATACCGGGCGCCGCGAGCTGCCAGGTGGCGGCCTTGGCGAGCTGCCAGCCGCAGAAGTTGGACACGCCCGCATAGCGCGCGCGGCCGCTGCTGACAGCCAGGTCGAGGGCCTGGAGGGTCTCTTCCAGGGGCGTGTCGGGGTCGTAGGCGTGGACGTGCCACACGTCCACGTAGTCCGTGCCCAGGCGGGCGAGCGAGGCGTCCAGGGCCGACAGCAGGTGGCTGCGCGAGCCGTCGAAGCGGCGGTCCGGGTCGCGCACACTCCCCGCCTTCGTCGAGATGACCAGGTCCCGGCGCGGCACGAGCCCTTCCATGAGGCGTCCGAGGAGGTACTCGGCCTCCCCGTCGCTGTACACGTCCGCGGTGTCGACGAGGGTCCCGCCCGCTTCCCAGAACGTCTTCAAGAGGTCCGCGGCGTCATGCTCGTCGGTGTCCCGCCCCCATGTCAGGGTGCCGAGTCCGATCCGGGACACACGCAGGCCGGTACGGCCGAGATGCCTCTGCTCCATGAACGCCGAGATTACTGTCCGGCACCGGCCGCGTGGGGGCCTGTGGACAACGGAAATCCCATGGATTGCCGCACGTGGCGACCGGTGGCGCCGGACGGAGGCCGGGAGCCGCGTACACGGGTGGACGCGAGGGGCCGCGCCGGGCGGCGCGGCAGCACCCCGCGCCCCCGCCGAGAAGGCGAACCTGCCGCTCCCCGCCCGGGACGCACGCACGCTAGGGTCTCGGACAAAGGGACGTTACTGATCGGTAAGGGGAATCGGCCATGCAGCTCGGCATCAACCTCGGCTACTGGGGCGCGGGAATGGACGGGGACAATCTCGCCGTCGCCCAGGAGGCCGACCGGCTCGGATACGCCGTCTGCTGGGCCGCCGAGGCCTACGGCTCCGACGCGGCCACCGTGCTCAGCTGGGTCGCCGCCCAGACCGAACGCATCGACGTCGGTTCGGCCATCTTCCAGATCCCGGCCCGGCAGCCCGCGATGACCGCGATGACCGCCGCGACCCTCGACTCGCTGTCGGGCGGCCGTTTCCGCCTCGGCCTCGGGGTCTCCGGGCCGCAGGTCTCCGAGGGCTGGTACGGCGTCAAGTTCGACAAGCCGCTGGCCCGCACCCGCGAGTACGTGGAGATCGTGCGCAAGGCGATGACGCGCGAGCGGCTGTCGTTCGAGGGCGAGCACTGGACCCTCCCGCTGCCGGGCGGTCCGGGCAAGCCGCTGAAGCTGACCGTGCACCCGGAGCGCGAGCACATCCCGCTCTACGTCGCCGCGATCGGCCCCAAGAACCTGGAGCAGACCGGCGAGATCGCCGACGGCGCGCTGCTCATCTTCCCCTCGGCCGAGCACCTCGAGGACACCGCGATCACCTACCTGCGCGCGGGCCGGGAGAAGGCCGGCAAGACGTTGGAGGGCTTCGACGTCTGCCCGACCCTTCCGCTCGCCCTCGGCGACGACAAGGACGTCACGGCGCTCGCCGACATGTTCCGCCCGTACACCGCGCTGTACGTCGGCGGCATGGGCAGCCGCAAGCAGAACTTCTACAACCAGCTCGCCCAGCGCATGGGCTACGAGAAGGAAGCCGCCGAGATCCAGGACAAGTACCTGTCCGGCGACAAGGAGGGCGCCGCGGCCGCCGTCCCGCACGCGCTGATCGACCAGACGACCCTGCTCGGCTCGGTGGACCGCATCGCCGACCGGATGACGGCCTACGCGGCGGCCGGGGTCACCACGCTCACGCTGGCACCCGCGGGCTTCACGCTGGAGGACCGGATCGCCTCGCTGCGGGCCGGCTCCGACGCCCTGGAGCGGGCCGGACTCGCGTAACCGCGCCGGAGAAGTTCTGCGGCCGTGGTGGGGGCTCGGGGGTCTTCCCCGCCACGGCCGTCACGGGGAACAACGCGTCGACGGTCCCTTGGTTACGCGCTCGGGCCCGCTTCGTCGTCCATCGTTTGGCGGATTTGTCCGACACATCGGTTGCCGGGTCGCGGACATCCCATTTGACTCGTTTTCTGCACAACCCTGCAGAGAGGTGTCAGAGATGCTTTCCGCCAAGAGTCTGTTCCAGGAGATTCTCGACAACGACGAGTCGTACCGGCTCTTCTGTTCCATCGCCGCCAGCGGGGAGTCGCAGGGGGGCTGGGAGAACGCCCGGATCGCCGCGCTGGTCCCGGCGAGCGAACACGGGCTCGCCCCCAGGATCGCCCGGCACGGCGCCGACGAGGACAAGCACGGGCGGATCTTCAACGCCCTCATGAAGAAGCGCGGCCTCGAACCGGTCGAGGTCCCGCCCGACACCGACTACACCATGCTCCTGGAGCGGTACGGCATCGGTCTGGCGCACGAGAAGCTCAGGGACCACCAGCCGCTCACCGTGCAGGACATCGTCACCTATCTCGCGCACAGCCGGGTCACCGAACAGCGCGCCTCCGAGCAGATGGACCTGCTGCGCAAATACTTCGCCGACCATCCCGAGATCGGCCGCGCGGTGAAGATGATCTCGGCCGACGAGGACAACCACCTCGCCTATTGCCACGAGGAACTGCTGCGCTTCGCGTACGCCGGTCACGGCCGCGCCATCCAGCGGACCCTGCGCGAGTGCGCCCTCGCCGAGATCCGCATCTACCGGGACGTCAGCCTCGCCGTGATGGCCCACATGGGCCGCATCCTCGGCTGGTCCAGGGCCAGGGCCGCGGTCCTCGCCGCGGGCATCCACGCCGTCTACGCCTACGAGCGGGCCGCGGGCTGGCGCCGGATGGTCTCCCTGAAGATGCCCGAACGGCGCGGCGCGCTGGACGGCCCCGCCACGGCAGCACCGGAATTCGCCTGACCGCACCCGGCCTCCACCCGCACCCGGCCGCCGGCCGCCGTCAGGACGGTCCCGTACGCGCCCGGCCGCCCGGATCGGCGCCCGGGCGCACCGGCACCCGGGCGGCCCCGTACGCGAGCGGACTACAGCCAGCCCCGCCGCTTGAAGAGCCGGAACAGTCCGAACTCCAGCACGACCAAGCACGCGATCACCACCGGATACGACCACACCCAGTGCAGCTCGGGCATGTGGTCGAAGTTCATTCCGTAGATCCCGGCGATCATCGTCGGGACGGCCGCCATGGCCGCCCACGCGGAGATCTTCCGCATGTCGTCGTTCTGCCGCACGCTCATCTGCGCCAGGTGCGCCGAGAGGATGTCGGACACCAGCCGGTCCAGGCCCTCCACGGACTCGTTGACCCGCAGCAGGTGGTCGTTGACGTCGCGGAAGAAGGGCTGCGCCCTGCCATTCACGAACGGCACGGCCGTCGAGGCGAGGCCCGAGCCCGAGAGCCGGGCCAGCGGCACCGCCAGCGGGACCGTGGCCCTGCGGAACTCCTGCACCTGCCGCTTGAAGGCGTAGATCCGCGACGCGGTGGTCCGCCCGCCGCCGAGCTGCGGCGAGAAGACCTCCGCCTCCAGCTCCTCCAGGTCGGTGCCGAGCTCGGTCGCCACCTCCAGGTAGTGGTCCACGGTGGCGTCCGCGATCGAGTAGAGGACCGCCGTCGGCCCGTGCTGCAGTGTCTCGGGGTCGGACTCCAGACGCTGCCGGACCGCCGCGAGGGGCGACTCCTCGCCGTGCCGTACGGTCACCACGAACGAGTTGCCGACGAAGACCATGACCTCACCGGAGGTGACGGCATCGCTCTCCGGCTCGTACGACACCGGCTTGAGGACCATGAAGAGCGAGTCCTCGTACACCTCCAGCTTGGGGCGCTGATGGGCCTTGAGCGCGTCCTCGACCGCCAGTGGATGCAGCCCGAACTCCTCCGTGACCAGGTCGAACTCCTTCTCCGTGGGCTCGTGCAGGCCGATCCACACGAAGGAGTCGCCCCCGGCGCGGCACTGGGCCAGGGCGTCGGAGAGGTCGTCGGGGCCCTCCGTCCGCCGTCCGGCACGGTAGATGGCACAGTCGACGATCACGGAGCGCATTCTCCCGTCGTTCCGGTCCGGCCGCACTCCGGGCACCGCTTTCCCCAGGGCCCGCCGGCTCCGCGAGCCGTCCGTTTACGCTGGGCCGCATGCCCACCCTGATCCTCGTCCGGCACGGACGCTCCACCGCCAACACCGCGGGACTGCTCGCCGGCTGGACGCCCGGCGTGACCCTCGACGAGCGCGGCACCCAGCAGGCCGCGGCCCTGCCCGGGCGGCTCGCCGGGCTGCCGATCGCCGAGGTCGTCACCAGCCCTCTCCAGCGCTGCCAGGAGACCGTCCAGCCGCTGCTGGAGGCCCGCCCCGAGGTCCCGGCGCACACCGAGGAGCGCATCGGAGAGGCCCACTACGGCGACTGGTCGGGCCGCAAGCTCGCCGAACTCAAGGACGAGCCGCTGATGGAGGTCGTCCAGGCGCATCCGTCCGCGGCCGCGTTCCCTGGCGGCGAATCGATGCGGGCCATGCAGACCCGGGCCGCCGAGGCCGTGCGCGAGTGGAACGCGCGCGTGGAGCGCGACCACGGGAGCGACGCGGTCTACCTGATGTGTTCGCACGGCGACATCATCAAGTCGCTCGTCGCCGACGCACTCGGACTTCATCTGGACCTCTTTCAACGGATCTCTGTCGAACCGTGTTCCATCACCGCGATCCGTTACACCCGGTTGAGGCCCTTTCTCGTGCGTCTCGGGGACACCGGTGATTTCGCGTCCCTCGCGCCGCGCGAGGAACCCCCGAGCGGCGACGCTCCGGTCGGGGGCGGTGCGGGCGCACCGTGATCGTCGGCCGCAGTAGGGTGAAGCGGTCGAACCAGCACAGTAGTTGTCAGCGAGTTCTCAGCAGCCGATGAGGGCCGGCGCAGTCAGCCGGTCCCCATGCCGATTCAATGGAGACAGGACGTGTCCCGTCAGGTGTTCCTCTACGACCCCCCGGACCGCTTCGTGGCCGGTACGGTCGGGTTGCCCGGGCGCCGTACCTTCTTCCTGCAGGCGTCCTCAGGCCCCCGGGTGACCAGCGTGGCCCTGGAGAAGACCCAGGTCGCCGCGCTCGCCGAGCGGATGGACGAGCTCCTCGACGAGGTCGTCCGGCGGACCGGCGGCAGCGCCCCGGTCCCGGCGATGGCCCCCACCGAGGTGTCCGACACCGCACCCCTCGACGCACCCGTGGAGGAGGAGTTCCGGGTCGGCACCATGGCGCTGGCCTGGGACGGTGACGAGCAGCGCATGATCGTCGAGGCGCAGGCGCTCGTGGAACTCGAGGCCGAGTCCGACGAGGACCTCGCGGAGGCCGAGGAGCGGCTGCTCCAGGACGAGGAGAACGGTCCGCCGATGCTCCGGGTCCGGCTCACCGGCGCGCAGGCCCGGGCCTTCGCCAAGCGCGCACTCGAGGTCGTCAACGCCGGCCGGCCGCCCTGCCCGCTGTGCAGTCTCCCGCTCGACCCGGAAGGACACGTATGTCCGCGCCAGAACGGATACCGCCGCGGAGCGTGACGACCGCCGAGCTGCTCGCCCGGGGCGAGCTGAAGGTCCGCGGGCAGATCCGTGAGGCCTCGAACGCGGTGCTGTACTGCTCCGTGTCGTACGAGGGCCGCGAGGCGCTCTGCGTCTACAAGCCCGTCGCGGGCGAGCGGCCTCTGTGGGACTTCCCCGACGGCACGCTCGCACAGCGCGAGGTCGCCGCGTACGAGGTCTCCGAGGCGACCGGCTGGGGGCTCGTCCCCACCACCGTGCTGCGCGACGGGCCGTACGGCGAGGGCATGTGCCAGCTGTGGATCGAGTCCTCGGCCGAGCGGGACGGGGACGGGCTGCTCGCGCTCGTGGAGGGTGAGGAGCCGGCCGAGGGCTGGAAGGCGATCGGCTTCGCCGAGGTCGGTGAGGGCGGGACGGCACTGCTCGTGCACGCCGACGACGCCCGGCTGCGGCGGCTCGCGGTCCTCGACGCCGTGATCAACAACGCGGACCGCAAGGGCGGCCATCTGCTGCCCGCGGAGGAGGGCCGCCTCTACGGCATCGACCACGGGGTCACCTTCAACGCCGAGAACAAGCTGCGCACGCTGCTGTGGGGCTGGGCCGGGGAACCGCTGACGCCCGAGGCACTGGACGTCCTCACCTCCCTGCGCGACGGTCTGGCGCCGGGCGCACCGCTGGCCACCCGCTTGGCCGAACTCGTCACCGCCGTCGAGATCGACGCCACGCGCGCGCGGGTCGAGGCGATGCTCGCTTCGGGCAAGCACCCGGAGCCGAGCGGGGAATGGCCCGCGATCCCCTGGCCGCCGGTGTAGGGCTCGTCCGCAGATCTGCACAACACGGAGGGCCGCGCAAGAGGGCCTTCCCGGCCATAAGGTGCTGGCCGGTTCGTATACGGAAGTTCCGTCCGGTTAGTCTCATGACATGTATGCCTGGCCCGCTTCTGAGGTCCCCGCCCTGCCTGGCGAGGGCCGCGACCTCCGGATCCACGACACCGCGACCGGTGGGTTCATCACCCTCGACCCCGGTCCCGTCGCCCGTATCTACGTCTGCGGCATCACGCCGTACGACGCGACCCATCTGGGTCACGCGGCGACCTACAACGCGTTCGACCTCGTGCAGCGCGTGTGGCTCGACACCAAGCGGCAGGTTCATTACGTCCAGAACGTCACGGACATCGACGACCCGCTGCTGGAGCGGGCCGAGCGCGACGGCGTCGACTGGGTGGGACTCGCCGAGAAGGAGACCGCCCTCTTCCGTGAGGACATGACCGCCCTGCGGATGCTGCCGCCGCGCCACTACATAGGCGCCGTCGAGGCGATACCCGGCATCGTGCCGCTCGTCGAGCGGCTGCGGGACGCCGGAGCGGCGTACGAGCTCGACGGCGACGTGTACTTCTCCGTCGAGTCGGACCCCGACTTCGGCAAGGTGTCCCACCTGGACGCCGCGACGATGCGCCTGCTCTCCGCGGAGCGGGGCGGCGACCCGGACCGGGCCGGGAAGAAGAACCCCCTCGACCCGATGCTTTGGATGGCCGCCCGCGAGGGCGAGCCGAGCTGGGACGGCGGCTCACTGGGCCGCGGCCGGCCCGGCTGGCACATCGAGTGCGTCGCCATCGCCCTCGACCACCTGGGGATGGGCTTCGACGTCCAGGGCGGCGGTTCCGACCTCGCCTTCCCGCACCACGAGATGGGGGCCTCGCACGCCCAGGTGCTGACCGGCGAGTTCCCCATGGCCAAGGCGTACGTCCACGCCGGCATGGTCGCGCTGCACGGCGAGAAGATGTCGAAGTCCAAGGGCAACCTCGTCTTCGTGTCCCGGCTGCGGCACGACGGGGTCGACCCGGCCGCCATCCGCCTCGCGCTGCTCGCGCACCACTACCGGGCCGACTGGGAGTGGACGGACGCCGTCCTCGAAGAGGCCGTCGCGCGCCTGGAGAACTGGCGGGCCGCGGTGTCCCGGCCCGACGGGCCGTCCGCCGACGCCCTCGTCGACGAGATCCGCGCCGCGCTCGCCGAGGACCTCGACGCACCGGCCGCGCTCGCCGCGGTCGACCGCTGGGCCGCGCTCCAGCACGAGACGGGCGGAACGGACGAGGGCGCCCCCGGTGTCGTGTCGCGGGCCGTCGACGCCCTCATGGGCGTGGCGCTGTAACCGGTCGCCGTGCACAGTCGGGCGCCGGGCGGAGTGATCCGCCCGGCGCCCTGTGCGTGGAGCGATCCGCCGCTGCTACTGCCGGTTCACGATCACGGCCTGGAGGGTGTTGGTGCCCGAGTCGTAGATCCCGATGACCTGCTGCCCGAAGGCGAAGGCCTCCTGGACCTCGTCATGCGTGACCTGGTTCGGGTTCACGAGCTGACGCCAGGCGTTGTCGATGAACAGGTAGAGGATCGACGGCTGCCCCGGGAGCGGGGTGACGACGTCCCAGAACTTCGTGGCGACTCCGCTCACGAGTGCCGCACGCTCGACGGCGCTCGGCAGCACGAGCGGCTGTCCCGGCTGCTGGGTCTGCTGCCCGCCGAGCTGCTGGAGAAGCTGCTGGAAAGGCTGCTGCTGGCCCAGATGCTGGAGCTGCTGCTGGAGGTGCGGCGGAATGTGCTGCTGCGGGATCTGGTGCTGCGGGATCTGCCGGCCGATGTCCTGCTGACCGATGCCCTGCTGACCGACGCCCTGCTGGAGGTACGGCTGCTGCATCTGCTGCATCTGCTGACCGATGCCCTGCGGCCCGTACGGCTGCTGCGCCTGCGCGTCGAAAGGCTGCTGGCTCATGCCCTGCTGCGGTCCGAACTGCTGCGGTCCGTACTGCTGCTGCATCCCGAGGTGCTGCGGGGGAGCCGTGCTGGGGCCCTGCTGTCCCTGCTGAAGGCCGCCCTGCTGAAGGCCCTGCTGTCCCTGCTGGCTCATCTGGGGGATCGTGCTCATGCGGGGTGCCACCTTCCATCAATGGTTGGTTGCGTTCCGTTGCGTTCCGTTGCGGTCCGGGAGGACCAGGTCCTCAGCCCGTGACGACCAGGCCGACGATCTCTTCGTCCGAGAACCAGACCCTTACATCGGGCCGTCCCCCCGCGAAGGCGGAGTGCACCGCCTGACGGATCTCGGGGGACGGGTCGTTGAGGTTGCGCCAGGCACCGGACACGTACAGCCGGAGCCTCGGCGGGAGTTCGCGCGGATACGGCAGCAGCTCGTCCCAATACCGTTCGGCCTGGCCCGAGCCGACCGCCTCCGGCAGCAGCCGGGTGACCGCCGCCTTGATGTCCGGCCGGTTGCCGATCCGCTGGGAAGCGGGCCGGCCCGGCGCGTCCTGCTGCGGGGAACCCGTGGCCCGCAGCACCGCGCGCGCACGTTCCGAGGACATCGGTGCCTGGCCCGCCGCCTTGAGCATGCCTTGCAGCGCGGCCAGGGCACCGACCACCACCGGGGAGGCGGAAGAGGTCCCGGAGAACGTGTCCGTGTACCAGACGATCTCCTCGGCGCCGCCCTGCAGATCGCCGGGCCGGTCCCAGAAGCCGCCGGTGGTCGTGACCTCACGTCCCCAGCCCTGCGCGTCCACGCGGGCCCCGTAGTTGGAGAACGCGAGTCGTGAACGGTCCGGGCCGTGGTCGCGGCCGTGCGTGCCGGGCGGCGGTGCGCCCGCGCCGACCAGGATCGCCCCGGAGGACTGGTTGGAGGGGTTGAAGGGGTTGCGCCACCACTCGGGGAACTCCGAAGGGCGGCGTTCGTACACCGCGTCGTCGAGCGACTCGGCGCCGTTGCCGGCGGCCGCCACCACGAGGATGCCCCGGGCGGTGGCGTACTGGACGGCCGCGAAGTTGTCGGGCCACCACTCGAGCGCGATGTAGCCCTCCTGGGTGTCGCGCTCCTCGAAGTCGAACCGGGGCCCCGGGGCGTGCAGTTCGACCAGGATGATGTCGCCGGGGCTCAGCCGTTCCGCCGCCGCGTGGATCGCGGCGGCCGTTCCGATGCCCTGGAAGGACGCGGCCGCGGTCACGGCGTCCGGCGCGATTCCGGTGATCCCGTGCTCGTTGCGGTCGCCGCCGATCACCCCGATGACGGCGGTGCCGTGGTTGCGCCAGGCGATGTCGGTGACAGGGGTGCCGACGACGACGCCGGCGAGTTTCGAGGCCAGATCCTCGTGACCGAGCTGCCAGGCGCCCTCCACGTCGATCACCGTGACGCTCCGGCCCGAACCGCCCGGCCGCTGCCAGGCCCAGTAGGCGTCGATGCCCTCGGGCGCCGGACGCAAGTACCCCTGCCGGCTGGTGAAGTCGGGGGTGACGGGCGCCCCTTCCTTGAGCCGCTGGCCGTCGTCGGCGCTCTGGCCGGTCCAAGCGGCCGACCCCGTCGAGGCGGGAACGGCACCCGGCTTCACATACGCCGTGTCGATCTCCGGCAGTGCCGCGATCCGTGCGCGCAGCTCCTGGGCGCGGCTCTCCACGCCGCGCACCCGGTAGAAGAGCGCGAGGTCCGGCCCGTTCTCGGTGCCCACCACCGCGGACTGCTGGAGTCGCTCCTCGCTGCCGAACAGCGGCTCCAGGGCGAGCTGTTCGTCGCTGAGGAACATGTTGAGGGCCGAGACGTCGGCGCCCGCCGCCGAGCGGACGCCCTCGGCCCGGGCACGCAGCCGGGCCTCCGGACGTGCGACGACGATCAGCTCCTGCTCGGCTCCTCGATAGGTGAATCCCGCTCCGTCGGGCCCGGGCCCGGACGTTCCCGGGCCCTGCGCCGGCTGTACCTGGTCGGTCATCGCGTGCCGCTCCCTTCGATCCCTGCGGGTGCCGGTCCATGCGTGTGCCGGTCGATGCGTGTGCTCTGCCGTGCCGTGCGCCGTCCTCCGGCGCGGCGCCGTGTGCCATGTCCCGTTGCCGGGCGGCGCCTTCGGGGCACAACCTGGCACGCCCACGGCGCCGCGTCCACCCCGTCTTCGCCAACTTGGTTTGAAAACAAGTTGAATGGGGAACCCTGTGCAATCCGTCCTGAAACAGATGTCACGCCGCAATCCGGCCAAACGTTGCGGAGACGCATGTCAAGTGATGGGACGCCAGCGGCTGTTGACCCTTGGACCGGTCGGACCGGGCCCCCCGTGGCCGGGCGCCGCGCGCACCGCTGTTCCGCAGGCCGCGGGCTGCTCGCCGCGAGAGATGTGCCGGGAGGGGTGGTACGGCCGGACGGCGCGGCCCGACGGCAGGACCTCCCGGCGTGAGGGCGTCGGCCGACCGGTTCTCTCCGTCCGACGGGAATCAGGCCGGGAGCGTCACCGCCGCCGGCCCGCCGTACGCGCACGCCCGGTCCCCCGCGGACGGCGGCTTCACCGCACCGGCGGCTTCACCGTGCGAACCGGAACAGCGGGCGCGGAAGGGCGATCGATGAGAGCCCCGGCGCCGGACATCTCCCGGCGGCCCGGCGGCCGAGGGACGGCGCGCTCCGTGCGCACCGCCCCTTTCGGCTCAGTCCTCGGAGGGGTCCGACGCGTCGGAGGGGCTGGAGGGGCTGGAGGAGCCGGAAGGATCCGATGTATCCGTGGAACCCGGCGCCTTCGCGGCGCCTGAGGAGCCCTTGGAGCCCCTGGAGTCCTGGGGGCCGGACTCGCCGGCCCGGACGTCCGGGCCGGCGCCGTCGGTGGCCTCGTCCGTCTCCGGCTCCTTGCGCGACTCCCCGTCCGATCCGGCGTCCTGCCCCGAGTCGGACTCGGGGCGCTGTGCCATCGGCGGCCGCGTACGGCCGCCGGGGGTGTCACGGAGGTACGAGGTCGGCTCACCGCTCTCCGTCGCGTGGCTCCCGGCGCCCGTCGCCGGACCGCCGCCGTCCCTGCGGCGCAGATAACGCTCGAACTCCCGGGCGATCGCCTCGCCGGACGCCTCCGGCAGCTCGGCGGTGTCCCGGGCCTCCTCCAGCGTCTGCACATACTCGGCGACTTCGCTGTCCTCGGCGGCCAGCTGGTCGACGCCCAGCTGCCAGGCCCGCGCGTCCTCGGGCAGCTCGCCCAGCGGAATGCGCAGGTCGATGAGGTCCTCGAGGCGGTTGAGCAGCGCCAGGGTCGCCTTCGGGTTGGGCGGCTGCGACACGTAGTGCGGTACGGCCGCCCACAGCGACACGGCCGGTACGCCCGCGTGCGTGCAGGCTTCCTGGAGGATGCCGACGATGCCCGTCGGGCCCTCGTACTTGGTCTCCTCCAGGTCCATCGTGCGGGCCAGGTCGGCGTCGGAGGTGACCCCGCTGACCGGCACGGGACGGGTGTGCGGGGTGTCACCGAGCAGCGCGCCCATGATCACCACCAGCTCCACGCCCAGTTCGTGCGCGAAACCGAGCAGCTCGTTGCAGAACGAGCGCCAGCGCATCGACGGCTCTATGCCCCGGACCAGCACGAGATCGCGTGGCTTCTCGCCGCCGACCCGGACCACCGACAGACGGGTGGTCGGCCAGGTGATCTTGCGTACCCCACCGTCCAGCCACACGGTGGGGCGGTTCACCTGGAAGTCGTAGTAGTCCTCGGCGTCCAGTGCCGCGAAGACCTCGCCCTTCCATTCCCTGTCCAGATGCGCGACCGCGGTGGAGGCGGCGTCGCCGGCGTCGTTCCAGCCTTCGAACGCGGCCACCATGACTGGGTCGATCAGCTCGGGAACCCCCTCCAGCTCGATCACCCAGCGCCTCCTTCCGATGTGCCCTCGCGTACGCCTCAACCTTACGGCGTGCCGAGGGGACCTCCGCAGCCCCCTTGCACGGGGGAGTGAACGGATCACTGCCCCGTCGGGGGCCCGGAAACACGCGTGACGGCCACCTCGGGGCCACCCGTAGTCATCCGAGCTGTCCACGGTCAACTTGCCCGCGGACCGCGGACATTGCCCCGCGTCCGCGCCATAGATCGGACGACCGGGAGAGATCCGATGTTCAGGGACGGCCCGAAACACCCGTGAGGGACGGGGCCCACGCAGGAACGAGCCCGGTGCCCGCGCCGGGTCCCGGCTCGCTGCTAGAGCGTGGATCTGAGCCACTGCTCCACACTCGCGATGTGCACCGTCGCCCAGGACCGGGCCGCCTCCGCGTCCCGGTCGCGCAGGGCGGACAGGATGGCGCGGTGCTCGTGCAGGGTACGGCCGACCGCGTCCTCCTGGGTCAGGCCCCGCCAGACGCGGGCCCGGGTGGTGGGTCCCGACAGACTCTCGAGAAGGGAGCACAGCACCGAGTTGCCCGAGGCCAGCGCGATGCCCCGGTGGAACTCCAGATCGCAGGCGACGAGATCCTCCACGGACGGTTCCGCGCCGAGCTCGTCCAACTGCGAGGAGAGCGCGTCCAGTTGCTGCTCGCTGATGCGGGCGGCCGCCAGCGCGGTGGCCGCGGGCTCCAGAATGCGCCGCACGGCGAGGAACTCCAGGACCGTGTCGTCGCGGTGGAAGTCGACGACGAAGCTCAGCGCCTCCAGGAGGAGTTGCGGGTCCAGACTCGTGACGTACGTGCCGTCGCCCTGGCGCACGTCCAGGATGCGGATGAGAGACAGGGCGCGGACGGCCTCCCGCAGGGAGTTGCGGGACAGCCCGAGTTCGGCCGCCAGTTCGCTCTCCTTGGGGAGCCGGTCGCCGGGACGCAGCGCGCCGGAGACGATCATTCCCTTGATCTTCTCGATCGCCTCGTCGGTGACTGCCATGGCGGGGCCTCCCTGTCACTCGGGATGTCCCCTCAGACATCCGATGTCTCATCGGACAGTATGGGGGTTCAGAGGGCTGGACAGAGAGTGTCCAGGTGACTGGCACCGCAGGAGCGCCCGGCCGCGCCGCGCCGGCCCATACGTGAGGGCGGCACCCCTTGTGGGAGCCGCCCGGCACATGCGTGAGGGGCGGCACCCCCCGTGGGAGCCGCCCGGCACATGCGTGAGGGGCGGCACCCCCCGTGGGAGCCGCCCCTCACATGACCGCGGGCGCCTACTTGTTGTCGAGCAGGTCCTGCACCTTGCCGCGGACGTCGTCCGTGGCGAGACCGCGGATCGTCAGCGTCGTACGGCGGCGCAGCACGTCGTCCGCCGTCTCGGCCCACTCGTTGTCCCGGGCGTAGACTACCTGCGCCCAGATCTCCGGGGCGTCCGGGTGGACGCGCTCGCCGAGCTCGGGGGTCTCGTTCGCCAGCCGGGCGATGTCGAAGGCCAGCGAGCCGTAGTGGGTGGCCAGATGCCTGGCCGTGTCGGCGGCCATGCGCGGGCCGGGCGCCGGGCCGTCCACCAGGAGGCGGTGCGCGACGGCGCGCGGGTTGGCGACGCCGGGGAGCGGCATCTTCTTCGGCAGTTCGGAGATCGGCTCGAAGTCCTCGCCCAGCGGGTGGCCGGGCAGCGACTCCAGCTTCTTCATGACCGTACGGCCGATGTGCCGGAAGGTGGTCCACTTGCCGCCCGCGACGGACAGCATCCCGCCGCGGCCTTCCGTGACGACGGTCTCGCGCTTGGCCTTCGAGGTGTCGCCGGGGCCGCCCGGCAGCACCCGCAGACCGGCGAAGGAGTACGTGATCAGGTCACGGGAGAGCTGCTGGTCGCGTATGGAGAACGCGGCCTCGTCGAGGATCTGGGCCGTGTCCTTCTCGGTGACCGAGACGTCCGCCGGGTCGCCCTCGTACTCCTCGTCGGTGGTGCCGAGCAGGAGCATGTCCTCCCACGGGAGCGCGAAGGTGATGCGGTACTTGTCGATGGGGGTCGCCAGCGCGGCCTTCCACGGCGAGGTCCGCTTCAGGACCAGATGCGCGCCCTTCGAGAGACGGATCGACGGCGCGGCATTCGGGTCCTCCATACGGCGCAGGTGGTCCACCCACGGGCCGGTCGCGTTCAGCACCAGACGGGCGTCGACGCCGAACTCGTCGCCGGACAGCCGGTCCCGCAGCTCCGCGCCCGTCACCCGGCCCCGGGTGAAGCGCAGGCCCGTGACCTCGGTGTGGTTCAGGACCGCGGCACCCGACTCGACGGCCGCGCGGACCGTCATGAGGGCCATGCGGGAGTCGTTCATCTGGTCGTCGCCGTACACGGCCACGGCCTTGAGGTTGTCGGTGCGCAGCTCGGGCACGTCCTGGGCGGCCTTGGAGGGGCTCATCAGGTGGCCCACTCCGTCACCGAAGGCCGACAGGGCGGAGTAGGCGAAGACGCCCGCTCCGAGCTTCGCCGCGCCGTGCGGCCCGCCCTTGTACACGGGGAGGTAGAACGTGAGCGGGTTCGCCAGGTGGGGGGCCACCTGGCGGGAGACCGCACGGCGCTCGAAGTGGTTCTCCGCCACCAGCTTCACCGCGCCGGTCTGCAGGTAGCGCAGACCGCCGTGGAGAAGCTTGGAGGAGGCGGAGGAGGTGGCGCCGGCGAAGTCACCGGCGTCGACCAGCGCCACCCGCAGTCCGGACTGCGCGGCGTGCCAGGCGGTGGAGATGCCCAGGATGCCGCCGCCGATGACGAGGAGGTCGTACGTTGCCTTGGAAAGCTGCTCCCGGGCCTCGGCGCGGCTCGGGTTGGAGCCGGAGGCCGGGCGCGTACCGAGGGCAGGCACGGACTGCAGGGTGGGCTGGCTGGTCATTGCGGGTTCTTACTCCTCGTCAGTTCTCGTCTTCGATCCAGCCCATGGTCCGCTCGACGGCCTTGAGCCAGCTCTTGTACTCACGGTCGCGGACGTCCGCGTCCATGTTGGGGGTCCATTCCGCGGCCCGGCGCCAGTTGGCGCGCAGGTCCTCGGTGTTGGTCCAGAAGCCGACGGCGAGGCCGGCGGCGTAGGCGGCGCCGAGGCAGGTGGTCTCGGCGACCATCGGGCGCACCACGGGGGCGTCCAGGAAGTCGGCCAGGGTCTGCATCAGCAGGTTGTTGGAGGTCATGCCGCCGTCGACCTTGAGGGCCGTGAGCTCGACACCGGAGTCCTTGGTCATGGCGTCGCTGATCTCACGGGTCTGCCAGGCGGTGGCCTCCAGCACGGCGCGCGCGATGTGCGCCTTGGTTACGTACCGGGTCAGACCGGCGATCACACCGCGGGCGTCGGGACGCCAGTACGGGGCGAAGAGACCGGAGAAGGCCGGCACGAAGTAGGCGCCGCCGTTGTCCTCGACCGAGGACGCGAGCGTCTCGATCTCGGCGGCGGACTTGATCAGGCCCATCTGGTCGCGCATCCACTGCACCAGCGAACCGGTGACGGCGATGGAGCCTTCCAGGGCGTAGACCGGCTCCTGGTCGCCGATCCGGTAGCCGACCGTGGTCAGCAGGCCCGAGTACGAGTTGATGATCTTGTCACCGGTGTTCATCAGCATGAAGGTGCCGGTGCCGTAGGTGGACTTGGCCTCGCCCTCGGCGAAACAGGTCTGGCCGAACAGGGCCGCCTGCTGGTCGCCGAGCGCGGAGGCGACCGGGATGCCGCCGAGCAGGTCGCCGAGCGGGCCGCCGGTGACCTCGCCGTACACCTCGGCGGAGGAGCGGATCTCGGGCAGCATCGCCAGCGGGACGCCGATGGACTCGGCGATCTTGTCGTCCCACGCCAGGGTGTGCAGGTTCATCAGCATGGTGCGGGAGGCGTTGGTCACGTCGGTGACGTGCTTGCCGCCGTCGACACCGCCGGTCAGGTTCCAGATGACCCAGGTGTCCATGGTGCCGAACAGGATGTCCCCGGCCTCGGCGCGCTCGCGCAGGCCCTCGACGTTGTCGAGCAGCCAGCGGGCCTTGGGTCCGGCGAAGTACGACGCGAGCGGCAGGCCGGTCTCGCGGCGGAAGCGGTCCTGGCCGACGTTGCGGCCGAGTTCCCGGCACAGGGCGTCGGTGCGGGTGTCCTGCCAGACGAGGGCGTTGTGGACGGGCTCACCGGTGTTCTTGTCCCACAGCAGCGTGGTCTCACGCTGGTTGGTGATGCCGATGGCCTTGATGTCGTCGCGGGTGATCCCGGCCTTCGAGATGGCTCCGGCGACGACCTCCTGGACGTTGGTCCAGATCTCGGTGGCGTCGTGCTCGACCCAGCCCGGCTTCGGGAAGATCTGCTCGTGCTCCTTCTGGTCGACGGAGACGATGCGTCCGTCGCGGTCGAAGACGATGCAGCGGGACGACGTGGTGCCCTGGTCGATCGCGGCGATGAAGGGGCCGGCGGTGTGTGCGTCGGTCACGGTGTGCTCCTGGGATGAAAGGGGCTGTATACGGCGCGGTGCTTCATAGCGGTGCTGTGCGGCTCGCGGCTCATGGGGCGCGGCTTCCAAGCGTGCTGGAGCGGGGGCTCCTAAGCGAAGGCGACGTTGTATATGCCTGCTGCGATCGCGCCGCCGATGAGCGGGCCGACGACCGGTATCCAGGCGTAGCTCCAGTCGGATCCGCCCTTGTTGGGCAGAGGGAGCAGGGCGTGCACGATGCGCGGACCGAGGTCACGGGCCGGGTTGATCGCGTAGCCGGTGGGGCCACCGAGCGAGAGGCCGATGCTCACCACCACGAAGGCGGTGACCAGGGCGCCGAGGACGCCCAGGCCGTTGCCGTCGTCGTTCAGACCCTGCGTGAGGATGGCGAGGATCAGGACGACGGTGCCGATGATCTCGGTGGCGAGGTTCTGCACGACGTTCCGGATCTCGGGGCCGGTGGAGAAGATGCCGAGCACGGGGCCCGCGCCCTTCTCCTCGGCCTCGACCGACTTCACGGCCTGGTCCTCGGAACCCCCGACGATCTCGCGATCGGTGAGGTGGGCGAGGAACTGGCCGTAGTAGGCGACCCAGACCAGCGCCGCACCGATCATGGCGCCGAGCAGCTGCCCGCCCCAGTAGGTGGCGAGGTTGCTGTAGTCGTCGTCCTTGATCGCGAGGGCGAGCGTCACGGCCGGGTTGAGGTGCGCTCCGGAGAGCGGCGCCGAGATGTAGACCGCGGTCATGACCGCGAAGCCCCACCCGAAGGCGATGGCGAGCCAGCCGGCGTTGCGCGCCTTGGAGGCCTTCAGCGTGACGGCGGCGCACACGCCACCGCCGAGCAGGATGAGTACGGCGGTACCGATGGTCTCGCCGATGAAGATGTCGGAGCTGGACACCCGCGACTCCTTTGTCCTTCGTCCAGGGGAAGCCGAACCCCGGGTCCCTCCGGTGGTTCGTGCTCTCGGGGAGTGAGAGCGATCTCGGCCCTGGCATTGCCACACTCTAACGCGTATTGCCGGTAGATGTTCGACAATGTCGACCGATGGACGGGAGTCTTGCTCTCGCGTTACCAGCTCGTCAAGAGCCCTGTTATCGAAAGCACGATCGTTATTGATCGGCATGTGCTATCGATGCGTCGTCGCTCGTCCGAGGGCACGGCAAAGGCCGGGAAGCATCCCGCTTCCCGGCCTTGTGTCGTACGGACGTCCGAAGGTCCGCGCCTGTCAGAAGCGCCCCGCTCCCAGGTCCCGCGACACCGCGCGGGCGCAGTCCCGTACGGCCGCGATCAGGTCCGGGCGCAGCTCGCCGCCCTTGCAGACCCGTTCCACGGCCCCCGTGATGCCCACCGCGCCGACCGGCATCCGCCGCCGGTTGTGGATCGGGGCGGCGACCGAGGCGACCCCCGTCCAGGTCTCCTCGACGTCGTCCGCGTACCCACGCGCGCGGGTCACGTCGAGGACACCCTCGAAATCGTCCAGTTCACTGATCGTCCGCGGGGTGAACGCCTTGCGGTCGACCTCCAGGACCTCGCTGTGCGCCACCGGGTCGTAGGCCGACAGCACCTTGCCCAGCGCGGTGGAGTGCAGAGGCTGCATCGCCCCGACCTCCAGGACCTGACGGCTGTCGTCGGGCCGGAAGACGTGGTGCACGATCAGGACGCCCTGCTGGTGCAGCACGCCCAGATAGACGCTCTCGCCGCTGGAGCGGGCCAGGTCGTCGGTCCACACCAGGGCGCGCGCCCGTAGTTCGTGCACGTCGAGATAGGTGGTGCCGAGGCGCAGGAGCTCGGCGCCCAGCTGATAGCGCCCGGAGGCCGGGTCCTGCTCGACGAACCCCTCCTGCTGGAGGGTGCGCAGAATGCCATGGGCCGTACCCTTGGCCAGGCCCAGCGAGGAGGCGATGTCCGACAGGCCGAGCTGTCGCTCGCCGCCCGCGAGCAGCCGCAGCATCGCTGCCGCCCGTTCGAGCGACTGGATGTTCCGTGCCATCGCCGTGCTGCCTCCGTCCCCTTGGGCCGCCGGCGTGCGACTGCCCGCTGCCGTTCGGCAATGTCGAACACTACCGGTCGTGACCGAGCTCCCGCCAATGGGTGGTCGCCCCGCGTTCCGTCCGCCTCCACGCCGACGTCACCCGCGCCACACCCGTCCGGCTCGTGGACGCCCGCGACTGATCGGCGGTGCTCCGGGCTACCCTGACGGCGTGCGCCTTCCATGGGAAGCGCAAAGCCGACAGCCGTCGCACTCCAGGGAGCACCTTCATGGCCTCGTTGCCGAACCCGTCCCTTTCGTCCGGTCTCTCCGAAGGCCGGGAGCGAACCGACGCACTCCGAGAAGCACTCGCCACCCGTGTGGTGGTCGCCGACGGTGCGATGGGCACGATGCTTCAGGCGCAGGACCCGACGCTGGAGGACTTCGAGGACCTCGAGGGCTGCAACGAGATCCTGAACGTCACCCGCCCCGACATCGTCCGCTCCGTCCACGAGGCGTACTTCGAGGTCGGTGTCGACTGCGTGGAGACGAACACCTTCGGGGCGAACCACTCGGCGATGGCCGAGTACGACATCGCGGACCGCGTCCACGAGCTGTCCGAGGCCGGGGCCCGGCTGGCCCGCGAGGTCGCCGACGAGTTCGGCGCCCGCGACGGCCGTCAGCGCTGGGTCCTCGGGTCGATCGGCCCGGGCACGAAGCTTCCGACGCTCGGCCACATCTCGTACGGGACGCTGCGTGACGGCTTCCAGGCCAACGCCGAGGGACTGCTCGCCGGCGGCGCCGACGCGCTGATCGTGGAGACGACCCAGGACCTGCTGCAGACGAAGTCCTCCGTGCTCGGCGCGCACCGCGCGATGGAGGCGACCGGCGTCCGGGTGCCGCTGCTGGTCTCGATGGCCTTCGAGACGACCGGCACCATGCTGCTGGGCTCCGAGATCGGTGCCGCACTGACCGCGCTGGAGCCGCTCGGCATCGACATGATCGGTCTGAACTGCTCGACCGGACCCGCCGAGATGAGCGAGCACCTGCGCTACCTCACCCGGCACTCACGCATTCCGCTCCTGTGCATGCCGAACGCCGGTCTGCCGGTCCTGACGAAGGACGGCGCCCACTTCCCCCTCGACGCCGAGGGGCTGGCCGACGCCCAGGAGAACTTCGTACGCGACTACGGCCTCTCCCTGGTCGGCGGCTGCTGCGGTACGACGCCGGAGCACCTGCGCCAGTTGGTGGAGCGGGTGCGCGGGGTCGCGCCCACCGAGCGCAGCCCGCGGCCCGAGCCCGGTGCCGCCTCCCTCTACCAGACCGTCTCGTTCCGCCAGGACACCGCGTACATGGCGATCGGTGAGCGGACGAACGCCAACGGCTCGAAGAAGTTCCGCGACGCCATGCTGGAGGGCCGCTGGGACGACTGCGTGGAGATGGCCCGCGACCAGATCCGCGAGGGCGCGCACATGCTCGACCTGTGCGTCGACTACGTCGGCCGGGACGGGGTCGCCGACATGGACGAGCTGGCCGGCCGCTTCGCCACCGCCTCCACGCTGCCGATCGTGCTGGACTCCACCGAGGTCCCGGTGATCCGCGCGGGCCTGGAGCGCCTCGGCGGCCGCGCGGTCATCAACTCCGTCAACTACGAGGACGGCGACGGGCCCGAGTCCCGGTTCGCGAAGGTGACGCGGCTCGCCCAGGAGCACGGTGCCGCGCTCATCGCGCTGACCATCGACGAGGAGGGCCAGGCCCGCACCGTCGAGACCAAGGTCGCCATCGCCGAGCGGCTCATCGAGGACCTGACGGCCAACTGGGGCATCCACGAGTCCGACATCCTCATCGACACCCTGACCTTCACGATCTGCACCGGCCAGGAGGAGTCCCGCAAGGACGGCATCGCGACGATCGAGGCGATCCGCGAACTCAAGCGCCGCCGCCCGGACGTGCAGACCACGCTCGGTCTGTCCAACATCTCCTTCGGTCTCAACCCGGCCGCCCGCATCCTGCTCAACTCGGTCTTCCTCGACGAGTGCGTCAAGGCGGGTCTGGACTCGGCGATCGTGCACGCGTCCAAGATCCTGCCGATCGCCCGGTTCAGCGAGGAGGAGGTCAACACCGCCCTCGACCTCATCCACGACCGCAGGGCCGAAGGCTACGACCCGCTGCAGAAGCTGATGGCGCTGTTCGAGGGCGCCACCACCAAGTCGCTGAAGGCGGGCAAGGCCGAGGAACTGGCCGCCCTGCCGCTGGACGAGCGGCTGAAGCGGCGGATCATCGACGGCGAGAAGAACGGACTGGAGGCCGACCTCGCCGAGGCCCTCCAGAGCCGCCCGGCCCTCGACATCGTCAACGAGACGCTGCTGGACGGCATGAAGGTGGTCGGCGAGCTGTTCGGTTCCGGCCAGATGCAGCTGCCGTTCGTGCTGCAGTCCGCCGAGGTCATGAAGTCGGCCGTCGCCTTCCTCGAGCCGCACATGGAGAAGTCGGACGCGGAGGGCAAGGGCACCATCGTGCTGGCCACCGTGCGCGGCGACGTCCACGACATCGGCAAGAACCTCGTCGACATCATCCTGTCGAACAACGGCTACAACGTCGTCAACCTCGGCATCAAGCAGCCGGTCTCCGCGATCCTGGACGCCGCCCAGGAGCACCGGGCGGACGTCATCGGCATGTCCGGGCTCCTGGTCAAGTCCACGGTGATCATGAAGGAGAACCTGGAGGAGCTCAACCAGCGCGGCCTGTCCGCCGACTACCCGGTGATCCTCGGCGGCGCGGCCCTGACCCGGGCCTACGTCGAACAGGACCTGTACGAGATCTACCAGGGCGAGGTCCGCTACGCCCGCGACGCCTTCGAGGGCCTGCGCCTGATGGACGCGCTGATCGGCGTCAAGCGCGGAGTGCCCGGCGCGGTGCTTCCCGAACTCAAGCAGCGCCGGGTGCGGGCCGCCGCCGACACGGTCGTCGAGGAGCGCCCGGAAGAGGGCCATGTCCGCTCCGACGTCTCCGTCGACAACCCCGTTCCGAAGCCGCCCTTCTCGGGCACCCGCGTGATCAAGGGCATCCAGCTCAAGGAGTACGCCTCCTGGCTGGACGAGGGCGCCCTGTTCAAGGGGCAGTGGGGTCTCAAGCAGGCCCGTACCGGCGACGGTCCGACGTACGAGGAACTGGTCGAGACCGAGGGCCGGCCGCGGCTGCGCGGGCTGCTGGACAAGCTCCAGACCGACAACCTGCTGGAGGCGGCCGTGGTCTACGGCTACTTCCCGTGCGTCTCCAAGGACGACGACCTGATCATCCTGGACGAGCGGGGCAACGAGCGGACCCGCTTCACGTTCCCGCGCCAGCGCCGGGGCCGCCGGCTGTGTCTGGCCGACTTCTTCCGCCCGGAGGAGTCGGGGGAGACCGACGTCGTCGGCCTCCAGGTCGTCACCGTCGGCTCCCGGATCGGCGAGGAGACCGCCAAGCTCTTCGAGTCCAACGCCTACCGCGACTACCTGGAACTGCACGGCCTGTCCGTCCAGCTGGCCGAGGCGCTCGCCGAGTACTGGCACGCGCGCGTGCGCTCGGAGCTGGGCTTCGCGGGGGAGGACCCGTCCGAGATCGAGGACATGTTCGCCCTGAAGTACCGCGGCGCCCGCTTCTCGCTCGGCTACGGAGCCTGCCCCAACCTGGAGGACCGCGCCAAGATCGCGGAACTTCTCGAGCCCGAGCGGATCGGCGTCCACCTCTCCGAGGAATTCCAGCTCCACCCGGAGCAGTCGACCGACGCGATCGTGATCCACCACCCGGAGGCGACGTACTTCAACGCACGGTGACCGCCCCGACGCGCTGGGGCGCGCGTCACCGCGCACACTGATCGGATACGTCGTACACTGGTCGGTCCACCGCAGGCCGGTTGCCCCTTGGCGAAAAAGGGGCAACCGGCCTGATCGTCCCTCAAGGAGGTGCGCCAGGATGACCAGTACGGTCCCCGCGCTCGGAACTCGTACGGCCGAAGGCTCTGCCCTGCAGGCCGTGCTCCTCGACATGGACGGCACCTTGGTGGACACCGAGGGATTCTGGTGGGACGTGGAGGTCGAGGTCTTCAGGGCTCTCGGGCACGCGCTGGACGACTCCTGGCGCCATGTGGTCGTCGGCGGTCCGATGACCCGCAGCGCGGGCTTCCTCATCGAGGCCACCGGTGCCGACATCACCCTCGCCGAGCTGACCGTGCTGCTCAACGACGGGTTCGAGGAGCGTATCGGCCACTCCCTGCCCCTGATGCCGGGCGCGGCCCGGCTCCTCGCCGAACTCGCGGCGTACGAGATCCCCACCGCGCTGGTCTCCGCCTCGCACCGGCGGATCATCGACCGTGTCCTGGGTTCGATCGGTTCCCACTTCTTCGCGCTGACCGTCGCGGGCGACGAGGTGGAGCGGACCAAGCCGTTCCCCGACCCGTATCTGCTCGCGGCTTCGGGGCTCGGTGCCGAACCGGCGAGATGCGCCGTCATCGAGGACACCTCGACCGGTGTCGCCTCCGCCGAGGCCGCGGGCTGCCATGTGGTAGTCGTCCCCTCGGTCGCGCCCATCGCCCCGGCCGCCCGCCGCACGGTGGTCACCTCCCTGGAAGAGGTCGACCTGCCCTTTCTGCACCGTCTGATGACGGAAATGCGCTAGGCGTTCACCGAGTGTGTGCCGCGGAAACACTCAGCGTGCGGAGCCGAATGCGCGTAAAGCTCCGGCCGTTCCGTGTGGTAACCGCGAGCGACGACTCCGTGGGAATTGATATCGGGGCGGATGGCTGAATTCCGGTACTTGCTAATCGAGTTGACGCTGTGACGTTCATCACGTAACCGAGGGTCGACAGTGGGACCGACTTGTGCACGCACCCCCCATTCGTGAGGACCTGACGTGCCCTTGTGTCCCGATTGATGGAATGCTGCACTAATCCTTCCCGTGTCGGGTTATCAGTGCGTCCACGCCCGGTATCGCAGCGTGAGCGGAAGACGGCTCCGGTACCTGTGAGCCGTCGCCGTGGTGCGGACTAATGTCATCGCCAGAACATCGCCGTGACCCCGTGACCCGCCGCGCCACCCCTGCATGCCGGTTCGCGGAAACTACAGCTCTGGAGAAACTCGAGCATGAACCGCAAGACTTTGGTGCTGCCGGCCGTGGTTGGCCTGCTCGCCCCGGTGCTCGCCGCGTGTGGTGGGTCCGACAGCGGGAGCAACAGCGGCGATGCCATCGTTGTCGGCACCACGGACCGGTTCACCGTGTCGAAGGATGCCCCGGCTCCGTTCGACCCGGCGTACGCGTACGACGTCGGCACCTGGAACGTCCTTCGCCAGACCGTGCAGACCTTGATGGTCCAGCCGCGCGGTGACGGTGAGCCGCAGCCGGAGGCAGCCGAGAAGTGCGGCTTCACCGACAGCGGCAACGAGCGCTACTCGTGCACGCTGCGCGAGGGTCTGAAGTTCGCCAGCGGTGACGCGATCACCGCGAAGGACGTCAAGTTCTCGATCGACCGAGCGAGGGCCATCAAGGCGGACAGTGGTGTGTTCGCCCTGCTGTCCACCATCGACACGGTCGAGACGCAGGGTGACCGCGAGGTGATCTTCCACCTCAAGAGCGCCGACGCGACCTTCCCGTTCAAGCTGTCGACCCCCGTCGCCGGCATCGTGAACCCGAGCGACTACGACAAGGGCAAGCTGCGCGACGGCTTCTCCGTCGACGGCTCCGGCCCGTACACCCTCGAGACCGAGGTCAAGGGCGACGCCGTCGTCAAGGCCGTGTTCACCAAGAACTCCCATTACCAGGGCCAGTTGAAGGTGAACAACTCCAAGGTCGAGATGCGCTCCTTCGAGGACGCCGCGGCCATGGGCAAGGCCCTCGAAAAGGGCGACATCGACCTGATGACCCGCTCGATGACGCCGGAGCAGATCAACAAGCTGGACAGCGCCTCGGGCGGCAACATCGACCTGAACGAGATGCCCGGCCTGGAAATCCGCTACCTGGCCTTCAACACCGACGCTCCGTCGGTGAAGACGCAGGCCGTCCGCCAGGCCATGGCGCAGATCATCGACCGCGGTGAGCTCATCGCCAAGGTGTACGGCTCGCAGGCCCAGCCGCTCTACTCGATGGTGCCGGCGACCATCACGGGCCACTCCAACGCGTTCTTCAACAAGTACGGGGAGCCGAGCGCCAGCCGCGCCAAGGCGCTGCTCACCAAGGCCGCCATCACCACCCCGGTGAAGGTCACCCTGCACTACACGACCGACCACTACGGCGCGGTCACCGCGAAGGAGTTCGCGGTCCTGAAGGATCAGCTCAACAAGAGCGGCCTCTTCGACGTCCGCACCCAGGGCACGAGCTGGGACAAGTTCGTCCCGGCCGAGCGCGCCGGCGACTACGACGTCTGGGGCATGGGCTGGTTCCCCGACTTCCCCGACGCCGACAACTACCTGGCGCCGTTCCTCGACAAGGACAACTTCCTCAAGTCGCCGTACTCGAACGGTGACATCATCAACAACCTGATCCCCGCGTCCCGGCGCGAGCCCGACCGCATCACCGCGTCGAAGAGCCTCACGGAGATCCAGGACATCGTCGCCGACGACGTCCCGCTGATCCCGCTGTGGCAGGGCAACCAGTACATCGCCGCGCGCGACGACATCACGGGCTCGGAGTGGGCGCTCAACTCCTCCTCCACCCTGCAGCTGTGGGAGCTCGGCCGCGGCGTCAGCGAGTGACCGACTGACGCGACCCGGGGCCCGGCGGCCCCGGGTCCCGCCCGGGACCCGACGGTCCCGGGTTCACCAGATCCAATGACAAGGCACGTGCAAGTGAATATGCGTAACCAGTGGCCAGTCCTGCCGATCGTGGCGGGGCTGGCCTCCGGCCTGCTGACCGGCTGTGGCTCGGAGACGGGCGATTCCGGGAGCAGTGGCTCCTCCGTGGTGATGGGGATGTCCGACGACGTCCTCGCCACCGACCCGGCTTCCGGCTACGACCCAGGATCGTGGCTGTTGTTCAACAACGTCTTCCAGTCGCTGTTGAGCTTCCCCAAGGGCGGTACCGAGCCCGAGCCGGAAGCGGCCAAGGAGTGCGCGTTCACGGACGCCGGCACCACGGTCTACACGTGCACGCTGCAGGACGGACTGAAGTTCAGCAACGGTGACGCGCTCACCTCGGCGGACGTCAAGTACTCCTTCGACCGCATGCTGAAGATCAACGACGGTGCCGGCCCGGCGATCATGTTCCCCATGCTCGACAAGGTCAAGACGCCGGACGCCCGAACCGTCGTCTTCCACCTCAAGTACGCCGACGCCACCTTCCCGAGCAAGATCGCCTCCGGCGCCGGCTCGATCGTGGACCACCGGCAGTACGCAACGAACGGGCTCCGCGAGGACAACGAGGCCGTCGGCTCGGGCCCGTACAAGCTCGACTCGTTCAGCGACGACAAGGCCGTCTTCTCGGTCAACACGAACTACAAGGGCACCGCCGAGCCCAAGAGCTCCAGCATCACCCTGAAGTTCTTCCACGGGGACCAGGAGCGACTGAAGAAGGCCCTGATGGCCGACGACGTCGACATCGCCTACCGAGGCCTCGCCGCCGACGACATCGCGGACATCGAGAACGGAACCACGAGCGACAGCGGTATCAACGTCATCGAGGGATCCAGCGCCGAGGTCCAGCACCTGGTCTTCAACATGAACGACCCGGTGACGGGCAAGCTCGGCGTCCGCAAGGCCATCGCCTACCTCCTGGACCGCGACGCCCTCGTCGACGACGTCTACCAGGACACGGCGACGCCGCTGTACTCGATCATCCCGGCCGGCGTCACCGGCCACAGCACGTCCTTCTTCGACACCTACGGCGCCCGCCCCTCGCGGTCCAAGGCCGAGGCCGCGCTGCGCACCGAGGGCGTCACCGGCAAGGTGAAGCTGACGCTCTGGTCGACCCCGTCGCGTTACGGTCCCTCCACGGACGCGGAGTTCAAGGCGATCGCCAAGCAGCTCAACGCCAGCGGACTGTTCGACGCGACCGTGAAGTCCGTCACCTACGGCCAGTACGAGAAGGACATCGCCAAGGGCAAGTACGGCGTGTACGTGAAGGGCTGGGTGCCCGACTATCCGGACCCGGACAACTTCACGGCCCCGTTCTTCGGCAAGGGCAACGTACTGAACAACAACTTCACCAACAGCACGATCACCGGCAGCCTCATCCCGAAGACGGCCGCCGAGAGCGACCGCTCCGCGACCGAGCACGAATTCGGCAAGCTCCAGGACCTGGTCGCCGAGGAGCTGCCGGTCATCCCGATCTGGCAGGCCAAGCAGTACGCCGTCGTGCGCGACAACGTCTACGGCATCGAGAACTGTCTCGACGCCTCGACCGTGTTCCGCTTCTGGGAGATCAGCAAGGACTGACCCCGCGCGGCCACCGGCAGACGCACGCGAAGGGCGCCCGTTCCTTCCCGGAAACGGGCGCCCTTCGCACTGCCTTCGCCGGGCCGGGACCGACCCGGCCCCGCTCACTGCGCCCCGGGACGCACCAGCCCGCTCTCGTACGCGTACACCGCGGCCTGCACCCGGTCACGCAGCCCCAACTTCGTCAGGACGTGCCCCACATGCGTCTTGACCGTGGTCTCGCTGACGAACAGGTCGGCCGCGATCTCCGCGTTCGACAGCCCGCGCGCCACCAGTTTCAGCACCTCGACCTCGCGGTCGGTCAGCGTGTGCAACGTGTCCGGAACCGGCTCGTCGCCGGAGGGCAGATGGCTCGCGTACTTGTCGAGCAGCCGGCGCGTGATGCTCGGCGCGAGCATCGCCTCGCCCGACGCGACCACCCGGATCGCCTGCACCAGCTCATTGGCGGGCGCGTCCTTGAGGAGGAAGCCGCTGGCGCCCGCGCGCAGCGCCTCCACCACGTACTCGTCGAGGTCGAACGTCGTCAGGACGAGCACCTTCGCCGGACCGTCCCGACCGGGGCCGGTGATCTGCCGGGTCGCCTCCACACCGTCCATCCGCGGCATGCGGATGTCCATCAGAACCACATCGGGCTGCAGGGCACGAACCTGATCGAGCGCCTGGAGACCGTCACCGGCCTCGCCGACGACCGCCAGGTCCTGCTCCGCTTCCAGAATCATCCGGAAGCCGGTGCGCAGCAGCGGCTGGTCGTCGACCAGTAGGACGCGGATGGCCACGTAAGTCTCCTAATTGGGTTTCAACAGCTCAGGCCGGTGGCCGTAGCCGGAGTGGGTTGTTCGATTGTGGGACGGGGATGCCTTAACAAAGATCGGTCGTGGAACAGACCTATCCAACGCCCGGCGACTGGTTCCGTGATCGTGATGGCGGCGGCCGCAGCGCTCCCGGGGTGATGCCTCTAAGTCTCCTGGCCGGTGAGGCCTCAGCGAAGAGTGGCGAATCCTGGCGTCTTCGCGGCCGCTGCCACTGCAGGTCCTCGACCATCGATTCTGGTCGTGGTGCGAGCCCGTCGCGCGGTGACCTCTTGAACTGCCCGAGCCGTCAAGCCCTGGCCAAGAGCGAGGCCCGCGCGGTGCGCTGGTGCCGCGAACGGCTTGTGAGATGTCGGACCGATGAGTCCTGCAATTAGGTCGCCG
>NZ_JBSFYW010000033.1:0-100691 GCF_053599975.1 Streptomyces sp. NPDC005141 | reverse complement strand
CGCACAGCACCAGGACGATCAGCACCACCCCGGCCGCCGCCAGCACCGTGTTCCACAGCAGATGACCGAAGCCGTTGTGCAGGACGGTGTTGTAGCCCGGGCCGGGAACCGCGGCGCCCCAACTCACCTGCCCCTGCTGATCAGTTCGGCGAGGCGACGGCCGGTCAGACCTTGCCCCTGGTGACCACCCAGCGGCCCTTGACCCAGTTGCCGACGGTCTCGTAGCCGGAGCGGAAGAAGCCGAGCCGGTTCAGCGTCAGGTCCGCCTCGGCGGCGGACTTGACGGGGGTGTAGCTGCTCGCGTCCTCGACCGGGCCGCCCGTGGTGTTCTTCGCGACGTACGGGAAGGGGTAGACGGGGCGGGTGGCGGTGGTGTTCCCGCCGCTGTCGACGGACCTGGTCGTCAGGCTGGCGGGGGCCTCGCCCCTGGTGACCCAGTCGGTCATGGCGGTCAGCGCGTCGAAGGTGTTAGGCCCCTGGCCGCCGCCGCAGTGCGCGACACCCGGGAGCAGGAACAGCCGGGCGAAGGCGTTGGTCGCCTCGGCGCCGCCCATGGCCTTCTGTACGGCCTTGTAGTACGCCATCGTGCCGACGGCCGGGATGTGCTGGTCGCCCAGGCCGTGCCAGAGGATCAGCTTCCCGCCGGCCTTCCTGAAGGCCGTGAGGTCGGGGTCGGTCGCGTCGTACATGCCCTCGCCGAGCGCCATGACCTTCTTGTAGTAGGCCGCGGTGAACCGGACGTCCTTGTACGTCAGGGTGGGCTGCGGGCTGTCGAAGATCTGGTACCTGAGGGTCTCGCGGACGAAGCTGATGTCCCCCGAGTTGCCGGTGGCCGTGGCCGGTGTGATGATCCCGGCCCAGTTCAGCTCGGAGCCGCGCAGCTGATAACCCGGGTACAGGAGCCTGCCGTTCTCGTCCGTCGGGCCCGCGTAGATCCGGCGCAGGGTCGTGACCTGGTCCGCCGTCAGGCAGTAGTCCGCGGACGTCGAGGTCCGGCCGGCCGCGCACCGGATGGCCGCCGGGTCCCAGGTGCAGCTCAGCGGGTCGGCGAGGATTCCGTCGGCGGGGGCCCCGCAGCCCTGGAGGACGGCCTTGTGCAGGTCCGCGAGGTCGGCGTTGGTGATCGTGGCCGGGCCGCCGCGGAGGTAGACGGACTGGGCGGTCCAGGCGTGCGAGAAGGTGTTCAGCGCGGTGAAGTTGTTGGCCGGAGCGCCGGCGATGATGCCGTCGAAGTCGGTCGGGTATCGCTGGGCCTCGGTCAGTGCCTGGTGGCCTCCCTGCGAGCAGCCGTCGAAGTAGGAGTGGGCGGCGGGCCGCCCGTAGTAGACCTTGATGATCGCCTTGGCCGCCTGCGCGAGCAGGTGGTCGGACTTGTAGCCGAAGTCCGCGCGCAGGGTCGGGTCGGTGGAGAAGAGTCCACCGCCCTGGTAGTGGCCCTCGTCGCTGGAGGCGACGGCGAAGGCGCCGCTGGTCAGCGGGACGCAACCGGCGGACGCGGGGGCGCTGTTCACGCTCGTGCTGCCGCAGAGGCCTCCGCAGCCGACCTGGAGGTAGTCGGCCTGCCAGCCGGTCTGGGGCAGCTTGATCTCGAAGTGGATCTGGGGGGCGATGACGCCCTTCACATCACAGGCCGCCCAGGCGCCGAGCGTGTTGGCGGATGCCGCGAGCTCCGTGGCCGAGGTGATCTCGAAGGGCACGCCGGGGGCGGCGGCGGCCAGGTCCTGCGACGCGACACCCGCGCAGGGCAGGACCGGTGCGATGCCGGAGGCCGTGTCGGTCGCCACGGCGGCGGACGCCGCGACGGACGTCCGGGTGCTGTCGGCCGAGGCGTTGGCGAGCGCCACGCTCGCTCCGGTCACGAGCGCGAGGGCGGTGGCGAGGGTCGCCATGAAGGTGGCTGATGTCCACCGGGGCCATCTGAGGAGCGTGGCCATGCTCGGTCTCCATTCGATCGTCGGAGGTGCGGGGGCGGGGGCGGGGGCGGAGGTGCGGGTGTGCGGAGGTGCGGGTATGCGGACGCAACCGTCCGCGGGCAGGGCGAAGCCGCGGCGGGCAGCGCGGATCGGACCGCGGCGGCGGCCGGTGCGTCGAGCGGGGAAGCGGCGCGCGTGGGTGCCCTGGAAGGTGTGGGTCGGGTCGGCCGCGCCCGTGGCCCGGGGCGGTGGGAGTGAGCGCCCGGGATCGGCGGCGGCGTGAACGACCGGGCCGGACGGGGAACGAGCGCCGGACTCGGCGCCGAGCGAGTACCCGGGACCGGGCGGGAACAGGGCGAGCGGTGCGTGACCGTGACCGTCGGTCAGCTCGTCCTGGCCGCGGACTCCGCTCGCGCGCGGACGTCCGCGCAGGATCGGCGCACGACCGCGGCTCCGGGTTTCGGCCTCCTTCCGCGACTCCGGCTTTGCAGTGGCGGTACAGCGAAGGAACGTAGCCCGGCGTCCGCGGCGACGCAATACCTGTCGACGGAATTGTCGACGATTTTGTCAGGAATCTTGGTTCCGGGGTGGTCCCGAACGCGCCGCGGCCACCATCGGGCGGGTGCCCGATGGTGGCCGCGGTGTACTGGCCCGGCTCGAAGGATCAGCCCGTGAGCCCCAACTCCCGGGCGATCAGCATCCGCTGGACCTCGCTCGTGCCCTCGCCGATCTCCAGGATCTTCGAGTCGCGCCACATGCGGGCGACCGGGTACTCGTTCATGAAGCCGTAGCCGCCGTGGACCTGGGTGGCGTCACGGGCGTTGTCGACGGCGATCGTGGAGGAGTAGAGCTTGGCGACCGCCGCCTCCTTCTTGAAGGGCTCGCCCGCCACGAGGCGGGACGCCGCGTCGCGCCAGCCGACGCGGGCCATGTGGGCCTTCATCTCCATGTCGGCGATCTTGAACTGGATCGCCTGGTTGGCGCCGATCGGACGCCCGAACGCGTGCCGTTCCTTGGCGTACTTGACCGACTCGTCGACACAGCCCTGAGCGAGACCCGTGGCCAGCGCCGCGATGGCGATGCGGCCCTCGTCCAGGATGCGCAGGAACTGCGCGTAGCCGCGGCCCTCCTCGCCCAGCAGGTTGGCCGCCGGGACACGCACGTCCGAGAAGGACAGCTCACGGGTGTCGGAGGCGTTCCAGCCGACCTTCGAGTACGGGGCCGCGACCGTGAAGCCCGGGGTGCCCGAGGGGACGATGATCGCGGAGATCAGCGGCTTGCCGTCGGGCTTGCGGCCGGTGACCGCGGTGACTGTCACCAGGCCCGTGATGTCCGTGCCGGAGTTGGTGATGAAGCACTTGCTGCCGTTGATGACCCACTCGTTCGTCTCGGGGTCGAGCCGGGCCGTCGTGCGGGTCGCGCCCGCGTCCGAGCCGCCGTCCGGCTCGGTGAGGCCGAAGGCGCCCAGGATCTCCCCGGAACACAGCCGGGGCAGCCACTCGGCCTTCTGGGCGTCCGTGCCGAAGAGATGGATCGGCATGGCGCCCAGCGAGACGCCCGCCTCCAGGGTGATGGCCACGGAGGAGTCGACCCGGGCCAGCTCCTCCAGGGCGATGCCGAGGGCGAGATAGTCGCCGCCCATGCCGCCGTACTCCTCCGGGAACGGCAGCCCGAACAGGCCCATGCGGCCCATCTCCCGCACGATCTCGTACGGGAATTCGTGCCGCTCGTAGAAGTCGCCGATCTTCGGCGCCACGACGTCATGGGCGAACTCCTCGACCGTACGACGGAGTTCTTCGAGTTCGGGGGAGAGGCGGTGGTCCAGGGACATGCGGATCACTCCTGGTGGGACTGAGTCGTTTTACCGAGTGCTTTGACGGTGCGGGACGGGCTGGGTCGGCCCAGTTGTCCGGCCATCCACACGCTTGTGGCGGTGAGGCGGCCGAGGTCGACCCCGGTGTCGATACCGAGGCCCTGGAGCATCCATACGAGGTCTTCGGTGGCGAGGTTGCCGGTCGCGGACTTCGCGTACGGGCAGCCGCCGAGGCCGCCCGCGGAGGCGTCGACGGTGCTGACGCCGTGCTGGAGGGCGGCCAGGGTGTTGGAGAGCGCCTGGCCGTAGGTGTCGTGGAAGTGCACGCCGAGCGCGCTGGTGGGCACGCCCTCCTCGTTCAGTTCGGCGAGCAGGGCCTGCACATGGCCCGGTGTGGCCACGCCGATCGTGTCGCCGAGGCTCAGCTCGTCACAGCCCATGTCCATCAGCGCCTTGCAGACGCGGACGACCTGATGGACCGGGACCGGGCCCTCCCAGGGGTCGCCGAAGCACATCGAGACGTAGCCGCGGACCGTGAGGTGCGCGGCCTTCGCGCGGCTCACCACCGGTTCGAACATCGCGAGCGACTCGTCGACCGTCCGGTTGAGGTTGGCCTTCGCGAAGGATTCCGTCGCGCTGGCGAAGACAGCCACGTGCCGGGCGCCGAGCGCCAGTGCCCGCTCCAGTCCGCGCTCGTTCGGGACCAGCACCGGAAGCGCCACCGGCAGATCGGTCACCTGCGGGAACAGCTGCTCCGCGTCGGCCAGTTGGGGAACCCACTTGGGGTGGACGAAGCTGGTCGCCTCGATCGTGGTCAGCCCCGCGTCCGCGAGGCGCCGGATGAACTCCGCCTTGACCTCGGTCGGAACGGTCTCCTTCTCGTTCTGCAGCCCGTCGCGCGCGCCGACCTCGTAGATCCGCACCCTGGCGGGCAGGTCCTGGGCCGGTACGGCCATCGGCAGGCCCGGTTCGGAAGTGCTCATGCCGTCTCCTCCACGGGAGTGATGACCGCCAGTACCTGGTCCATGGCGACCGTCGTGCCCGGTGTGACGTCCAGCTCGCTGACCGTTCCGGCGTGCGGCGCGGAGATGACGTGCTCCATCTTCATCGCCTCGACCACCAGCAGGCTCTGCCCGGCGGTCACCTCGTCGCCGACGGCGACCTTCACGACGGTCACCGTGCCCGGCATGGGGGCGGTCAGCGAATCGGCCCCGGAGTGCGCGGCGCCGGTGAGCGACGCGGCCACCGGGTCGTGATCGCGCACATGCCAGGCGTCGCCGTCGCGGCCGATCCAGTCGGCGGCGCGGTGGAAGGTGTGGCGCACCCCGTCGAGGGTCACCGCGACCCGGTCGGCGGTGACCGTGTGGGTGCCGCGCGGGGTGTAGTCCACGGGGTCGGCCACGCGGAGGGAGAAGCCCACCGGCCTGGGTGTGCCGCCGAGCCGCCATCCGCTCGGCACGGAGAACGGGTCGGTCCAGCCCTGGCCCGCCGGAGCCAGCCCGGCGAGCCGTACGGCCGCCGCCGCCTCGTACACCTCCTCCGGCACCTCCGCCGGGACCAGGCCCGCCGCCTCCCGCTCGACCAGACCGGTGTCCAGGTCGCCCGCCACCACGTCCGGGTGGGCCAGCAGACGGCGCAGGAAGCCCGCGTTCGTCTGGACCCCGAGGGTGACCGTCTCGGCCAGAGCGGCCCTGAGTCTGCGCAGCGCCGTCGGGCGGTCGGGGCCGTACGCGATGACCTTGGAGAGCATCGGGTCGTAGAGGCTGCCGACCTCGGTGCCCTCGGACAGGCCCGAGTCGGTGCGCACTCCGTCGCCCTGCGGCTCGCGCAGGGCGAGCACGGTGCCTCCGGAGGGGAGGAAGCCGCGCGCCGGGTCCTCGGCGCAGATACGGGCCTCCACCGCGTGTCCGGTGAGGCTGATGTCCTGCTGTTCGTAGGGCAGCCGCTCGCCGGCCGCGACCCGCAGCTGCCACTCGACGAGGTCGAGGCCCGTGACGAGCTCGGTGACCGGGTGCTCCACCTGGAGGCGGGTGTTCATCTCCATGAAGTAGTACGACGACGGGTCGCCGCCGGGGACGATGAACTCCACCGTGCCCGCGCCCCGGTAGCCGCAGGAGCGGGCCGCCTGGACGGCCGCCTCACCCATCGCGGCCCGCGTGGCGGGGTCGAGCAGCACGCTGGGCGCCTCCTCGATGATCTTCTGGTGGCGTCGCTGGAGGGAGCACTCGCGCTCGCCCAGATGCACGACGTGGCCGTGCCCGTCCGCGAGGACCTGGATCTCGATGTGCCGGGGGCGGTCGACCCAGCGCTCGACGAGGAGTGTGTCGTCGCCGAAGGAGGCACGCGCCTCGCGCCGGGCGGCGGCGATCTCGTCGGCCAGGGCCGCGGTGTCGCGCACCAGGCGCATGCCCTTGCCGCCGCCGCCCGCGCTCGGCTTCAGCAGCACCGGCACGCCGATCTCGCGGGCCGCCGCGATCAGCTCGGCGTCCGTCAGGCCGCTGCCCGACGAGCCGGGGACGACCGGGACCCCGGCCGCCTTCACCGTCTCCTTGGCGCGGATCTTGTCGCCCATCAGCGAGATCGCCTCGGGGGACGGCCCGATGAAGACGAGTCCGGCCTCCGCGCAGGCCCGCGCGAACGCGGCGTTCTCGGCGAGGAAGCCGTAGCCCGGGTGCACCGCCTGGGCGCCGGACCGGGCCGCCGCCTCCAGCAGCCGCTCCACCGACAGATAGCTCTCCGACGCGGGCGCCGGCCCGATGCGTACGGCCGTGTCGGCCTCCCGGACGTGCCGGGCGTCGGCGTCCGCGTCCGAGAAGACGGCCACCGAGCGCACGCCGAGCGCGCGCAGGGTACGGATGACGCGTACGGCGATCTCGCCCCGGTTGGCCACAAGCACCGTGTCAAACATGGGTCCCCTCACATCCGGAAGACGCCGAACTGGGGGTCACCCAGGGGCGCGTTGGCGCAGGCGGTCAAGGCGAGTCCGAGGACCTGCCGGGTCTCCATCGGGTCGATGACTCCGTCGTCCCAGAGCCGGGCCGTCGCGTAGTAGGCGTTGCCCTGACGCTCGTACTGCTGCCGGATCGGCGCCCTGAAGTCCTCTTCGTCCGCGGCCGGCCAGGACTCGCCGCGCGCCTCGATCTGGTCGCGCTTGACGGTCGCGAGGACCGAGGAGGCCTGCTCGCCGCCCATCACGGAGATCTTGGCTCCCGGCCACATCCACAGGAAGCGCGGCGAGTACGCCCGGCCGCACATCGAGTAGTTGCCCGCGCCGTACGAGCCGCCGATCACGACGGTCAGCTTCGGCACGCGGGTGCAGGCGACGGCCGTCACCATCTTGGCGCCGTGCTTGGCGATGCCGCCGGCCTCGTACTGGCGGCCCACCATGAACCCGGAGATGTTCTGCAGGAACACCAGCGGGATGCCGCGCTGGTCGCACAGCTCGATGAAGTGGGCGCCCTTCTGGGCCGATTCGGAGAACAGGATGCCGTTGTTGGCGACGATCCCGACCGGGTGTCCGTGGATCCGCGCGAAGCCGGTGACCAGGGTCTGCCCGAACTCGGCCTTGAACTCGGCGAAGCGCGAACCGTCGACCACGCGCGCGATGACCTCGCGCACGTCATAGGGGGTGCGGGAGTCGACCGGCACCGCGCCGTACAGCCCGTACGGGTCGACCTTGGGCTCGGTCGACGGCTCCACGGACCACGGGAGCGCCCCGCGCGCGGGGAGGGTGGCCGCGATGTTCCGGACGATCCGCAGCGCGTGCGCGTCGTCCTCCGCGAGATGGTCGGTGACGCCCGACACGCGCGCGTGGACCTCGCCGCCGCCCAGCTCCTCTGCCGTGACGACCTCGCCGGTGGCGGCCTTCACCAGCGGTGGGCCCCCGAGGAAGATCGTGCCCTGGCCGCGCACGATCACGGCCTCGTCGCTCATCGCCGGGACGTAGGCGCCGCCCGCCGTGCAGGAGCCGAGGACGGCCGCGATCTGCGGGATCCCGGCGCCGGACATCCGCGCCTGGTTGTAGAAGATCCGCCCGAAGTGCTCGCGGTCGGGGAACACCTCGTCCTGCATGGGCAGGAAGGCGCCTCCGGAGTCGACGAGGTAGATGCAGGGCAGGCGGTTCTCCAGCGCCACCTCCTGGGCGCGCAGGTGCTTCTTCACCGTCATCGGGTAGTACGTGCCGCCCTTGACGGTGGCGTCGTTGGCGACGACCACGCACTCGCGTCCGCTGACCCGGCCGATCCCGGCGATGACGCCGGCGGCCGGGGCCTGTCCGTCGTACATCCCGTCGGCGGCGAGCGGCGCCAGCTCCAGGAACGGGGAGCCGGGGTCGAGGAGGGTGTCCACGCGGTCGCGGGGCAGCAGCTTTCCGCGCGCGGCGTGCCGCGCGCGTGCCTTCTCGCCGCCGCCGAGCCGCGCCGCGGCCAGCTTGTGGCGCAGCTCCTCGCCCAGCGCACGGTGTGCCGCCTCGTTGGCCCTCCAGGCCTCCGACGCGGGATCTGCCGCGCTCGTCAGCTCCGGTGCCTCTTGCATCCTGCGGTCCCCTCACCAGTGGTCGACCAGTTAATGAGCGTTAACGCATTTCCTTCAGGTTAACGACCGCTAACCTCCCTGTCTAGAATTGATTTCATGGCCACCAGAACCGACGCCCCCACCCGTCGCGAGCAGATCCTCAAGGAAGCCGCCCGGCTCTTCGCCGAGCGCGGCTTCCACGGTGTGGGAGTGGATGAGATAGGAGCGGCGGTCGGCATCAGCGGCCCCGGGCTCTACCGGCACTTCGCCGGCAAGGACGCGATGCTCGCCGAGCTGCTGGTGGGGATCAGCGGGCAGCTGCTCACGGGCGGCAAGCGCAGGGTGGCGGAGGCCGGAGGGGGTGCCGAGGCGCTCCTCGACTCGCTCATCGAGGGGCACATCGACTTCGCGCTCGACGACCGCCCCCTGATCACCCTGCACGACCGCGAGCTGGACCGCCTCCGGGACAGTGACCGCAAGCTCGTGCGGCAGCTCCAGCGCCAGTACGTCGAGCTGTGGGTGGGGGTGGTGGTCGAGGTGTACCCGGAGCTGACGGAGCCGGCCGCCCGGTCGGCCGTGCACTCGGTCTTCGGCCTGCTGAACTCGACCCCTCACCTGGGGCGGCCGGGCGCGCTCCCGGGGCGCGCGGTGACCGCCGAGCTGCTGCACCGGATGGCGCGGGGGGCCTTCGGGGCGGCCGCGCCGGCTCCCGGGCGTGACGAGGGTCTCGGGGGGTGGCCCCTGGACGACTCTCGTGACTGACGGGTAACGTGATATCTGAGCAAGCGCTTAGACATGACCCAGGTATTCAGGCGGAGGTGGCGGCGGTGCGCCGTACTGTGTTCAACGAGGACCACGAGGCGTTCCGGGAGACCCTGCGCGCCTTCATCGAGGCCGAGGTCGTCCCGGTCTACGACGAGTGGTTCGCGGCCGGCCAGGCGCCGCGCGACTTCTACTACAAGCTCGCCGAGCTCGGCGTCTTCGGCATCCGCGTCGACGAGGAGTTCGGCGGCGCCGGCATCGACTCGTACAAGTTCGAAGCCGTGATGTACGAGGAGACCTCGCGCGCGGGTGTCCAGTTCGGCGGCTCCGGTGTGCACGTGCTGCTGGGCCTGCCCTACATCAAGACGCTCGCCACCGACGAGCAGAAGAAGCGCTTCCTGCCGAAGTTCGTCAGCGGCGAGGAGATGTGGGCCCTGGCGATGACGGAGCCGGGCACCGGCTCCGACCTCGCGGGCATGAAGACCACCGCCAAGCTCTCCGAGGACGGTACGCACTACGTCCTCAACGGCTCCAAGACCTTCATCACCGGTGGCGTCCACGCCGACCGCGTGATCGTCTGCGCCCGCACCTCCGCGCCCACCGCCGAGGACCGCCGCTTCGGCATCTCCCTCTTCGCCGTGGACACCAAGTCCGAGGGCTACTCCATCGGCCGCAAGCTGGACAAGCTCGGCCTGAAGACCTCCGACACCGCCGAGCTGGCGTTCGTCGACGTGAAGGTGCCCGTCGAGGACCTGCTCGGCGAGGAGAACAAGGGCTTCTACTACCTCGGCCACAACCTCGCCTCCGAGCGCTGGGGCATCGCCTTCGGCGCCTACGCGCAGGCCAAGGCCGCCGTCCGGTTCGCCAAGGAGTACGTCCAGGAGCGCACCGTCTTCGGCAAGACCGTCGCGTCCTTCCAGAACACCAAGTTCGAGCTGGCCGCCTGCCAGGCCGAGGTGGACGCGGCCGAGGCCGTCGCCGACCGCGCCCTGGAGGCCCTCGACGCGGGTGAGCTGACGCCGGCCGAGGCCGCCAGCGCCAAGCTGTTCTGCACCGAGGCCGCGCACCGCGTCATCGACCGCTGCCTCCAGCTGCACGGCGGCTACGGCTTCATGAACGAGTACCCGATCGCGCGCCTGTACGCGGACAACCGTGTCAACCGCATCTACGGCGGTACCAGCGAGATCATGAAGTCGATCATCGCCAAGGACATGGGCCTGTAAGGTCCGCGAAAAGACTGCACGGTACAACTGCCCCATGAGTGAGGCACTTGAGTCTCTCCTCGATCTGCTCGATCTCGAGCGGATCGAGGAGAACATCTTCCGCGGCCAGTCCCGGTCCGCCGTCGTTCCGCGCGTGTTCGGCGGACAGGTGGCGGCGCAGGCACTGGTCGCCGCCGGGCGCACGGTCCCCGAGGACCGGCTCGCCCACTCCCTGCACGCGTACTTCCTGCGGGTCGGGGACCCCGGCGCGCCGATCGTGTACTCCGTGGACCGCATCCGCGACGGCCGGTCCTTCACCACGCGCCGGGTGGTCGCGGTCCAGCACGGACAGCCGATCTTCCATCTCTCCGCGTCCTTCCAGACGTACGAGGAGGGCATGGAGCACCAGGCCCCGATGCCGCCCGCGCCCGACCCGGAGACGCTGCCCACGGCCGCCGAACTGCTCCCGCTGTACGCCGACGTCCTGTCCGACGCCGACGTCGTGGAACGCATCCTGGAGGCCCGCGAGTCCGTCGACCTGCGCTATGTCGACGCGCCGCCCTACGGCACCGTCGGCGAGGTCCGCGAGCCGCGCTCCCAGGTGTGGTTCCGCACCAACGGCAAGCTCGCGGACGACCCCCTGCTGCACGTCGTCCTCGCGACCTACGTCTCCGACATGACGCTCCTCGACTCCATCCTGCTCGCCCACGGGCGCGGCGGCTGGGTGACCGGCGACGTCGTCGGGGCCTCGCTCGACCACGCGATGTGGTTCCACCGCCCGTTCCGCGCCGACGAATGGCTGCTGTACGACCAGGAGTCGCCCTCGGCGTCGGGCGGCCGCGGCCTCGGCCAGGCCCGGATCTACACCCAGGACGGCAAGCTCGCCATCTCGGTGATCCAGGAAGGTGTGGTCCGCGTCCCGCGGTAGGCGGCCTTCCCCGGTAAGACTGAGGCATGACCGACACAGCGCAGGACGGCGGCGGCGAGAGCGTCTTCACGGTGATCGTCGCCGCCGTCGCCAATCTCGGGATCGCCCTCGCCAAGGCGGTCGCCGGTGTCATCAGCGGATCCAGCGCGATGCTGTCGGAGGCCGCCCACTCCGTCGCCGACACCGTCACGGAGCTGCTCCTGCTCACCGCGCTCAAACGCAGCGAGAAACCGGCGGACGAGGACCATCCGCTGGGCTACGGACCCGAGCGTTACATCTGGGCGCTGCTCGCGGCCGTCGCCACCTTCGTCGGCGGCGCGGTCTTCTCGATCTACGACGGCATCCACACCCTGGTGGCGGGGGAGGAGCTCGGCGACCCGCTCGTCTCGTACATCGTGCTGGCCGTCGCCTTCCTCCTGGAGGGCTTCTCCCTGCGGACGGGGCTGCGGCAGGCACGCGGCGAGGCCGCCCGCGTCGACGCCTCCTTCAAGACCTACCTCCGGCGCACGCCCGACACCGCCGTGAAGGCGGTCGTCATGGAGGACTCGGCGGCGCTGGTCGGACTGGTCCTCGCGGCGGGCGGCCTGCTCGGCGGACAGCTCACCGGATCGGGCGTCTGGGACGGCGTCGCCTCGCTGCTTATCGGGCTGCTGCTGCTCTACGTCGCCTGGGTGCTCGGCCGTTCCAACGCGGAGCTGCTGATCGGACGGCCGCTGCCCCGACCGATGCGGGAGCGGATCAGGGCGGAGCTGCTGGCGGTGGAGCACGTGGAGGCCGTGCTGGAACTGATCACGCTCATGCAGGGACCGCGCGAGGCGCTCATCGCCGCCAAGGTCGACTTCCGGGACGCGTCGACCGCGGCGCAGATCGAGTGGGCCTGCGAACAGGCCGAGGACCGGCTCCGGGCGGTGTTCCCCTCGGTGAGCAGGGTCTATCTGGACCCGACGCCGGGGTACGCCCAGCGGCGGTCCGAGGGGCTGAACCCCTGGCCGTGAAAGGCGGTTGAGGCGGTCCGGCGGTGCGGGTTGGATGGTGGCCATGACCTACGGGGAAGAGTCGTGGAGCCGGCGCGGGACCCGCGTCCGGGAAGCCTTCCTGGAGGCCGCCGACACGGTCGTCGGGCTGCTCGCCGAGCCCGCCGTCGCCGCGGCCTGGGAAAAGCCCAGCGCGCTGCGGGACTTCAGCGTCCAGGGACTGGCGGGGCACACCGTCTGGCAGGAACTCGCCCTGCCGGACCTGCTGGCGCGGCCGGTTCCGGTGGAGCCGGTGGTGTCGCTCCGGGAGTACTACCTGGAGCGGGTGACCTGGCTCGACGCCGGCGCCGACGGCGCGGTCGGCGTCCGTATCCGGCGCGGCGGAGAGGCGACGGCGGCGGACGGCCACGAGGTGCTCGTGGGACGGGCCCGAGCGGCGGTCGAACGGCTGCGGACCGAGCTGCACGGGACCCCCGCCGTACGGCCGGTCCGGATGCCGTCCTGGGGCGACTGGTCCCTCGACCTCGACGACTTCCTGCTCACCCGGCTGATGGAACTCGTCGTGCACGCTGACGACTTGGCCTGCAGCGTGGGCCTGCCGGCACCGGACTTCCCCGAGCGGGTGACCGCGCCGGTGGTCGACCTGCTCGCCCGCCTCGCGGTCCGGAGGCACGGGCCGCTGCGGGTGATCCGGGGACTCGCTCGCGCCGAACGCGCCCCCGGATCGATCGCCGGGATCTAGGACAGGTCCCAGGGGGCGCCGGGGCTCACGCCAGGCCCGCCGCGTCGAGCAGGTACGCCGTCATCGGGTCGTAGTGGCGCGGGCTGAGGACGTGGTCGTCGAGCGGGACCACGACCTGGAGCGTGCCCTCCGACTCGGCGAGGAAGAGGGCCGGGTCGTTGCTGTCGGCGTAGCCGACGGAGTCCAGACCGTGCCGGCCCGCGTAACCCGCCCAGCCGTGGTCGGCCACGACCAGATCGGGCAACGGGCGTCCCTCGCGCTCCAGTCCGGTGAGGATCGCGCGCATCGGCTCGCCCGAGTGCGTGTGCCACAGCGTGGCACCGTGCTCCAGGACCGCCACGTCCGCGAACTGCATGACATAGCCCTCGTCCGTCTGCAGCCCGTCCGGGATCACCACGATCTCGCAGCCGGCGGCGCGCAGGGCGGCGGCCGTGGCACGGTGCACGTCCAGCAGTCCGCCGGGGTGACCGGTCGCGAACAGCACCCGCTGCCGGTCCTCGGCCGCCTTGCGCAGCCGGGCCGCGAGGCGGTCCAGCGCGTCCACGGTCAACTCGGGGTCGATGGTGTCCTGGCCGTACCGGTATTCCGGGTCGTCGTTGACGCCGACCCGCTCCGCCATCACCGCGAGCACGTCCTGCTCGTCGGTCCAGCGGTCGCCGAGTTCCAGGCCGAGCCACCAGTTGCGCTCGCCGTTCGCCAGCTTGCGGTAATGGGAGAGGTTGTTCTCGCGGGGCGTGGCGACATCGCCCGCGATACGGGTCTTCACGAGATGGTCGACAAGTTCGGCGCGGCTGGGAGTCCCGGGTATCGGCATACGCCCATTGTGCCGGTGCGTTCCCGCCGAGGGCGCCGCTGTCCCGGTCGCTGGGACGTGCGTCACTCGGGTGTGCGGGACCCGGGGCGCGGCGGCGCCGGCCGACGGGCGGTCGGCTCCGTGCCGGCGCGCGCTGTCCGGCGGTCTCCGGCGGCGCGGAGGCCGGGACCGGCACGTCCTCGCGACGCCGGTTCCCGTGTCTCCGGCTCAGTCGTCCCGCAGCGCGAACCACAACTCCATCCGTACGTCGGGATCGTCGAGGTCCGTGCCCAGCAACACCGCACAGCGGGAGATGCGTTGGCGGACGGTGTTGCGGTGGACCGAGAGGGCCACCGCGGTGCGGTCCCAACTGCCGTGCAGGGAGAGCCAGGTGCGCAGGGTCTCGGTCAGGGCGGGGGTCCCGGCGACGGGAGCGAGGAGGGCGTGGGCGTGGGCCTCGGCGTCTTCCGGGGGAATGAGGTCCGCGAGCGCGGGCCGGTCGCCGTGGTGGACCAGGGGCGCCCGGGTCGCGCGGGCGCGGGCCAGCGCGCGGGCCGCCTGGGTGTCGGCGGCCGCCCACGCGTGCGGGCCCGCGGGCGCGCTGACCCCGCAGGTCCAGCCCGGCTGCGCGGTGGGCTCGCGGTCGCCGGGGACGAGGACGCGGACGACGTCGCCGCCCACGTCGACCAGCGCGGAGCCCAGCGCGGCCGCCAGCGCGGAGGCGGTGACGGCGTCCGGGGCGGGGCCGTCCCCGGCGGGGCGCGCGTGCACGACCACCCACCGCTCGCCGCCGAGCAGTGGTGCCACCGTCTCCGGCGCGGCCCCGAGCAGCAGCCGCACCAGGGCCGCCGACCGTGCCGCCCCGCTCCCGCTCTGGTGCTCTCCGGTCAGGAGGGAGAGCAGCACGGACGCGACGGAGGCGATCGTGTGGTCGCCGGGGTCGCGGCGCGGCGCGGCGACCCCCAGGACGAAGCCCTGGCCGCTGCCGAGGGCGTAGGCCGCGAGGTGGACGCCGCCCACGGTGTCGGTGGCGGAGGCGGGCGTGGGGCCGTGGGTCGCCCCGGGCCGCACGACACCGGCGAGCTCGGCGAGCACCTCCTCCAAGGGCGCGGGGGCGGGGGGTGCGTCGAGGGGGGGCCCGGTCGAAGGCGCTCCGGGCGAGGGCGTGCCGGGGGAGGGCGCTCCGGGTGACGGTGTTGCGGGCGAGGGTGCCTCGGTCCGGGGTGCCGGGCCCGGGACGGTCTCGGCCGCGGGTGTCCCGTCCGCGGGTCCCGCTGCTGTCGGGTGGGCCGGGGGCGTCGGCAGCGCCGGGTCCGTCGGGTGGGCGGCGGTCGCCGGGTGGGCCGGGTCCGTCGGGCATGCCGGGTCCGTCGCGGTTGCCGGGTGAGGCGAGGTCATCGGGGGTGCGGGTGCGGGGGGCGTCGGGCGTGCTGTCCTCGGCGGGCCGGACGGCGGGACCCTTCCGGCCCGGGCGAGCTCCGTGCCCTCGGGGCCGTAGAGCACGGCCCAGCCTCCCACCCGCCGGGCCAGCTGCCGGAGCACCGCCGGTACCGGATCGGGGCGGGCCGCTGCCGCCGCCAGGCTCTGCTGGGCCTCGGTCACCCGGCGGAGTTCGGCCAGCCGGGCCTGGGCCATGAGCTGCCACACCGCGCGGGCGACCCCGGAGAACGTCGTCTGGGGCGGGACCTCCAGCAGGGGCAGCCCGTACGTGTCGCAGGCCGCGACGAGGGCGCGGGGGACCGTGTCGTGGACCGGGGCCAGGCCGAAGCCCAGCGCAGCGCCGCCCGCCGCGACGATGCGGGAGACATAGCCGTCGAAGTAGTCCGCCAGGCCCTCGGCCTCGCTCGACCGGGGCGTGCCCCCGTCCGGGCCGGCCGCCTCGGGGACGTGGACCCCCGCCGTCAGCAGCAGCTCGCCGCCCAGCAGGTAGGGATAGGGGTCGGCCATCTCCGACGTGTGCGCCCAGTGGATCACCGTGTCGGGCTCGGCCGGCCCGGCGATCAGGCGCAGGGCCAGGTCCTCGCGGGCGAGGAGCGCCGACAGCGGCACCGGAGGTGTCGGTGGCACGGCCGGGACGGACGGTGACTGTGAGTCCGGCACGATGGACGGTTCCTCCATCCCGTTCGGGTCGAATGGATGAAACGTACACTTCGCAGTCGCTTTCCGGCCACCTAGTGTCGGTCCCGACCGGCAGCCGTGGGTACGGGCGGATGTCCCCGCGATCAGTTGCCGGCTCGTCCCCACCCCATCTGCACGACACGCCACCGAGCGCTCGGAGGAGACCCATGGCCGTCGACTACACAGTGATCGTCGTCTATCTGGCCGGCATGCTGGCCATGGGCTGGTGGGGCATGCGCCGCGCCAAGTCCAAGAGCGAGTTCCTCGTCGCGGGGCGCAGGCTCGGGCCCGCCATGTACTCCGGCACCATGGCCGCCATCGTCCTCGGCGGCGCGTCCACCATCGGCGGCGTCGGGCTCGGCTACCAGTACGGGCTCTCCGGTGCCTGGATGGTCTTCACCATCGGCCTCGGCCTGCTGGCGCTCAGTGTCTTCTTCTCCGCCCGCATCGCCCGCCTGAAGGTCTACACCGTCTCCGAGATGCTCGACCTGCGCTACGGCGGCCGGGCCGGTGTCATCTCCGGTGTCGTCATGTGGGCGTACACCCTGATGCTGGCGGTCACCTCGACCATCGCGTACGCCACGATCTTCGACGTCCTGTTCGACATGAACCGCACGCTCGCGATCGTCCTCGGCGGCTCCATCGTCGTCGCGTACTCGACGCTCGGCGGCATGTGGTCGATCACCCTCACCGACATGGTGCAGTTCGTGGTCAAGACCGTCGGCGTGCTGCTCCTGCTCCTGCCCATAGCGGTCGTCAAGGCCGGCGGGTTCAGCGAGATGAAGGCCAAGCTGCCCACCGAGTACTTCGACCCGCTGGGCATCGGCGGCGAGACGATCTTCACCTACGTGCTGATCTACACGTTCGGCATGCTGATCGGGCAGGACATCTGGCAGCGCGTGTTCACCGCGCGCAGCGACAGGACCGCCAAGTGGGGCGGCACGGTCGCCGGTACCTACTGCCTGGTCTACGCCGTGGCCGGTGCCGTCATCGGCACGGCGGCCAAGGTCATGTACCCGAAGCTGCCCAGCGCCGACACCGCCTTCGCGACCATCGTCAAGGACGAACTCCCGGTCGGCGTGCGGGGACTGGTGCTCGCCGCGGCCCTCGCCGCTGTGATGTCCACCTCCTCCGGCGCGCTGATCGCCTGCGCCACCGTCGCCAACAACGACATCTGGTCCCGGCTGCGCGGCGCCGTGAAGCGCGACGCGGACGACCACGACGAGGTCAAGGGCAACCGCGTCTTCATCCTCGTCATGGGCATCGCCGTGATCTGCACGGCGATCGCGCTCAACAACGTCGTCGAGGCGCTGACCGTCGCCTACAACCTGCTCGTCGCGGGCCTGCTCGTGCCGATCCTCGGCGGTCTGCTGTGGAAGCGCGGCACGGTGCACGGCGCGCTCGCCTCCGTCGTCGTCGGCGGTGTCGCCGTCATCGGCCTGATGGCCGTGTACGGCATCCTCGCGAACGAGCCGGTCTACTACGGACTGCTCCTCTCGCTGGCCGTGTACGTGATCGTCTCGCTGGCCACGCCGGCCACCGACGCCGCGGTGCTGGCCGCCTGGCGGGAGCGGCTCGCGGGCCGCGCCGCCGAACCCGTGTCCGAACCGGTCCCGGTTCCCCAGTAGAGTCGTACTAGTTGTACTTAGTTGTACATACGCGACGAAGCGTAGGAAAGAAGGCAATACCTCATGAGCAGCAACGAGACGCCCCGCGGCCCTGTCGACTCGTCCCGCATCCCGCGGTACGCCGGTCCCGCGACCTTCGCCCGGCTGCCGCGCCTCGACGAGGTCGGCACCGCCGATGTCGCCGTGGTCGGTGTGCCGTTCGACTCCGGCGTCTCGTACCGGCCGGGCGCCCGCTTCGGCGGCAACGCGATCCGCGAGGCGTCCCGGCTGCTGCGCCCCTACAACCCGGCGCAGGACGCCTCCCCGTTCGCCCTCGCGCAGGTCGCGGACGCCGGTGACATCGCGGCGAACCCGTTCAACATCAACGAGGCCGTGGAGACGGTGGAGGCCGCCGCCGACGAGCTGCTCGGCACCGGCGCCCGCCTGATGACCCTGGGCGGCGACCACACCATCGCGCTGCCCCTGCTCCGCTCCGTCGCCAAGAAGCACGGTCCGGTCGCGCTGCTCCACTTCGACGCGCACCTCGACACCTGGGACACGTACTTCGGCGCCGAGTACACCCACGGCACCCCGTTCCGCCGCGCCGTCGAGGAGGGCATCCTCGACACCTCGGCGCTGTCCCACGTCGGCATCCGCGGCCCGCTGTACGGCAAGCAGGACCTCACCGACGACGAGAAGATGGGCTTCGGCATCGTCACCTCGGCGGACGTCTACCGCCGCGGCGCCGACGAGGTCGCCGACCAGCTGCGCCAGCGCATCGGCAACCGGCCGCTCTACATCTCCATCGACATCGACTGCCTCGACCCGGCGCACGCGCCCGGCACGGGCACCCCGGAGGCGGGCGGCATGACCTCCCGCGAGCTCCTGGAGATCCTGCGCGGCCTCTCGTCCTGCAACCTGGTCTCGGCCGACGTGGTCGAGGTCGCGCCGGCGTACGACCACGCGGAAATCACCGCGGTGGCGGCTTCCCACACCGCCTACGAACTGACCACCATCATGTCCCGCCAGATCGCGGAGGCCCGGAACAAGTGACCCACGACCACGACCTGGTGCTCCGTCCGTCGGTGGCACAGACGGAGGCCGCGCTCAACTCGCCCCCCGGCCGCAACGGCGGAGACCTGGTCGTGGAGACCCTTTCCGGTCTCGGTGCGACGACCGTCTTCGGGCTGCCGGGCCAGCACGCGCTGGGCATGTTCGACGCGCTGCGCCGCTCCTCGCTCCGGTACATCGGCCTGCGCGTCGAGAACAACGCCGGGTTCGCGGCGGACGCCTACGGCCGGATCACCGGCGAGGCCGCGCCGCTGCTGCTCTCCACCGGCCCGGGAGCGCTGACCTCGCTCGCCGCGCTCCAGGAGGCCCGCGCCGCCTCGGCCCCCGTGCTCGCCATCAGCAGCCAGATCCCGACCGCGGGACTGGGCGGCGGCCGCCACGGCTATCTGCACGAACTCCCCGACCAGCAGGCCTCGTTCCGGGGTGTGGTGAAGTCGGTCCACACGGTCCGTACGCAGTCCCAGATCCCCTCCGCGATCGCGGAGGCCTGGGAGTCGGCGCTGACCGCCCCGCACGGGCCGGTCTGGGTGGAGATCCCGCAGGACGTCCTGCTCGCCGAGACGAGCCTGCCGGTGGTCACGGCGATGGACGCGACCCCCGAGGACGTGGTCCCGCGCCCCGAACTGACCGCGCTGGCCTCCCACTTGCTGTCCTCGGCCGTCCGCCCCGCGATCATCGCGGGTGGCGGCGTCGTCCGGTCGGACGCGTCCGGCAAGCTGCGCGCGCTCGCCGAGAAGCTGAACGCGCCGGTCGTCACCACCTTCGGTGGCAAGGGCGCCTTCCCCTGGGAGCACCCGCTCTCCCTCCAGTCCTGGCTGGAGGACCGGTACACGACCGACTTCCTGGAGGACGCGGACGTCCTGCTGGTGGTGGGCTCGGGCCTCGGTGAACTCTCCTCGAACTACCACACGTTCAAGCCCCGCGGCCGGGTGATCCAGATCGAGGCCGACCTCGGCAAGCTGGAGTCCAACCACCCGGCGCTCGGCATCCACGCGGACGCCCGCCTCGCGCTCTCCGCGCTCCTGGAGACGGTGGAGGAGCGGTCCGACGCGACGGCGGCGGACCGCGTGACCTCGGTGCTCGCCCGGGTCGCGGACCGTATCGCGGGCCAGGAACTCACCCTGGAACAGGACGTGCTGGCGTCCGTCCGCCGGGCCCTGCCCGCCACGTCGCCGTCCTTCTGGGACATGACGATCCTGGCGTACTGGGCGTGGTCGGCCTTCGACCCGCGCGGCGCCAACACCATGCACTCCGCCCAGGGCGCCGGCGGCCTCGGCTACGGCTTCCCGGCGGCTCTGGGCGCGGCGGCGGCCGACCCCTCCCGCCCGGTCCTCGCGGTCTCCGGCGACGGCGGCGCGCTGTACTCCATCGCCGAGCTGGCCACGGCGAAGCAGTGCGGTCTCCCGGTCACCTGGCTCATCGTGGACGACGGCGGCTACGGCATCCTCCGCGAGTACATGACCGGCGCCTTCGGCCAGGCCACCGCCACGGAGCTGTCCCGCCCGGACTATGTGGCCCTCGCCGAGTCGTTCGGGGTCCCGGGGGTCCGTACGAGCCCCGAGACGCTGGAGGAGGACCTGGCCAAGGCCCTGGCCGCCCCCGGTCCCTCGGTGGTCGTCCTCCCGGCGGTGCTGAAGATGTTCGCCCCGACCCACCTGGACTGACCGACCCACCTGGACTGACCGACCTGCCCGGACCGACCGCCGGGGAGCGTGCGACACACTCCCCGGCGCTTTGTCGTGCGAGGCCGCTCAGCGCAGGGACGAGCCGAACAGCGCCTTCGTGTCGGGCGCCGAGAGGGTCCTCGGGCCGAACGCGAGGGCGGACGTGGTGGTCAGGCCGGTCGTCGTGCCGCGCAGGACCCAGACCGCGCCTGCTGAGGCGTTCTCCGCGGTCGAGGACGCGGCGAGGTCCGGGTGGCCGTTGCCGTTGACGTCCAGGAGCGCGGTGCTCACGCCGAACCTGTCGTTCTTCTCTGCGACCCCGGAGATCCCGGCCGTGTTCTGGTGGAACGTCTGCGCGCCGGTGCCGGTGACCCCGGAGGCGCTGCCGTGCAGCAGGGCGATCGAACCGGCGTCCTTCAGGCCGTCGAAGTCCTCGCCGGGGATGCCGAGCGCGATGTCCGCGTAGCCGTCGCCGGTGACGTCGCCGACGGAGACGGCGGTGCCGAGCGCGTCGCCCTGCTCCTGGACACCCGGGAAGCCCGGCAGGTCCTGGTCGAAGGACTGCACGTTCGCGTCGGACAGGCCGGAGGCCGAGCCGAAGGCGACCCGCACCTTCTTGTTCCAACCGTCGGCGCCGACCACCACGTCGTCGAAGCCGTCGCCGTTGACGTCACCGATGCCCGTGCCCGTGCCGGTGCGGTTGGTGTCCGCCCCGGGAACCTGGCCGCGCGTGAAGCCCGCGCCGCCGCCGTACAGCAGGCGGTTGGCCCACTCGCCGTCTCCCGCGTAGGTCCACTGGACGATGTCGTCCTTGCCGTCGCCGTTGACGTCGCCGACCTCGCCGGAGGCGACGGGGCCGGTGATCGAGGACGGGCCGTCCTCGCAGCCGCCGTTGGTGGCGCAGGTCTCGTCGTCCGCCTCGTAGCCCCACCACAGGGATTTGTCGAGCAGGTTCAGAACGGCGGCCGGCTTGCCGGCACGCGACACCGGGCCCTTCCACAGGGCGGCCGGAGCGCCCGCGGGGTCGTCGCCGCCGACGTTCTGCGCGGAGAACAGGGCGAGGTCCGTCTTCCCGTCGCCGTCGAAGTCGCCGGCTTGCGGAGAGGCGCCGTACCCGGCGAGGGCCGTGCCGCCGGTGAGCCCGGAGGCGGAGCCCCACAGGACGACCGAGCCAGCCGTGCCGCCCCCGATCACGAGGTCGCTGAATCCGTCGCGGTCCAGGTCGCCCTTGGTGAAGGTGGCCCCGAAGCGCTGGTTCGCGGTGGCGGCGCCGGGAACCCCGCTGGTGGAGCGGCTGACGATCTTCTTGCTCGAGGTGGACAGGCCGCCGGCGGAGCCGTACACGACGGCCACGTAGCCGGCCCGGGCCTTGCTCGAAACGGTCGCGTCCGGGGCGCCGACGACCAGGTCGGCGTAGCCGTCCCCGTTGAAGTCGTCCCGGGCGTCCGCCGATCCGGGGGCGGCCTGGGCGGTGGCGGCGGTGAGGGCCCAGGTGCCGACCCCTCCGGCCAGCAGCGTGGCGGCGGCCAGGGGCGCGGTCAACCGCGCGGAGCGGCTTCTGCGTCGTGCTCGGGACATCGGGTGCCTTTCGTCGTTCCGGTGGGACGCGGTGGTCCGGCGCGTCCACGGAGTGCGACTCGGGCGGGGCGTCACTGGTTGTACGCCCTGAGGCCATTCATTTGTCACCTTCCGGCGCCCGAGGGCCCCGGTAGCCGTCTGGGCTCCCTTTACTACGGAGGGAGTCCAGACGGCTACTTCGCCTACCAGATCGCTTTCACCCATTCCGGGTGGTCGATGAACGGGTTGCGGTTGTGCTGGTAGGTGTCGTAGATGGCCTGGTTGCGCTTCTCCTCGAAGGCGCTCGGCGGGTCCTCGTCGTTCCACTGCTTGAGCACGGACAGCTTGCCGATGTAGGGGTTGCTGCCGTTGTTGACCTTCTCGTTGGGCTCGAGGTCGGCCCAGCCGTCGCCGCCCTCGTAGCGCACGGCCATGTAGAGGATCATGCGGGCCACGTCGCCCTTGTCAGCGTCGCGCGGCTCGAAGGAGTCGGAGTCGACGAGGCTGCCACCGCCGTTGGTGACCGTGCTGCCGCCGTTGTCGAAGTCCAGATTGCCCCGGATGCTGTTGACCTGGACGTCGGCCGGGCGCAGGTGGTGCAGATCCGTGCCGGGGCCGGTCGCCTCGCCGAAGTCGCCGTGCGACTTGGCCCAGGTGTGCTCGCGGTTCCAGTCGCCGACGTCGCCGCCGTTGAGGGACTTGCTGCGCGAGACACCGCTGTACAGCAGGATCACGTTGCTGCTGTTGTTCGGGTCCTGGTCGGTGACCTTCAGGGCGTTCCAGACCGCGGAGTACGAGATCTTGGTCTGGCTGCTGATGATCGTGTGCAGCGAGGACTTCAGGCTCGTGCCGGTCTTGCCGACCGCGTTCTTGTAGTACGTGCTGTCGTACGCGGTCGTCGTGGCGCTCGCGGGGGTCGCGGCCATGGTCGGCAGGGTGAGGCCGACGAGGACCGCGGAGGTACTCAGCGCCAGGGTCTTCCAGCGGCGTATGTGCGTGGCGGGCATCGTGGGGTGTCCGTTCTACGCGGGTTGAATGGAGCGGATAAACGGGAGGGTGACATGCACATGAGGTACCTGGGGTTAAGGAAAGGTGTCGGTTCTGTGTCGGGATTCAACAACTCGCCCGGCACGCGCCAGACTTGACATAAGGGACGGCCCCTGACCGGGAACGTGGGTCAGGGGCCGCCGGGTTACCGGTCGTGCGGGTCAGCCGACGTCGGACGGGTCCAGCCGGTAGAGCGTCGAGGTCGGCTGGCCACTCCGCGCGCCGGATTCGGAGTCGGACCCGGCGCCCGACTCGGACCCGGACCCGGAGTCCGAAGTGGACCCGGACTCCGAAGTGGAGCCGGACGACGCGGATTTGTCGTACACGCTCTCCTTCACCGCTGTGCCGTTCTTCTCCACCCACGTGGTGATCTGCGAGCTGAGCGTGTTGTTTCCGCCCATCCCGCCGCCCATGCCGCCGCCGAGCTGGATGTAGTGCAACTCGCCCTTGCGCACGAGCTCCTTGAGCTTGGTGAGGGTCATCGCCTTGTCGGAACCGGTGAAGCCGAACATGGAGATGACGGGCTTGCCGGTGCTCATGATCAGCTGTGCCGCGCCCTGCGAGTTCGACACCGCCAGCAGCCACTTGGCGCCGTCCTGGTGCTTCTCCAGATAGGAGACCAGGGCGCTGCTGGTGGTCCCGCCCATGCCGCCGCCTCCGCCACCACCGGAGGAGCCCGCGCCGCCGGGCCGCTCCGCGGTACCTCCCGGGACGCTGCCGCCGTCCGCCTGGCCGCCACCGGGGAACTCCCCGTTCCCGGCGTCCTGTTGGTCCGCATCCTGGCCGCCGCCGGGGGAGCCGCCCTGAGGCGGCCCGCCGTTCCCGCCGGGTGCCTGGCCTCCATTGCCGGGTGCCTCGCCCCCTCCGGGGAAGCCGCCCGTCTGTCCGCCCGCCTCGGCGTTCGGACCGCCCTGCGCGTTGCCGCCGGGGGCCTCGCCGCCGAATCCGCCCCGGCCGCCGCCGGGACCGCCGCCGAATCCCCCGCTGCCGGTGGCCGGCCCCGCGGTCGGGTTGGTGCCGCCCATACCGCCGCCACCGGCGGACGCGGGTTCGGCGACGGCGTACGCCGCCGGGCCGGCGAGGGCCGCGACGATCGCCGCGGCCACGGACGCGGTGAGCAGCCGGGCACGGTTGCCGGACCGGAAGAGGAACAGGCCGGTGATCGCCAGTGCCATGACCACCGCGACGGCCGGCCACAGCCAGCCGTTCCAGTCCGCGGCCCGGCGCAGCAGCACGACCGCCCAGATCGCGGTGACCGCGAGTCCGGCGGGCAGCACCCACCGCCAACGGGCGTCCTGGCCGCGGAAGGCGCGCAGCAGCATGACGCCGCCCGCGCCGGTCAGAGCCGCGATGCCGGGGGCCAGCGCGGTCGTGTAGTAGGGGTGCATGGTGCCCTCGGCCATGCTGAACGTCAGGTAGTGCAGGACGGTCCAGCCGCCCCACAGCACCAGCGCGGCGCGCTTGGGGTCGGTTCGCGGCGCCCGTCCGCACAGCACCAGGCCGCCGGCGAGCGCGATGCCCGCGAAGGGCAGCAGCCAGGAGATCTGGCCGCCGAGGATGTCGTTGAACATCCGGCCGAGGCCCGCGGTCCCGGCGAAGGTGCCCCCTCCGCCGCCCCCGCCGCCTCCGCCGTTGCCCTCGCCGCCCAGCACCCGGCCCAGGCCGTTGTAGCCCATGATCAGGTCCCAGGCGGAGCCGTCCGTGGAGCCGCCGATGTACGGGCGCTCGTCGGCCGGTACGAGCGAGACGGCGGCCGCCCACCAGAAGCTCGCGACGGCCAGGGCCACGGTGGCGAGCAGCAGGTCGCGGACCTTCTTCGCCCAGCCGAGGCGGGAGGCGTACACGTACACGGCGAGGACGGGTGGCAGGGCGATGTACGCCTGGAGCATCTTGGTGTTGAACGCGAGCCCGAAGCACACCGCCGAACCGAGCAGCGGCAGCAGCCGGCCGTCGCGGGTGGCCCGCAGGCCGAGGGCCGCGGCCGCGACCATCAGCAGGACGAGGGTGGTGTCGGGGTTGTTGTCGCGGTTGATGGCGACCGTGATCGGGGTGAGGGCGAGCACGAGCGCGGCGACCGCGGCGGCCGCGTGCCCGAAGTACCGCTTCACGCTCGCGTGCAGGATCCAGATCGTGCCGAGCGCGGCGGCGATCATCGGCGCCATCATCTGCCAGGTCCCGAAGCCGAGGACCCGGCAGGACAGACTCATGATCATGAGCGCGAACGGCGGCTTGTCGACCGTGATGAAGTTCCCGGCGTCGAGCGAGCCGAAGAACCAGGCCTTCCAGCTCTGCGTACCGCTGAGCACCGCGGCGCTGTAGAAGCTGTTGAGGCCGGAGGCCGACAGGTTCCAGGAGTACAGGACCGTGGCCAGGACGAGGATCGCGAGCAGCGCGGGCAGCGACCAGCGCGGCGCGGCCGGCACCGTCTCCGCGGGCTCCGCGTGCACGGGCGCCGGCGGCGGGGCGTGGGGAGTCGTGGGGGCGTCGGGCAATGGGTCAGTGGCAGACGTCACCACCGCACCATGACGCGAAGTGATGGGTGCGGACTGTGGTCCGCCTGGGGGTGAGCTGTGTGTCCGGACCCCTGTCCCCGTAACGCCCGGACCCCTGTCCCCGTAACGCCCGGACTCCACCCCTGGAACACCCGGACCCACACCCCTGGAACACCCGGATCGCGTGCTCGGAAAGCCCGTACAACTTTCGTACGTCCCTGCGAGTCATCTGGGGCGAGCGCGCCGGGGGCGCGTTCGTATCGGTTCAAGGGGATGGGAAGCCTCCATGACTCACCGGATAGCCCGGGGTGCCCGTGTGCTCGCAGCGAGCCTCGGTGCCGGGGTGATCGTGCCGTTCGCGTTCGCCGCGGCCCCCGCCGCCGCGACGGCGCCCACGGTCAGCTGTACATCGGCCAAGGCCGGCCTCGCCACCAAGCTGCAGAGGGACATCACCGCGGCTCTCGCGAACCGCAGGGGCACGGTCGCGGTCGCTCTCTACGACCGTACGACCAAGACCACCTGCACACTCCGCGCCACCACATCCTTCGACTCGGCCAGCACGGTGAAGGTCACGGTCCTCGCCGCGCTGCTCTGGGACGCGAAGAAGCACAACCGCTACCTGACGAGCACCGAGACGTCGCTCGCCACCGCCATGATCACAAAGTCGGACAACGCCGCGACCAGCAAGCTCTGGCAGCAGCTCGGGCTCACGAAGATCAAGGGCTTCCTGACCGCCGCGGGGATGACGAAGACCACGCCGGGCGCCGGCGGCTACTGGGGTCTGACGCAGATCAACGTCACCGACGAGCAGAAGCTGCTCAAGCTCGTCACCGCCAAGAACACGGTGCTCAGCGACAACTCGCGCGCGTACATCCTGAAGCTCATGGGCAAGGTCATCTCCTCGCAGCGCTGGGGGACACCGGCCGGGGCGCCCTCGACGGTCGCCGTGCACGTCAAGAACGGCTGGCTCTCGCGCTCCACGAACGCCTGGCGGGTGCACAGCCTCGGCACCTTCAACGGCGGCGGCCACGACTACATGATCTCGGTGCTCACGCACGGCAACAGCACCATGGACTACGGCGTCGCCACGATCCAGGGCGTCGCCAAGGCCATCCACAAGGACCTCGTGCCGGTCACCGTCACCGCCCAGCGGTACACGCCGACGACGACGCCGAAGGAGGCGTTCCCGGCCGTTCCCGCGAACTGAACCGGGCCGTACCTCCTCGTCCGCCCGCCGGCCGCCCCGCCCGGCGGGCGGCCGAATTGTTGCGGAGGGATGAAATCCGCTCCTTCCGGCGTTGGTGCCTTCCGGCGGAGTGAGATCTACGGAAGGCACCGGAGTGACGACGGAGCGGGGATGGGCACGGCGGCTCGCCGGGTACGCATGGCGGTACCCGAAGGACGTGGTGCTCGCGCTCGGCTCCTCGCTGGGCGGCATGGCCGTGATGGCGGTGGTCCCGCTGATCACCAAGGTGGTCATCGACGACGTCATCAGTGATCACAGCCGAGGCATGGCCCCCTGGGCGGGCGCGCTCCTCGGCGCGGCCGTCCTCGTCTACGCCCTCACCTTCATCCGCCGCTACTACGGCGGCCGGCTCGCCCTCGACGTCCAGCACGATCTCCGTACCGACATGTACGGGACGATCACCCGGCTGGACGGGCGGCGCCAGGACGAGCTGTCCACCGGGCAGGTCGTGGGCCGCGCGACCAGCGACCTCCAGCTGATCCAGGGTCTGCTCTTCATGCTCCCGATGACCATCGGGAACATCCTGCTCTTCCTGATCTCCCTCGGGATCATGGCCGCGCTGTCCCTGCCGCTCACCCTGGTCGCGCTGGCCGTCGCCCCGGCCCTGTGGTTCGTCGCCAAGCGCAGCCGCTCCAAGCTGCACCCGGCCACCTGGTACGCGCAGGCGCAGGCCGCCGCCGTGGCGGGCGTGGTCGACGGCGCGGTCAGCGGGGTCCGAGTGGTGAAGGGCTTCGGGCAGGAGGACCAGGAGACCGGCAAGCTGCGCGAGGTCGGGCGGCGGCTCTTCGCGGGGCGGCTGCGGACCATCCGGCTGAACGCCAAGTACACCCCGGCCCTCCAGGCCGTGCCCGCCCTCGGCCAGGTCGCGATGCTCGCCCTCGGCGGCTGGCTGGCGGTACGCGGCCAGATCACGCTGGGCACCTTCGTGGCGTTCTCCACGTACCTCGCGCAGCTCGTCGGGCCGGTGCGGATGCTGGCCGTCGTCCTCACCGTCGGGCAGCAGGCCCGCGCCGGCGCCGAGCGGGTCCTCGAGCTCATCGACACCGAGCCGTCGATCAAGGACGGCACCAAGGCCCTGCCGGCCGACGCGCCCGCCACCGTCGAGTTCGACGACGTGTCGTTCGGGTACGAGGAGGGCCGGCCGGTCCTGGACGGGCTGAGCTTCGAGATCCGGTCCGGCGAGACCCTCGCCGTGGTCGGCTCGTCCGGCTCCGGCAAGTCGACGGTCTCGCTGCTGATGCCCCGCTTCTACGACGTGACGCACGGCGCCGTCCTCGTCGGCGGGCACGACGTCCGCGAGCTGACCACCCAGTCGCTGCGCGCCGCGATCGGGCTCGTCCCCGAGGACTCCTTCCTCTTCTCCGACACCGTGCGCGCCAACATCGCCTACGGCCGCCCCGACGCCACCCAGGACGAGATCGAGACCGCGGCCCGTGCCGCCCAGGCCGACCGGTTCATCGCGGAGCTGCCAGGCGGCTACGACACCACGGTCGGCGAGCACGGACTCACCCTCTCCGGAGGGCAGCGCCAGCGCGTCGCGCTCGCCCGCGCGATCCTCACCGACCCGCGGCTGCTCGTCCTCGACGACGCCACCTCCGCCGTGGACGCCCGGGTCGAGCACGAGATCCACGAGGCTCTGAAGCACGTCATGGAGGGCCGCACGACCCTGCTGATCGCGCACCGGCGCTCCACCCTCAACCTCGCCGACCGCATCGCCGTCCTGGACGGCGGCCGGCTCGCCGACATCGGTACCCACGAGGAACTCCAGGCCCGCTCCGCCCTCTACCGGCGGCTGCTCACCGACCCCGACGAGCTGGGCGGGGTCTCCCCGGGACACGCCCTGCCGGCGGCACCGCGGGAGGACACCTCCGTACGCGACGAGCTGGACGCCGAGTTCGACGCCGAGCGCGGGCTGACACCGCGTCTGTGGACCGGCGACCGCGAGCCCAGGGACACCGCGCTCGACGGCATGCCCGGCACACCCGGACTCCTCGCCCAGGTCGAGGCGCTGCCCCCGGCCACCGAGCTCCCGGACATCGACGAGGCGGCCGCGGTCCGGGCCGAGGACTCGTACGGTCTGCGCAGGCTGCTGCGCGGCTTCCGGGCCCCGCTGCTCATCAGCCTCGCCCTGGTCGCCGTCGACGCGGTGATGACGCTGCTGCTGCCCGTGCTGATCCGGCACGGCATCGACGACGGCGTCACCCGGCTCGCGTACAGCGCCGTGTGGGTGGCGGCCGGGTTCGCGCTGGTCACCGTGCTCGTCCAGTGGGCGGCGCAGATCGGCGAGACCCGGATGACGGGCCGGACCGGCGAGCGGGTCCTGTACGCGCTGCGCCTGAAGATCTTCGCGCAGCTCCAGCGCCTAGGCCTCGACTACTACGAGCGGGAGCTCACGGGCCGGATCATGACCCGGATGACGACCGACGTCGACGCGCTGTCGACGTTCCTGCAGACCGGTCTGGTCACCGCCTTCGTCTCCGTCGTCACCTTCTTCGGCATCATGTTCGCCCTGCTCGTGATCGACGTACAGCTGGCGCTCGTCGTCTTCGTGACGCTGCCGCCGCTGGTCATCGGCACGTTCTTCTTCCGCCGGGCGAGCGTCAAGGCGTACGAACTGGCCCGCGAGCGGGTGTCGGTGGTCAACGCCGACCTCCAGGAGTCGGTGTCCGGGCTGCGGATCCTCCAGGCGTTCCGGCGCGAGGACGCGAGCGGGCGGCGGTTCGCGGAAGGCAGCGACAGCTACCGCAGGGCGCGGATCCGCGGGCAGTGGCTGATCTCCGTCTACTTCCCGTTCGTGCAGCTGCTGTCCTCGGCGGCCGCGGCGGCGGTGCTGATCGTCGGCGCCCACCGGATCGACGCCGGCACGCTCAGCACCGGCGCGCTGGTCGCCTACCTCCTCTACATCGACCTGTTCTTCGCTCCCGTGCAGCAGCTCTCGCAGGTCTTCGACGGCTATCAGCAGGCCACCGTCTCGCTGGGCCGCATCCAGGAACTGCTCCGGGAGCCGACGTCGACGAAGGCCGCCGACGAGCCGCTGGAGGTGCCGTCGCTGCGGGGGGAGATCGCCTTCGAGGACGTCGACTTCGCGTACGGCCCCGCGGACGAGGCCGAGGAGGCGCTCAGCGCGGTGTCGTTGCGCATCCCCGCCGGGCAGACCGTCGCGTTCGTCGGTGAGACCGGCGCGGGCAAGTCGACGCTGGTGAAGCTGGTCGCGCGCTTCTACGACCCGACGGGCGGGCGGGTGACGGTCGACGGCACGGACCTGCGCGACCTCGACATCACCGCCTACCGGCACCGGCTCGGTGTCGTCCCCCAGGAGGCCTACCTCTTCCAGGGCACCGTCCGCGACGCCATCGCCTACGGTCGTCCGGGCGCCACCGACGCCGAGGTGGAGGCCGCCGCCCGCGCGGTCGGCGCCCACGACATGATCGCCACGCTGGACGGCGGCTATCTCCACGAGGTCGCCGAGCGCGGCCGCAACCTCTCCGCCGGCCAGCGCCAGTTGATCGCGCTGGCCCGCGCGGAGCTGGTCGATCCGGACGTCCTGCTCCTCGACGAGGCGACGGCGGCGCTGGACCTGGCGACGGAGGCCCTGGTCAACCAGGCCACCGACCGGCTGGCGGGCCGCCGGACGACGCTGGTGGTCGCCCACCGGCTGACGACGGCCGCCCGCGCGGACCGGGTCGTGCTGATGGACCACGGCCGCGTCACCGAGGACGGCACCCACGACGAACTGCTCCGGCTCGACGGCCGTTACGCCGCGTTGTGGCGGACGTTCGTGGGTGCCCCGGAACCCGAGGAGCCCGTCAGCTCTTCGGCTTGATGTCGGAGATCTTCTTCGTCGCCAGATCCGACTGCACCGTCAGATAGGTGTACGTCGGATGCCGGTCGGAGCCCCAGGTCAGCCGGACCGTCGACCACGTGTGCCCGGCGCCGCTGTCGCCCGGCGTCACCTTCCAGGCGCGCGGCACGTCCTGGGCGCGCAGCACCCCGTCGGCGTGCCGGCGGTTCTCCCAGGTCGTCAGCCGGGAGCGCAGCCCCGAGCTCAGGTAGAAGGACCGCAGCTGGGTGCTGAGGCGGCCCGAGCCGGAGTCGGTCACGGAGTCGATGTAGGCGCCGTAGAAGTCGGCCACGCGGTCGTAGGCGGGACCGTTGCTCCCGCTGCGGGCGGGCGGTGGGGCGGTGGAACGCGCGACGGCCGGTACGGAGGCACCGGCGGTGATCAGAAGGGCCGCGGCGACGAGTGCGCGGCTGGTCGTGCGGGAGGGCTTGATGCCGGACATGGACTACCGCCTTTCGTTTCCTGATCAGTTGGACCCCGGGTAAACGGGCACGGTTGCCCCGAAAAAGGAAAAAACCTCGCACGGGTGAAGCGCGGACCGACCAAGCCGCTCCAGCGGTGCGCAACCATCCGCCATACGTTCCGCGTCCGTACACCAGTACGCTGATTGCTGCGGGAGGGACGACAGTGGACAGTGGTGCGATACGCCGACGGCTGGCGCTCGGCGTGGCCGTGCTGACCGCGTCCGGGCTGCTCGCGCTCACGAGCCCGGGAAGCGCCCACGCCGCCCCCTCCTCCTGCTCGGGCCGCAAGGTCCGCACGCTGCCCTTCACGACCGGTTCCGTGCACGTGTACAAGCGCGGCGGCTACGTCTGCGCCGCGACCTTCCCCAAGGCGCACGGCTCCCGCAAGCGGATGTCCGTCAGCGTGCAGGCACGCGGCGGCCGGCCGGTGATCGACGCGGGGCACTTCGCGCATCACGCGGGCCCGGTGACCGTGTACGCGGGCCACCGCTGCGTCCGGATCAAGGGCTCGGTCGGCTCGGGCTCGATGAGCTCCGGCTGGATCCTCTGCTGAACCCCCTCTGCCGAGCGGTACGCCCTCGGAGCTGAGCCGTGCGCCCACGGAAACCCTCGCGCCCTGACGGCAGCCCGGCCCGGCGTGCTCGGCCGCTCACCGAAAGCTCACAGTGTTGGCCCAAGAACCCCTGGTGTCACGGGAGTTGCTCCGCTAGGTTCCGGCGGACATCTGCGTATTCCCAGGGGAGGGTGCATGCGCAAGGCGCTCAGATGGCTGCTGGCGCTCACTGTGTTCATAGGCACGTTGAGCACGGCCGGGGCGGCCACCGCCGCCCAGCCGGAGGCCACCGCCACGACCGGTACCACCGCCACGACCGGTACCACCGGCACGACCGACGAGGACATCCTGGACCGGCTTCTCGCGATCCCGGGCATGAGCCTGATCCAGGAGAAGCCGTACACCGGCTACCGGTTCTTCGTCCTGAACTACACCCAGCCGGTCGACCACCGGCACCCGTCCAAGGGCACGTTCCAGCAGCGCATCACGGTGCTGCACAAGGACACCGCGCGCCCGACGGTCTTCTACACCGGCGGCTACAACGTCTCCGCCAACCCGAGCCGACGCGAGCCGACCCAGATCGTGGACGGCAACCAGGTCTCGATGGAGTACCGCTTCTTCACACCGTCCCGGCCCGACCCGGCCGACTGGTCCAAGCTCGACATCTGGCAGGCGGCCAGCGACCAGCACCGCATCTTCCAGGCGCTGAAGCCCGTCTACGGCAAGAAGTGGATCTCCACAGGCGGCTCCAAGGGCGGCATGACCGCCACGTACTACGAGCGCTTCTACCCGCGCGACATGGACGGAGTGGTCGCCTACGTCGCGCCCAACGACGTCGTCAACGACGAGGACCCCGCGTACGACCGCTTCTTCGCCGCCGTCGGCACCAAGGAGTGCCGCGACAAACTGAACGCCGTGCAGCGCGAGGCCCTCGTGCGCCGGGAGCCGCTGGAGAAGAAGTACGCGGCGTACGCCGCCGACAACGGCTACACCTTCACCACCGTCGGCAGCCTCGACAAGGCGTACGAGGCGGTCGTCCTCGACTACGTGTGGGGCTTCTGGCAGTACAGCCTGCTGTCGGACTGCGACGCGATCCCGGCGGACGCCGCGCACGCGAGCGACGACGACATCTGGAACTCCGTCGACGGCATCTCCGGCTTCTCCGCCTACACCGACCAGGGCCTGGAGACGTACACCCCGTACTACTACCAGGCGGGCACCCAGCTGGGCGCGCCGACGATCCACTTCCCGTACATCGAGAAGAAGTACATCCGCTACGGCTACCAGCCCCCGCGGAACTTCGTGCCGCGCTCCATCCCGATGAAGTTCCACCCGTCGGCGATGCGTGACGTGGACGGCTGGGTCCGCCACCACGCGCACCACATGCTGTTCGTCTACGGCCAGAACGACCCGTGGGGCGCCGAGCGCTTCCGCCTCGGCTCCGGGGCGCGCGACGCGTACGTCTTCACGGCGCCCGGTCTGAACCACGGCGCCAATGTCGCGGGGCTCGTCGCCGACCAGAAGGCGCTCGCCACCGCCCGAATCCTGGAGTGGGCGGGTGTCGCCTCCGCGGCGGTCCAGGCGAACCCGTCGGCGGCCAGGCCGCTCGCGACGTTCGACGCGAAGCTGGACCGGCGTGACGTCGAACGCGACATGACGTAGCGTCCCGGCTGCGTCCGCCCCTGCTCACACCGGGCGGGCGCAGCCCACCGGCCTGGTACCGCCGAGCTCGACATAGAGCTCCGTGGAGGACGGGCACGTGGAGCGGGCCGTGACCGCCGACGTCACCTTGTACTCCGGGCGCCTCTTGCCGGTGCCGTCGCACGCCGTCTCGCGGACCTGCCCGCGGCCCGCGCCGTAGACGCAGTCGCCGACGACGGTGCGGGGCCCTCCGCCGCCGCCCGGGTCTCCGGGATGCGGGGGTTCGAGCTTGCGCATGCAGGCGTAGCCCTGCGGCACGGCGCCGTCGCCGTTCTCGTCGGAGGCGGGCCCGGACTCGCTGATGTGCAGGACGAAGTCCGTGGTCGCCGGGCAGGACGGGCCGTCCGCGACCTTGCCTTCGTAGCGGGCGATCACCCGGGCGGCGGCCCGTTCACTGGTGCAGGACACCTCCGTGAAACTGGTCGTGCCGAAGGAGCTGCACTCGTCGCGGGCGAGGAAGACCGATCCGTAGCCGGAGGGGCGCGTCGCGGCCGGTGCCGGGCCGGGTTCGGCCCCCGGGCCCGACCAGCGGTCGCAGCCCGCGAGGACGGCCGAGGCCAGCAGGAGAGCGCACGCGATTCCTCCGGAACGCCGACACACCGAGCTGGCTCGCATGGCTTCCCCCCGACCCCCGCCCAGCGTGACCCGCCGGGGCAGGCACACGCCAGACATGCGGGCCCCTTTGGCTCACTTGGGGGTGGGGCACCGGGTGGGCTGCGTACGGCTAGTACGTCAACCCGTACCCGATCGGATACAGCACCTGCGCCGGGTCGTCCGCCCGCTGCACCGGAACCGGCAGCTTGCCCCGCGGGTCCACCCGGCCGGCGATCACCCGGGCGGCGGCGCGCAGTTCGACGTCGGTCCAGGAGTAGGCGGCCAGACAGGCGCCGACGCCGGGGAGCTGGGCGACGTCGTACGGGTTGCGGATGGCGACGGCGATCACCGGGACACCCGTGGCGAGGAGGCCCTCGACAAGGGTCTTCTGGGACCCGGTCGCCGTCACGTTGTACGTCCCGACGACCACCGCGTCCGCGTCGGCCGCCGCCGCGACGGCCTTGGCGATCGTCGCCGCCGACGGTGCCGTACCCGTGGACAGGGCCGTCGCCGTGAAGCCCAGCTCGGTCAGCGCACCGGCGAGAACGGTGGTGGGCGGCCCGTCGGACAGCGAGGGGGAGGCGGGGTCGGCGCCCACCACCAGCACCTTCGGGGTGCGCCGCCGGGACAGCGGGAGCAGCCCCTCCTTGTTGACCAGCAACGTGGTGGTGCGCTCGGCGATCCGGTCGGCCGCTTTGAGGTGCGCCGGAGTGCCGACCGCACGGTCGACGCCCGCGTCACGGACGTAGGGGTCGGTCAGCAGCCCGAGCTTCGACTTGAGCCTCAGAACGCGCAGGATCGACTCGTCGAGGCGGGCCTCGGTCAGCTCGCCGCCGCGTACGGCGTTCAGCACCGCGTTCCACGCGACGTTCAGGTCTGGCGGGTTGAGGAGCTGGTCGACACCGGCCTTGAGGGCGAGGACGGGGACGCGGTCGTCGCCGTACTTCGTCCGGACGCCCTCCATGCCCAGCGAGTCCGTCACCACGACGCCGTCGTAGCCGAGTTCCCCGCGCAGGATGCCGGTGAGGATCGGGTGCGAGAGGGTCGCGGGGTCGCCGGCCGCATCGAGCGCCGGGACCATGATGTGCGCGGTCATGATCGAGTCGATGCCGGCGCGGACGGCCGCCCGGAAGGGCACCGCGTCGAGCGTCGACCACAGGTCGCGGCTGTGGGTGATGACGGGGAAGCCGAAGTGGCTGTCGACGGCGGTGTCGCCGTGGCCGGGGAAGTGCTTGGCGGTGGCCGCGACACCCGAGCCCTGGTAGCCCTTCACCTCGGCCGTCACCAGGCCCGCCACCGCGTCCGGGTCGGCGCCGAAGGAGCGGACACCGATCACCGGGTTGGCCGGGTTGACGTTCACATCGGCGACGGGGGAGTAGTCCTGGCGGATGCCGAGCGCGCGCAGTTCGGCGCCGCCGATGCGGCCCACCTCCCGGGCGTCGGCCCGCGAGCCGCCCGCGCCCAGCGCCATGGCGCCCGGGAACAGCGTCGCGGGCTTGCCCACACGAGCCACTATCCCGTGTTCCTGGTCGGTAGAGATGAGCAGGGGCAGTCCGCGCGGCTGTTCCAGCGAAGCCCGCTGGATCCCGTTCGACAGCGCGGCGATCTGATGCGGATCGTGGGTGTTGTGCGCCCAGCTGAAGTAGATGATGCCGCCGACGCGGTACTTGGCGATCAGCTCGGCGGCCGTGCGGACGCCGATCTCCTTGAGGTTGGCGTCGATGTCGGCCTGGTCGGGTGCGGTGGCCGAATGGCCGTACACCCGCATCACGAACAGCTGGCCGACCTTCTCCTCCAGCGTCATACGGGAGATGAGGGCGCGCAGTGCCTTGTCGCCGTACGGGCCGGTCCCGGCCGCGTGGGCGTGCGGGCCCGCGGCCAGCGCGGCGGTGACGCCCGCCGTGGCGGCGAGAACCGTACGCCGGGAGGGTCCTGACGGTCTGTCCGGCTCGGTGGGTCCGGACGGTCTTGCGGTGCTTCCCGTGCTGGAGTCGCGCACAAGCGCTCCTTCCCTCGTGAAGGAAACTTCCAAGGAGTCACGATTATCCGGGAAGTTTCTTCCAGTCAAGGGTGTGCACAGTATCCGGGAAGGGGCCGTCACCGGCGCAGTTGGAGGGGGGCGCGCCGGTGACGGCGTGCTGCCGGCCGCAGGCGGCGGAGAGGGTTGGTCAGCGATCGCAGCCAGCAGCGAAGCCGACACCGCACTGCGGTGACTCATCCGGCAGCATGCGGATGGGACGAAGCGGGAGGGGCCCGGGTTCCCCGGATCGGGGGGAACGCCGGAAGTCGGTGCGGCTGGGGTGACTGAGGACGGTGGGCCCTCTCAACCGCGCGCCGACACCGCAGGCCAGTGGGACCGGAGCGTGCGGACCGTCTCGGCGATGGCCGGCCGGCGCGCCGCCCCGGAGCGCCACAGCGCGTACAGGCGGCGGACGGGCAGGGGGTCGAGCGGTACCTCCACCACACCCGCGGGCAGGGGGCCCCGGCCGAGGCGCGGGATGAGGGCGACGCCGAGGCCGGCGCCGACGAGGGCGACGAGGGTCGGGTTCTCCTCGGCCTGGTGGACGATGTCCGGCTCGTGGCCCGCCTCGCGCAGCGTGCGGACCAGCCAGTCGTGGCAGACCCGCCCCGGCGGCTGGCAGATCCACCGCTCACCGACCAGCTCGCCCCGCCGTACGGAGGTCCGCCCCGCGAACGGGTGCCCGGCGGGTACGAGCAGATCGCACAGGTCGTCACCGATCACCGCCTGCTCCACCCCCGGTGGGGCGGGCAGCGGGGCGATGTCCCAGTCGTGCGCGACGGCCAGGTCGACCGCGCCCTTGGCGACCAGATCGACGGACAGATGCGGGTCGACCTCCGTCAGGCGGGTGTCCAGGGCCGGGTGCCGCGCGGCCAGATCGGCCAGGACGGCGGGCATCAGACCACGCGCCGCCGAGGCGAACGCGGCCACGGTCAGCCGCCCCGCGGGCATCCCCCGGCGCTCTTCCAGCTCGGTCTCCGCCCGCTCCACGATCGCCAGCAACTCCTGTGCGGTGGTGGCGAGTTGTTCGGCCTGCTCGGTGAGCCTGACACCGCGTCCGCGCCGCTCCAGCAGGACGGTCCTGGTCTCCCGCTCCAGCTTCGCGATCTGCTGGGACACGGCGGACGGGGTGTAGCCGAGCGCGGCCGCGGCGGCGCCGACCGTGCCGTGCACCGAGACGGCGTGCAGGGCGCGCAGGCGCTGGAGATCGAGCATGGGGGCCTCCCGGGATGCGGCATCGCTCACCTCCCAGCTTACGTAAGCATTGCTTCATCCATCCATGCAGATATTCGCGCTGGTGCTACATGGTGGTGGCGTCGGATGCTCGACGCATGCGACCCGCCCACATCAGCCTCGCCGTTCTCGTCGCCGCCGTCTGGGGCGTGAACTTCACCGTCATCGAGATCGGGCTCGACCACTTCCCGCCCCTGCTCTTCTCGGCCCTGCGCTTCCTGGTGGCAGCCCTGCCCGCCGTGTTCCTCGTCGGCCGCCCCAAGGTGGCGTGGAAGTGGATCGTGGCGGTCGGACTCGCCCTCGGTCGCGAAGTTCGGGCTGCTGTTCATCGGCATGGACGCGGGGATGCCCGCCGGACTGTCGTCCCTCGTGCTCCAGATCCAGGCCGTGTTCACCGCGCTCATCGCCTTCGCCTTCCTCGGCGAACGCCCCACCCGCGTCAAGCTGTGCGGCATGGCGGTGGCCCTGTGCGGAGTGGGCCTGGCCGCCGTCGACGAGGGCACGGCCGGTCCCCTCGGCGCCTTCGCCCTGGTCATCGCGGCGGCGGCCTGCTGGGGTCTGTCCAACGTCCTCACCCGCAAGGCGTCCCCACCCGACCCGCTGAACTTCATGGTGTGGGTGAGCACCGTCCCCGTCCTCCCGCTGCTCGGCCTGTCCCTGCTCACCGAGGGCCCCACCCGCGACCTCGACGCCCTGCGCGCCCTGGACTGGCAGGGCGCCGGAGTCGTCGTCTACGTCGCCTGGATCACCACCGTCTTCGGCTTCGGCGCCTGGGGCTGGCTGCTGCACCGGCACCCCGCGTCCACGGTCGCGCCCTTCTCGCTCCTCGTCCCGGTCTTCGGGATGTCGTCGGCGGCGCTGTTCCTGGGCGAGCCGATCGGCCCGCTGCGGTGGGGAGCGGCGGCCCTGCTGGTGGGCGGGGTGGCGCTCACCTCGCGGGCGCCACGGAAGGTCCAGTCGGCGGACGTTCCAGCGCGGGAGCGGGCCGGGACGCCAGCATGACCACATGGCCGTTGTCGACATTCCCGGTTCCAAGTCCATCACCGCCCGCGCGCTCTTCCTGGCGGCGGCGGCCGACGGGGTCACCCGCCTCGTCCGCCCGCTGCGCTCGGACGACACCGAGGGCTTCGCGGAGGGCCTGACCCGGCTCGGCTACCGCGTCGGCCGGACCCCGGACACCTGGCACATCGACGGCCGCCCGCAGGGTCCGGCGGCGGCCCGGGCGGACGTGTACTGCCGGGACGGCGCGACCACGGCCCGCTTCCTGCCGACACTCGCCGCCGCCGGCCACGGCACCTACCGCTTCGACGCCTCCGCCCAGATGCGCCGCCGTCCGCTGGGGCCCCTGTCGAAGGCGTTGCGCGACCTCGGCGTGGACCTGCGGCACGAGGAGGCGGAGGGCCACCACCCGCTGCGTATCGCGGCGTCCGGGGTGGAGGGCGGCACGGTCACCCTCGACGCCGGCCAGTCGTCCCAGTACCTCACCGCCCTGCTCCTGCTGGGACCGCTGACCCGCAAGGGCCTGCGCATCGAGGTCACCGACCTGGTCTCCGCGCCGTACGTCGGGATCACCCTCGCGATGATGCGCGCGTTCGGGGCGGACGTACGCGTGGACGGCGACGTCTTCGAGGTGGCGCCCGGCGGCTACCGGGCCACCACCTACCCCGTCGAGCCCGACGCCTCCACCGCGAGCTACTTCTTCGCGGCGGCCGCCCTGACCGGCCGCGAGATCACCGTCCACGGCCTCGGCGCGCCGGCGCTCCAGGGCGACCTCGGCTTCGTGGACGTCCTGCGCCGGATGGGCGCGCACGTGGCGAGCGGGTCCGACCGCACGACGGTGCGCGGCACCGGTGAACTGCGCGGTCTCACCGTCAACATGCGGGACATCTCCGACACCATGCCGACCCTCGCCGCCATCGCCCCCTTCGCCTCGGGCCCGGTCCGGATCGAGGACGTCGCCAACACACGGGTCAAGGAGTGCGACCGGCTGGAGGCCTGCGCGGAGAACCTCCGGAGGCTCGGCGTCCGTGTGGAGACCGGTCCCGACTGGATCGAGATCCACCCGGGCACCCCGGCCGCCGCCGAGATCAGGACGTACGGCGACCACCGCGTCGTCATGGCCTTCGCCGTGACGTCGCTGCGCACCCCGGGCATCGGCTTCGACGACCCGGGATGCGTCCGCAAGACCTTCCCGGCCTTCCACGAGGTGTTCGGGGCGTGGGCGGCCGCCGGGGAGGACGGCTGAGCCGGACCGGTGAGCGCCGCGAGGGTCTTGTCGCGGAGATCCCGGGCGGTTAGCTTCGCGACGGACAGCGCCAACCGCGCCTGCGACCCGACTGGGAAAGCGGTCCACAGATGTCCTCCGTCGCCTCCGTTGTCACACTCGCCGTCGTCGGTGCCGGGGACCGGGGCACAGGCCACGCGCGCTGGGCCCTGGCCCGCCCCGGGCGGGCCAGGGTGGTGGCCGTGGCCGAACCGCGGGAGACCCGGCGGCGCCGGTTCGCGGCGGCCCACGACCTGGAACCGGACGCCGCGGTGGACGACTGGCGGGTGCTGGCCGCCCGCGGCCGGATCGCGGACGCCGTGCTGATCTGCACCCTCGACCGCGAACACCTCGAACCCGTCCTGGAGTTCGCGGCCCTCGGCTATCACATCCTGCTGGAGAAGCCGATGGCCCTGACCGAGGACGAGTGCCGGCGGATCGTCGACGCCGTGGAGAAGGCCGGGGTGATCCTCGCGGTCGGGCACGTCCTGCGCTACACCCGGTACACCCGCGCCGTGAAGGAGGTCGTCGACTCCGGCCGGCTCGGCGACATCGTCAATGTCCAGCACCTGGAACCCGTCGGCTTCTGGCACCAGGCGCACTCCTTCGTCCGCGGCAACTGGGGCCGTACGGACCGGGCGACGTCCATGCTGATGGCCAAGTCGTGCCACGACCTGGACTGGTTGCAGTACATCCTCGGGCAACCCCCCGTACGCGTCTCCAGTTTCGGACGTCTCTCGCACTTCCGGCCCGAGAACAGGCCCGAGGGCGCCGCCGACCGCTGCCTGGACTGCGCGGTGGAGAGCGACTGCCCCTACTCCGCCCGGCGCGAGTACGGCGACCGGCTCGCCCGCGGCGAACACCACTGGCCGCTGAGCGTGCTGGTCGACGACTTCACGCCCGAGGCACTGGAGACCGCCCTGCGCGAGGGCCCCTACGGGCGGTGCGTGTACGCCTGCGACAACGACGTGGTCGACCATCAGGTGGTGTCCATGGAGTTCGCCTCCGGGGCCACCGCCAGTTTCACCATGACCGCCTTCACCGAACAGGCCGACCGCCGGACCCGGATCTTCGGGACGCGGGGCGAACTGCGCGGCGACGGCGCCGGCGTGAGCGTCTACGACTTCCTGACCCGGACCGAGGAGACCGTCGACCTCGCGGGCCTGGGCGGCATGGACGCGGCGGGCGGCCACGGGGGTGGTGACGCCGGGCTGATGGACGCCTTCGTCGCCGCCGTGGCCACCGGGAACCCCGACCTGGTGAAGTCCGGCCCGCGCGAGTCCCTGACCAGCCATCTCACCGTCCTGGCCGCCGAACGAGCCCGGTACGCGGGCACCGTCGAGGACGTATAAGCGCTGGACACGGGCCGCTCCCACCGCATAGGAATCGCAGCTCGGACACATACCGGGCGACAAAGGGGTGCGGGGCGTTGGGTTTCCAGATGAAGGGGCCGGTTCTCGAAGGCGCGCTGGTACGGCTGGAGCCGCTCGGCCACCGGCACGCGGCCGACCTCGCCGAGGCCGCGGAGGAGCACCGGGACTCGTACGCGTTCACCTGGGTGCCCCGGGCCGAGGAGATCGGGGACTACGTCGACGCGCAGCTCGCCCGCGCCGCGACGGGCATGCTCGCGCCCTACGCGCAGGTGTCCCTCGCCTCCGGACGGGCGGTCGGCGCCACGGCGTACTGGGAGCCGCGGTGCTGGCGGTCGGACGACCGGCTCGACGCCGTCGAGGTCGGGTTCACCTGGCTCGCGTCCTCCGCGCAGGGCACCGGGGTGAACGCCGAGTCGAAGCTCCTGCTCTTCCGGCACGCCTTCGAGGAATGGGGCGTCGCCCGCGTTGACCTGAAGACCGATGCCCGCAACTCCCGCTCCCGCGCCGCGATCGAGCGCACCGGCGCCCGCCCGGAGGGTGTCCTGCGCAACTGGTCGCGCTCCTGGGCGCCGGGCGAGGACGGCCTGCTCCGCGACTCCGCGATCTACTCGGTGACGGCGGCGGAGTGGCCCGAATGCCGGGACCGGCTGTCCGAGCGGGTGCGCGGAGCGGTTCGCGCGGCCGGGGCGATCGCGCGGTAGGACGGCACCTCCGGCGCGCCGCTCACCCGAACAAGTCGTCAGCCGTGGCCCGCAGTTGATCGCGTACGGCGGTCAGTACCGGATCCGACTCCGCGCCCGCGCGCACGGCGGCGAAGACGTTACGGGACGGTGGCGTGCCCTCCGTGGCCGGCAGGGCGAGCCGGCGGTGGGCGTACAGCGGGCGGACGAGCCGGGGGATCAGCGCCACGCCCCGGCCCGCCTCGACGAGGGCGGCCAGGGCGCCCCAGTCGTCCACGGCGTGCCGGATGTCCGGCGTGAAACCGGCGGCGGCGCAGACCGAGCGGGTCACCGCGCCGCAGCAACTGCGCGCGTCGCCCACGATCCAGGGGTCGGTGGCGAGCTCCCGCAGCGCGACCCGCTCGCGGTCGGCGAGGCGGTGGCCGGCCGGCACGGCGAGATCCAGGACGTCCCGGAGCACGTCGACGCGGTGGTAGCGCCGGTCGGTGTGCGGGGGCGCGGCCGCGAAGTCGACGGCCACGGCGAGGTCGAGCTGCCCGGCGTCCAGCGCCGTGAACAGGTCCGGCGGCTGCGCCTCGACGACGTCGATCCGGACATGCGGGAGCCGCTCGGCCAGTGCCGTCAGCGCGTCCGGGAGGAGGCCGAGGACGCCGCTGGAGAAGCAGCCGATCGTGACCGACCCGCGGCCGCCTCTGTCGTAGGCCGCCAGATCGGCGCGCGCCCGCTCCAGTTGGGCGGCGATCAGATCGGCGTGGGCCAGCAGGATCTGCGCCTGCCCGGTCAGTCGGACGCCCCGGCCGTCCCGCTCGGTCAGCGGCGCGCCCAGCTCGCGGGCCAGTGCGGCGATCTGCTGCGAGACCGCCGAGGGCGTCAGATGCAGGGCCTGCGCGGTGCGGGCCAGACTGCCCCGGCGCCGCAGTTCGCGCAGCACGGTGAGGCGACGCAGATCGACGGTGAAGGGCTCGCTTATCTGTTCCACCAGGAAAGATTAACTGGACCGAAAGGCCGGGAACCGGAAACCATCGGCCCATGAGCACGCCCCTGAACACGCGCCACACCGATGACCTCGCCGAAGGCCCGCGCGCCTTCCTGATCCTGCACGGCTGGCAGAACCACCGTCCGGAAGGCCACTGGCAGCACTGGCTCGCCGGCCGGCTCGGAGAGCTGAACCAGCACGTCGTCTATCCGCAGCTGCCGGACCCCGACGACCCGGACCTGGAGGTGTGGCTGGCGGAACTGGCCCGCCATCTGGACGCGTTGGCCGGCGCCGAGCGGGTGGTCGTCGCCCACAGCGCCTCGGCCGTGCTGTGGCTGCACGCGGCCGCCCGCGGGCTGCCGGGCCTGGCCGGCGTCGACCGGGTGCTGCTCGTCGCACCGCCGTCCGCCTCAGTCCTCGCGGGGCTGCCGGAGATCGCCGCGTTCGCCCTGACCGGGCTGGACTTCACGCTTCCCGGCCCCACCCTGCTGGTCGCGGGTGACGACGACCCTTACTGCCCCGCGGGCGCCGACACCGTCTACGGCGACCCCCTGGGCGTACCGACGCGGATGCTGCCCGGGGCCGCGCACCTCGACCTGGACGCCGGGTACGGACCGTGGCCCGCCGTGCTGGACTGGTGCCTCGACGGGACGGCGGAACTCACCGCCCGCGCGGGGTAGTGTGCCGGCCCGTCCGCCGGTCCCGGGGATCGAACAGGGAGTCGGCGTGCCGGGGGCGCGCCGCGGGGCTCTCGGGCGTGGTGGCCGCGACAGGGCGCCGACGCGAAGCCGCCCGGCTCCAGTCCCCGTCGCCGAGGACGAGCTGGGGGTCGAACATCACCACCACTCCGGCCAGGATCAGGAAGACGACCGGGCCGATGAGCAGGGGGAGCAGGATCGAGACCGGCGAGTCACCGCCGTACGACCCGGTCATGTACGACGCGTCGGTCGCGCCGTGCAGGTGTACGTCGAGGGCCGCCATGCCGGTGTAGTGCATGCCGGTCACGGCGATGCCCATGAGGAGACTGGCGCCGAGGGCGGCCAGGAAGCCCCGGTACGACGCGGCGGCCCACAGCGCGGCGGTCGCGGCGACGACCGCGATCAGTACGGAGAGCCCGACCGTGATCCAGTCGTACCGGAGGTACCCGTTCAGCTGGAGTGCCGCCATGCCGAGGTAGTGCATGGCGGCCACGCCGAGTCCGGTGAAGATCCCGGCGGCGGTCAGGGTGGTGCTGGTGGCGCCGCGGTATCCCACGGTGAAGACGCCGACGCCGACCACCGCGATCGCCACGACGAGGCTGAGCGCCGCGAGACGGACGTCGTAGTCGATCCCGATCCCCTGGACGCGGAAGCCGGTCATCGCGATGAAGTGCATGGTCCAGATGCCGCAGCCGATCGTCGTCGTCCCCAGCGCCAGCCAACCGGGCTTCCACGACTGCCGGTTGTTCAGGGAACGGACGACGCAGCGCAGCCCCAGAGCACTGCCCAGACAGGCGATCAGACAGGAGGCCACCGGGGTCACCGCCCCGTATCCGAAGCCGTCCACTGTGCCTTGCATATATGCCAACTCCCCCTGAGAACGGGCTACTTGAGGAGAGCAAGGTCTCGCATCCAGGTTGCGTGGACAGTCACTTACAGTAGGCATTTGAGTTAATTCTGTGATGCGGCTTCGCTCGGCAGGCGGGTGAGATGTTCACGCCCCGGGCCCGGCGGACGCCCACCCGCGCCGCGGAGGAGGTCCGCGCCCCGGCCGGCGTCCGGGCCGCGTCACTCCGGGTCGGCGCGCAGATCCAGCCGCCAGTCCTGACCCACCAGATCCGCGCCGAAGGAACGGTGCGGCTTCTCGGCGACCAGGACGAAGCCGTGGCGCTGGTACAGGCGGCGGGCGGCGGCGAGGACGTCGTTGGTCCACAGGACCAGGTCGTGGTAGCCGACGCCGCGCGCGAAGCCGGTGACGGCCCCGACGAGACGGTCGCCGACGCCGAGACCCCGTGTCTCCGGCTCGACGAGCAGCAGACGCAGACGGGCCGTGCCGGGAGCGTCGTCCCGAACGCACATCACGCACCCGACGGGCCGCCCGTCGAGCTCGGCGATCCACACCCGCTCCAGGTGGGGGTCGTGATCCTCGGCGAAGTCGGCGACGATCCTCGCGACCAGGCCCTCGTAGTCGGTGTTCCAGCCGTACTCGGCCGCGTACAGCGCCGCGTTGCGCTGCACGATCCAGCCGAGGTCGCCGGGGCCCGGTTCGCGCAGGACGACGTCCTCGCGGCCGGGCGCGGCCCGCCCGCCGCCCAGCAGCGTCCGCACCGTGCGCATCGCCTCCGCGAGCCGTGGCCGGTCGGCGGGGGGCACGGTCTCCAGCAGGGAGGCCACGGTCCGGCGCGCCCGCTCGTCGAGCAGCGCGGCGGCTTCCCGGCCGCGCGTGGTGAGCGTGATCCGCCGACGCCGCGGGTCCTTCTCGGACGCGGTGCGCTCGACCAGCCCGTCCTGCTCGAACCTGTTCAGGATCCGGCTCAAGTAGCCGGAGTCCAGCGAGAGTTCGGCCCGGAGGTCGGCGGCGTCCGTCCGGGGCGTGTGCGCCAGCTCGTAGAGGACGCGGGACTCTGTCAGCGTGTACGGCGCGTAGAGATGGCGGCCGTAGTCGAGCGCGCCGATGACGTTCGTGTAGAAGCGGTTGAAGGAGCGGATGTCCTGGACGGTCATGATCGGCCCCGGAGGTCGGCTCTGGATGGTCGCGGCGGCCGGTTCGGCCCGGATGACTGACTCAGTCAGAGGTATTGCCCGCCTCGAGCATAGAACCCCCGACCGCGCACCGCCTACCCCTCCGCCCCGACCGAACCTCCGCCCACCCCACGGCCGGCCCGCCCCGCCGTCCGGGCCACCCCGGGGCCTGCACCGACGCGCCGATTCCCGGCCTCTTCGGCAGGCGCAAAGCCCCGAGCCCGCCCCCGTAGGCGCACATCGGCTCTGAACGGAACCCGCGCGGTGGCACACCTCAGCCCTGAGAAACCCGGGGAACCCGAGGAACCCGAGGAACGCGATAGGAACGCGAACGCGGGCCTGCGCCCTCAGGAACTTCTGGCGGGAACGGGATACTTCCAACCCCTCGGGAACCCCGGACCCCGGGAACCCCGGCCTCTCGGGAACCCCAGCCCTCGGGACCCCCGGACCCCCGAACCCCGGGAACCCCGGCTCTCGGGAACCCCGGCTCTCGGAAACCCCGGCTCTCGGGAACCCCGGGACCCCCGGACCCCCGGACCCCCGGACCCCGGGACCCCCGGACCCCCGAACCCCGGACCCCCGAACCCAGGGACCCCCAGCCCTCGGGACCCCCGGACCCCCGAACCCCGGGAACCCCGGCTCTCGGGAACCCCGGCTCTCGGGAACCCCGGGACCCCCGGACCCCGGGACCCCCGGACCCCCGGACCCCGGGACCCCCGGACGTCAGTCCCGGGGGGCCCCGGTCGAGCCCCGCACCATCAGCTCCCCGCGCACCGTCGCGATCCCGCCCGGCGGCGGCTCCTCGCGGCCCATGGCGATGCGCCCGGCGCGGGCGCCCGCCTCGGAGAGCGGCAGCCGCACGGTCGTCAGGGCGGGCACGGCGTCGATGCTGAACGGCAGATCGTCGAAGCCCGCGACGGACACGTCGTCCGGGATGCGCAGCCCCGAGTCGCGCAGGGCCGCGCACGCGCCCAGCGCCACGGTGTCGTTCGCGGCCAGGACAGCCGTCAACGACGGGTCGCGGCGCAGGAGTTCGAGCGTCGCCTCGTATCCGGAACGGCGGTCGTAGCGGCCGTGCACCGTGCGCCTCGGATCGTCCTCGATGCCGTGGGCGCCGAGCGCGGCGCGGTGGCCCTCCAGACGGTGGCGGGTCGTCGTGCGTTCCTCGGGGCCCGCGATGTAACCGAGCCGCCGGTGGCCGAGGCCGATCAGATGCCCGGTGAGCTGCCTGCCGCCGCCGCGGTTGTCGAAGGTGAGCGCGATGGCCTCCGGTGCCTCCGGAGCGGGCGGCCGCCCGCACAGCACGACCCGGGTCCCCGCCTCCGTCAGCCTGCGCAGCTTCGCGGCGACGGCGGTGGCGTGGGCGGCGTCCTCGATGGCCCCGCCGGTCAGCACGACCGCGGCGGCGCGTTGGCGCTGCAGCAGCGTGAGGTAGGTGAGTTCGCGCTCCGGGGAGCCGCCGGTGTTGCACACGACGCCGAGCCGTTCGCCGCCCGCGCGCCCCCCGGGACCGCCGATCTCCGACTGGATCGCGGCCGCCATGATCCCGAAGAAGGGGTCGGCGATGTCGTTGACCAGGATTCCGACGAGGTCGGAGGTCGCCGCGGCCAGCGAGCTCGCGGGCCCGTTCAGCACATAGTCCAGCTCGTCCACCGCGCGCAGCACCCGCTCACGTGTGGAGGAGGCCACGGGATAGTTCCCGTTCAGCACGCGCGACACCGTCGCGGGAGAGACCTGCGCGCGGGCCGCCACGTCCGCCAGGGTCACCGTCATCTCGTCGTCCTCCGGTCGCGCATCTCGTCGTACCTCTTCGTACGTCTCGTACGTCGTCGTGCCTGGTCATGCCTCGTCGTACGGCGTCGAACACGGAGTCGAAGGCCGAGTGCGCCGCTTCCCGTGGCCAGGGTCCGTGCAGACCATACGGCCATCGGACCCGAGTTGTTCGCCCCCTCGAACAACTCGTCCTTGCGGTGGTCTTGTCCAGACCGCTGCACAGAGGCTAGCTTCTCAGCAGTAGAAAGCGCTTGCTGTCACGCTCACCTGTTCGGCGTGCGCGGCGCCTGACGCGTACGAAGGGAATGACGTGACACGCAAGACGGTGCGTATCGCCATGAACGGCGTGACGGGACGCATGGGCTACCGCCAGCACCTCGTCCGGTCGATTCTCGCCCTGCGCGACGAGGGCGGCCTCGACCTCGGCGACGGCACCGTGCTGTGGCCCGAGCCGGTCCTCGTCGGCCGCCGCGAGCGTGCCCTGAGGGAACTCGCCGAGCGGCACGGCCTCGAGCACTGGTCGACGGACCTGGACGCGGTCCTCGCCGATCCGGCCGTCGACCTCTACTTCGACGCCCAGGTGACGTCCGCCCGCGAGGAGGCCATCAGGAAGGCCGTCGCCGCGGGCAAGCACGTCTACACCGAGAAGCCGACCGCCACGGGCCTCGACGGAGCCCTCGAACTGGCCCGGCTCGCGCACGCCGCCGGCATCAAGCACGGCGTCGTCCAGGACAAGCTGTTCCTCCCCGGCCTGCTCAAGCTGAAGCGGCTCATCGACGGCGGCTTCTTCGGGCGGATCCTGTCCGTCCGCGGGGAGTTCGGCTACTGGGTCTTCGAGGGCGACTGGCAGCAGGCCCAGCGCCCCTCCTGGAACTACCGCGCCGAGGACGGCGGCGGCATCGTCGTCGACATGTTCCCGCACTGGGAGTACGTCCTGCACGAGCTCTTCGGCCGCGTCACCTCCGTGCAGGCGCTCACCGCCACCCACGTCCCGCAGCGCTGGGACGAGGGGGGCAAGCCGTACGACGCCACCGCCGACGACGCCGCCTACGGCATCTTCGAGCTGGAGGGCGGCGCGGTCGCCCAGATCAACTCCTCCTGGGCCGTGCGCGTCAACCGCGACGAGCTCGTCGAGTTCCAGGTCGACGGCACGGAAGGATCGGCCGTCGCCGGACTGCGCAACTGCCGCGTCCAGCACCGCAGTTCAACCCCCAAGCCGGTCTGGAACCCGGACATCCCGGCCACCTACTCCTTCCGTGACCAGTGGCAGGAGGTCCCCGACAACGCCGAGTTCGACAACGGCTTCAAGGCCCAGTGGGAGCTCTTCCTGCGGCACGTCTACGCCGACGCCCCCTACCGCTGGGACCTCCTCGCCGGTGCCCGCGGTGTGCAACTCGCCGAGCTGGGCCTGAAGTCCTCGGCCGAGGGCCGCCGTCTCGAGGTGCCGGAGATCGCGCTGTGACGATCCGGCTCCCGGGCACCGACGGCCGGTTGCGGACCTACGAGCCGCGCACCGACCCCCTCGCCGTCCTCCCCGACGGCGCGCCCCTCACCTCCCGCAAGGTCTTCTCGGCCGCGCATGTCGTCGCCGACCCGTACGCGGACATCTCGCCCGACGCGCCCGCCGCCGTCGACTGGGACGCCACGCTCGCCTTCCGGCGCCACCTGTGGTCGCACGGGCTCGGTGTCGCCGAGGCGATGGACACCGCCCAGCGGGGGATGGGCCTGGACTGGGCCGGGGCGGCCGAACTCGTCCGGAGGTCCTCGGCCGAGGCCCGGGCCGTCGGCGGCCGGATCGCCTGCGGCGTCGGAACGGACCAGCTCACCGGCCCGGCCACGCTCCACGAGGTGCGGGCCGCGTACGAGCAACAGCTCGCCCTCGTCGAGGAGTCGGGCGCGCAGGCGATCCTGATGGCCTCCCGCGCGCTCGCCGCGGCCGCCACCGGACCCGAGGACTATCTCGACGTCTACGGCCACCTCCTGCGCCAGGCCGCCGACCCGGTGATCCTGCACTGGCTGGGCCCGATGTTCGACCCGGCGCTGGAGGGCTACTGGGGGTCGCCCGACCTGGACGACGCGACGGAGGTGTTCCTGGAGGTGATCGCCGCCCACCCGGACAAGGTGGACGGCATCAAAATCTCTCTGCTGGACGCCCGCCGGGAGGTCGAGCTGCGCCGCCGTCTCCCGGACGGCGTCCGCTGCTACACCGGTGACGACTTCAACTACCCCGAGCTGATCGCGGGCGACGAGCGGGGCTTCAGCCACGCGCTGCTCGGCATCTTCGACCCGCTCGGTCCGGCGGCCGCGCGGGCGGTACGGGTCCTGGACACGGGCGACGTCAAGGGCTTCCGCGAACTCCTGGACCCCACCGTCGAGTTGTCCCGCCACCTCTTCCAGCCCCCGACCCGCTTCTACAAGACGGGCGTCGTCCTCCTGGCCTGGCTCGCCGGTCATCAGGAGCACTTCGCGATGGTGGGCGGCCTGCAGTCGGCGCGCTCGCTGCCGCACCTCGCGCGCGCCTACGAACTGGCCGACGGACTGGGCCTGTTCCCGAACCCGGAACGCGCCGAGTCACGGATGAAGACCCTGCTGGCCCTGTACGGAGTGACCTCATGAGCAGCCTCGCCCGATTCTCCGTCAACCAGATGACGGTCAAACAGCTGTCGATGCCCGAACTAGTCGAGGCCTGCCTGGAGACGGGGGTTCCGGGCGTCGGTCTCTGGCGCGAGCCCGTGCGCACGTACGGCCTCGACGCCACCGCGAAACTCGTCCACGACGCGGGTCTGGCCGTCACCACCCTCTGCCGGGGCGGCTTCCTCACGGCGATCGACCCGGGGGAGCGACAGCGTGCCCTGGACGACAACCGGGCGGCCGTCGACGAGGCCGCGACCCTCGGCACCGACGCCCTCGTCCTGGTCTCCGGCGGTCTGCCGGCCGGCTCGAAGGACCTGCACGGCGCCCGCGAGCGCATCGCCGACGCGCTCGCCGAGCTGGGCCCGTACGCGGCCTCCCGCGGCGTGCGCCTGGCCATCGAACCGCTCCATCCGATGTACGCCGCCGACCGCTGTGTGGTCTCCACCCTCGCCCAGGCCCTGGACCTCGCGGAACGCTTCCCCGCGGAACAGGTGGGCGTCACCGTCGACACGTACCACCTCTGGTGGGACGACACGGCCCCCGCGCAGATCGCCCGCGCGGGGGCCGGCGGGCGCATCCACACCTTCCAGCTCGCCGACTGGACCACCCCGCTTCCCGAGGGCGTCCTGAACGGCCGCGGCCAGCTCGGCGACGGCTCGATCGACTTCCGCGCGTGGCGGGGCCACGTCGAGGCGGCGGGGTACGCCGGACCCATCGAGGTCGAACTCTTCAACGACGCGCTGTGGGCCCGGGACGGGCGCGAGGTGCTGGCCGAGACGGCGGCGAGGTTCGTGGAACACGCCGGGTAAAAAATCTTCAGAAGTCCGTGCAACCCTTCCCCGACTCCGCGGGTCGTACTTGGCATCAGGACTTCTGGAGGGGGATCCGGGGGGATCGCGGGGGTTCTGATGAGGAGGGGAAGCCGAGGGGCCCGGTCGACGGACCGGGCCCCTCGAAATGCTTTCGCGCGCCGCGACCGGACCGCGCCGCGACCGGACCCGGGGCGGCGGCCCGGACCGACGGCACCCCTGTTCGTCCACAGCGGCCGAGCGCTGTCGGAGGCGGGCGGTACCGTCGGATCATGTCCAATCAGGCGGGGGCCGCCCAGACCGGCGAGCGGCGACTGGCCACGCTGGAAGGCGTGCTCGAACGCATCACGTACGCCAACGAGGAGAACGGATACACGGTCGCCCGGGTGGACACCGGCCGGGGCGCCGGTGATCTGCTCACCGTCGTCGGATCGCTTCTCGGCGCCCAGGTCGGCGAGTCCCTGCGCATGGAGGGACTCTGGGGCTCCCACCCGCAGTACGGCAAGCAGTTCACGGTGGAGAACTACACGACGGTGCTCCCGGCCACGGTCCAGGGCATCCGCCGTTATCTCGGCTCCGGCCTGGTCAAGGGCATCGGCCCGGTCTTCGCCGACCGCATCACCCAGCACTTCGGGCTGGACACCCTGCGGATCATCGAGGAGGAGCCGAAGCGGCTCATCGAGGTCCCGGGACTCGGGCCCAAGCGCACCGGGAGGATCGCCGACGCCTGGGAGGAGCAGAAGGCGATCAAGGAGGTCATGCTCTTCCTCCAGACCGTCGAGGTGTCCACCTCCATCTCGGTCCGCATCTACAAGAAGTACGGCGACGCGTCGATCTCGGTCGTGAAGAACCAGCCCTACCGCCTGGCGTCCGACGTCTGGGGCATCGGCTTCCTCACCGCCGACAAGATCGCCCAGTCCGTCGGCATCCCGCACGACAGCCCGGAGCGCGTGAAGGCCGGCCTTCAGTACGCCCTGTCGCAGTCCACCGACCAGGGCCACTGCTACCTCCCCGAGGAACGGCTGATCGCGGACGGGGTGAAGCTGCTCCAGGTCGACACGGGCCTGGTCATCGAGTGCCTGGCCGAGCTGGCGGCGCCCGCGGAAGAGGGCGAGGACCCCGGTGTCGTACGGGAGAAGGTCCCCGGCCCGGACGGCGGAGACCCGGTGACGGCCGTCTACCTGGTCCCCTTCCACCGCGCGGAACTCTCGCTCTCCGCACAGCTGTTGCGCCTGCTGCGCAGCGACCGTGACCGGATGCCCGGCTTCCACGACGTGGCCTGGGACAGGGCCCTGGCATGGCTGAAGGGGCGTACGGGCGCGGAGCTGGCCCCCGAGCAGGAGGCGGCGGTCCGGCTCGCGCTCACCGAGAAGGTCGCCGTGCTCACCGGAGGCCCGGGCTGCGGCAAGTCGTTCACGGTCCGCTCGATCGTGGAGCTGGCCCGCGCCAAGGGGGCCAAGGTGGTCCTCGCCGCGCCCACCGGCCGTGCCGCCAAGCGGCTCGCCGAGCTGACCGGGGCCGAGGCCTCCACCGTGCACCGGCTCCTGGAGCTCAAGCCGGGCGGCGACGCGGCCTACGACAAGGACCGCCCGCTGGACGCCGACCTGGTGGTGGTCGACGAGGCCTCCATGCTCGACCTCCTCCTCGCCAACAAGCTGGTCAAGGCGGTGGCCCCGGGCGCCCATCTGCTCTTCGTCGGCGACGTCGACCAACTGCCGAGCGTCGGTGCGGGCGAGGTGCTGCGCGATCTGCTCGCCGACCGCGGCCCGGTCCCGGCGGTCCGCCTCACCCGGGTCTTCCGCCAGGCCCAGCAGTCCGGGGTGGTGACCAACGCGCACCGGATCAACTCCGGACAGCACCCGCTCACCGACGGTATGAAGGACTTCTTCCTGTTCGTCGAGGACGACACCGAGGAGGCGGGGCGGCTCACCGTGGACGTGGCGGCCCGGCGGATTCCGGCCAAGTTCGGGCTCGACCCGCGCCGGGACATCCAGGTCCTCGCTCCCATGCACCGGGGCCCGGCCGGCGCGGGCCACCTCAACGGCCTGCTCCAGCAGGCCATCACCCCCGGCCGCCCCGACCTCGCCGAGAAGCGGTTCGGCGGCCGGGTCTTCCGGGTCGGGGACAAGGTCACCCAGATCCGCAACAACTACGAGAAGGGCGAGAACGGCGTCTTCAACGGCACCGTGGGCGTCGTCACCTCGCTCGACGCGGTCGAGCAGCGCCTGACGGTGCGGACGGACGAGGACGAGGAGGTGCCGTACGAATTCGACGAACTCGACGAACTCGCCCACGCCTACGCAGTGACCATCCACCGCTCCCAGGGCAGCGAGTACCCGGCGGTGGTGATCCCGGTGACCACGGGCGCGTGGATGATGCTCCAGCGCAATCTGCTCTACACGGCCGTCACCCGGGCCAAGAAGCTGGTCGTCCTCGTCGGTTCACGCAAGGCGATAGGCCAGGCGGTGCGTACGGTGTCAGCGGGACGCCGGTGCACGGCCCTGGACTTCCGGCTGTCCGGCTCATGAACCAAGGGTGTCCGGCGGTGTGGACCAAGGCCGTCCGGGGTGCGGACCGGGCCCGTCCGGGCGCCGAACGGGGCCTTTCGGGCGCGGGACACGCCCCGTCACAAAAAATGATCGATCAAATGAGTCATGAAGGTCACAGAGCACTTCCAGATGCTGGACGGACGGGGCAGGATGAGCAGGTTGGCGGCACTGAGTGCCGCCAGTAGGCCCAATGGTCGACCCCGAGTGCACTCTCCAGGGCCAAATGGGGGATGGTAGAGACAGTCAGGGCACCTCGAAGAAGAGGCACAACGTCGGTGAGGGATGACGTGAGCGACAACTCTGTAGTACTGCGGTTCGGCGATGGCGAGTACACCTACCCGGTGATCGACAGCACCGTCGGCGACAAGGGCTTCGACATCGGCAAGCTCCGGGCCCAGACCGGTCTGGTGACTCTGGACAGCGGGTACGGCAATACCGCCGCCTATAAATCCGCGATCACCTATCTCGACGGTGAGCAGGGCATCCTCCGGTACCGCGGCTACCCGATCGAGCAGCTGGCCGAGCGTTCCACCTTCCTGGAGGTGGCCTACCTGCTGATCAACGGTGAGCTTCCGAACGTCGACGAGCTCTCCACCTTCAAGAACGAGATCACCCAGCACACCCTGCTGCACGAGGACGTCAAGAACTTCTACAGGGGCTTCCCTCGCGACGCCCACCCGATGGCGATGCTGTCCTCGGTCGTCTCGGCGCTGTCGACCTTCTACCAGGACAGCCACAACCCGTTCGACGAGAAGCAGCGCAACCTCTCCACGATCCGGCTGCTCGCCAAGCTTCCGACGATCGCGGCGTATGCCTACAAGAAGTCGATCGGCCACCCCTTCGTCTACCCGCGCAACGACCTCGGGTACGTCGAGAACTTCCTGCGCATGACCTTCTCGGTCCCCGCCCAGGAGTACGAGCTCGACCCGGTCGTCGTCTCCGCGCTCGACAAGCTGCTCATCCTGCACGCGGACCACGAGCAGAACTGTTCGACGTCCACCGTGCGTCTGGTCGGCTCCTCGCAGGCGAACATGTTCGCCTCGATCTCCGCCGGCATCTCCGCCCTGTGGGGCCCGCTGCACGGCGGCGCCAACCAGTCCGTCCTGGAGATGCTCGAGGGCATCCAGGCCAACGGCGGCGATGTCGACTCCTTCATCCGCAAGGTGAAGAACAAGGAGGACGGCGTCCGCCTGATGGGCTTCGGCCACCGGGTGTACAAGTCCTTCGACCCGCGCGCCAAGATCATCAAGGCGGCGGCGCACGATGTCCTCTCCGCTCTCGGCAAGTCCGACGAGCTGCTGGACATCGCCCTCAAGCTGGAGGAGCACGCGCTCTCCGACGACTACTTCGTCTCGCGCAACCTCTACCCGAACGTCGATTTCTACACCGGCCTGATCTACCGCGCCATGGGCTTCCCGACCGAGATGTTCACGGTCCTGTTCGCCCTCGGCCGGCTGCCGGGATGGATCGCGCAGTGGCACGAGATGATCAAGGAGCCCGGCTCCCGCATCGGCCGCCCGCGTCAGATCTACACGGGTGTCGTCGAGCGCGACTTCGTGCCGGTCGAGGCTCGCTGACGCCTGCACGACACATCGCCGGGTCCCGTACGCGGGGCCCGGCGATCTCGTACGGAGGCAGAAAAACGGAAAGCGCCCTGCTACTGGTCCCCCCACGGGCCGGCAGTCAGGGCGCTTTCCTGTCCCGGTGCGGATTCCCCCCACGGGATCCGGCCGGGCGTCTGTGGGACAGCGCCTGAATCGCTGTGTGCCGGCACGGGGCCGACGGTGAGCCGAGCGAGCGGAGCTCGCTGTACTGCGGTGGTGCGGTGCGATCTGCCGGGACGCGTACGGATCGGGAGGGCCGCTCAAAGCTCCCCGGTGTACGTGCCCCGGCGACGCAATTTCCGGGAACGTCCCCCAAGACATCCCCAGATGCCAGTCACGCCCCCCAAGACGCTTCTGACATCGCCAAACTTAGACCGACGAACCCCTTCGATGGTTACGTTCACATCACTGTGATCTGTGTCTCTTGCATATGTCCTGAAGATAGGCAAGAGCCCCGATATGGGAATCGAGAACCAAGCGTAAGGAAGATGCGCGAGCCTTGTGAAGAGCTTATGTGAGGCTCCCGTTGGACTCTAGGGGGACTCATACATCGTCGTCACGAGAATGCTCTGAGTCGAAGGCTGTTCGTGACCACGAACACCGACGAGAAGGCCATCGCCGCCCCCGCGATCATGGGGTTGAGCAGGCCCGCCGCGGCCAGCGGCAGTGCCGCCACGTTGTAGCCGAAGGCCCAGACCAGGTTTCCCTTGATCGTCGACAGGGTGCTGCGCGCCAGCCGGATCGCGTCCGCGGCCACCCGCAGGTCGCCGCGCACCAGCGTCAGATCGCTCGCCTCGATCGCCGCGTCCGTCCCCGTGCCCATCGCGAGGCCCAGATCGGCGGTGGCGAGCGCGGCCGCGTCGTTCACCCCGTCGCCGACCATCGCGACGGTCCGCCCCTCGCCCTGGAGCCGTCGCACCACGGCGACCTTGTCCTCGGGCAGCACCTCGGCGATCACCTCGGCGGAGTCGATGCCGACCGCCCGCGCCACGGCCTCGGCGACCGCCCGGTTGTCCCCGGTCAGCAGCACCGGCGTGAGCCCGAGGGCGCGCAGCTCCCGTACGGCCTCGGCGCTGGACTCCTTGATCGTGTCGGCGACGGTCAGGACACCCACCGCCGCGCCGTCCCGGGCGACCACGACCGCCGTGCGGCCCTCCGTCTCGGCCGCGCTCTTCGCGCGTGCAAGCACCTTCGGAAGCGCGTCCGGGAACCGGCCGACGGTGATGTCGTGGCCGTCCACCCGCCCGCGTACGCCGCGGCCGGGCACGTTCTCGAAGTGTTCCGGTACCGGAAGGCCGCCGACGCGCTCCTGAGCGCCTGCCGCGATCGCCCGGGCGATCGGATGCTCCGAGGCGTGTTCCAGGGCTCCGGCGAGGCGCAGGACGTCCTTCTCGGCGGTGCCGTCGGCGACGTACACCTCGTGGAGGCTCATACGTCCCGTGGTCACCGTGCCGGTCTTGTCCAGGACGACGGTGTCGACGCGGCGCGTGGACTCCAGGACCTCGGGCCCCTTGATGAGGATGCCGAGCTGGGCGCCGCGGCCGGTGCCGACCATCAGGGCGGTCGGGGTGGCCAGGCCGAGCGCGCACGGGCAGGCGATGATCAGCACCGCGACGGCGGCGGTGAAGGCCGCGACGGTGTCGCCGGTGACCGCGATCCAGGCCCCGAAGGTGCCGATCGCGATGAGCAGCACGACGGGCACGAAGACCCCGGAGATCCGGTCGGCGAGACGCTGCACCTCGGCCTTGCCGTTCTGCGCGTCCTCGACGAGCCGGGCCATCCGCGCGAGCTGGGTGTCCGCGCCGATCCGGGTGGCCTCGACGACGAGCCGGCCCCCGGCGTTCACGGTCGCACCGGTGACGGTGTCCCCGACGGTCACGTCCACCGGCACCGACTCGCCGGTCAGCATGGACGCGTCGACGGCCGACACGCCCTCCACCACGGTCCCGTCGGTGGCGACCTTCTCGCCCGGCCGTACGACGAAGCGGTCGCCGACCGCCAGCCGTTCCACGGGGACGCGGACCTCACGGCCGTCCCGCAGGACGGTGACGTCCTTGGCGCCGAGCTCCATCAGCGCCCGCAGCGCCGCCCCCGCGCGCCGCTTGGAGCGGGCCTCCAGGAAGCGGCCGAGCAGGATGAACGCGATGACGCCCGCGGCGACCTCGAGGTAGAGCGTGGACGCCCCGTCCGTACGGGAGACGGTGAGTTCGAAGCCGTGCCGCATGCCCGGCATCCCCGCGTCGCCGAAGAACAGCGCCCACAGGGACCAGCCGAACGCGGCGAGCGTGCCGACCGAGACCAGGGTGTCCATGGTGGCCGCGCCGTGCCGCGCGTTCGTCAGGGCGGCCCGGTGGAAGGGCAGCCCGCCCCAGACCACGACGGGGGCGGCGAGCGTCAGCGAGAGCCACTGCCAGTTGTCGAACTGCAGGGCCGGGATCATCGACATGAGGACGACGGGCAGGGCGAGCAGCGCGGAGACGGTCAGACGCCCGCGCAGCGCGGCCGTTGCGGGATCGTCGGCGGCCGGCGGTGCCGTCTCCTCGGGTGCCACGGGCGCCACGGGCGGCGGGGGTTCCTCGGCGGTGTAGCCCGTCTTCACCACGGTGGCGATCAGATCGGCGACCTGTACCCCCACGGGGTACGAGACCTTGGCCTTCTCCGTCGCGAAGTTGACGGTGGCGCTGACGCCGTCCATCCGGTTGAGTTTCTTCTCGACGCGGGCCGCGCAGGAGGCGCAGGTCATCCCGCCGATGGAGAGCTCGACCTCCGAGGCCGTGCCTATGGGTGTCTCGGGTGCTGCGGTGGTCATGGTCCGGCTCCAGGAATGAGCCGGACCGCGCGGAGCCGGTATCAGCCGGTCGGCACGGCCCGGTACGGAGGAGAGGGGCTGCTGGGTCCGTTCAGGCCGGGCCGACGAGCTCGAAGCCCGCCTCGTCCACCGCGGCGCGGACGGCGTTCTCGTCGAGCGCGGTCTCGGAGACGACGGTGACCTCGCCCGTCGAGGCGACGGCCTTCACCGAGCTGACCCCGGGGATCTCGGAGATCTCGCTGCTGACAGAGCCTTCACAGTGTCCGCAGCTCATCCCGCTCACCTGGTAGACGGCGGTGACGGAACCCGGGGTGTCGGTCTGCGCGGTCATGGCGTTACTCCTCGTCGAGGCGTCCGGTGCGTGCGTGTGGGGGAGGGACCCCTGGGAACCCAGGGTTCTCCTCGATGGTCACCACACTATACCCCTAGGGGGTATTAATCCAAGCGGGCCCGGGGAGCGCTCGACCCGATCGATTTGTCCGAACCCTATGGCAAAGGTCCCCGATGTCGCGGGCGGGAGTGCTGGTGCCGTCGATGTCCGGCGCGTCCGGCGTGGCTCAGTGGCCGACGGGGCGCTCGTGCCCGAGGAGCGGCTCCAGGTAGCGGTGCATGACCGTCTTCAGCTCCGCGATGTAGGCATCACGCTCGGCGCCCTCGTGGGACATGATCAGGGTGAGCCCGGCCTTGAAGAGGTGCAGCGTCATGTTCGCCGTGCGGGTGCGCTCGTCGGGCGGGAGGTCCGGCAGGCGGGTCGAGATCATCTCCTCGACGCGGGCGAGGAGGGCGCAGTGCACGCTGCCGATCTCCTCGACGATCGGTCCCGGGGTGTCGGGGCCGTGCATCAGGACGGCGAAGGCCGGGTTCTCGACGTTGAACGCGATCAGCGGGTCGAGGACCGCGTCGAGCATCCGGTCCAGCGGGAGGCCGATGTTCTCCGGCGTGAGCGCCTGTCCGTGCGACCGGGCCCAGTGCTCCAGCAGCTGGTCGCCGAGGCCGACCGCGATGGCCTCCTTGTTCGGGAAGAACTGGTAGAGCGTGCCGGGCGAGACGCCGGCCTCGCGCGCGATGGCGTTCGTGCTCGCCGCCGTGTAGCCGGACTGGCAGAACACCGAGGCCGCCGCCTCCAGGAGCTGGGCGATGCGGCGCTCGCCACGGGCCTGACGGCGGCGCGGCTTGTTCTCGGCGCGCTGCTGCCGCGTCGGTGACTCCTCGGTCTGCTGCTTATCCGGCACGGGTTATCCCCAGCTTCTCGGGACGCGATTGACAAACGCGAGTGGTCGCTCGCATTCTTGAAAAACGCGAGCGACGACTCGTGTTTGCCATTCTATGGCAATGGGCGATCCATGCTGCCTGCACGAGTGCGGTCACCAGGGTCACGGTGAAGGGGACACCGCATCATGTCCGAAGTCAACGACGCGGGAGACGGGCCCGGAGCGAGGTCCGGCGGGGGTGCGGGCGCGGGTTCGGGCGGGGGTGCGCGGCTCGGCGGATGGACCCGGTTCGTGACCGCGCGACCGCGGCTCTCCCTGCTCGTGGCCCTCCTGCTGACCGCGCTCGCCGTGGTCGCGGGCAGCGGGGTCGCCGACCGGCTGGGCAGCGGAGGCTGGGAGGACCCGACCGCGCAGTCGACCTACGCGACCAAGGCGCTGGAGCGGGAGTTCCCCGCCTCGCAGCCCAATCTGCTGCTCCTTCTCGACGCGGGCGCCGCCTCGGTCGACGACCCCTCCGTCGCCGCCGAGGCCAAACGGCTCGCGGCGCGCCTGGCCACCGAGCGGGGTGTCACGGGCGTCGGTTCGTACTGGCAGTCCGGTTCCCCCGCGCTGAAGGCGCGTGACGGCCACGAGGCGCTGATCGCCGCGCGCATCACCGGCGACGAGAAGACCGCGGCCGACACCCTGGACCGCCTCGCACCCTCCTACCGGGGAAGGAGCGGCCCCGTCGAGATCGAGGTCGGCGGACCGGTCGCCGTGCGGCACGAGATGCAGACGACCATCCGCGAGGACCTGACCCGGGCCGAGCTGATCGCCCTGCCGGTGACCCTCGTGCTGCTGGTGATGGTCTTCGGCAGCGCGATCGCGGCCCTGCTGCCGCTCGGGGTCGGCATCATCGCGATTCTCGGCACCAACGCGGTGCTGCGTGGACTCACCGAGGTCACGGACGTCTCGGTCTTCGCCATGAATCTGACGACGGCCCTCGGTCTCGGTCTCGCCATCGACTACGCCCTGTTCATCGTCCGCAGGTTCCGCGAGGAGCTGGCCACCGGCACCCCGCCGCGCACCGCGGTCGGCACCACCCTGCGCACGGCCGGCCGCACGGTGCTCTTCTCCGCCCTCACCGTCGCGGTGTCGCTGGCCGCGATGCTGCTCTTCCCGCAGTACTTCCTGCGCTCCTTCGCCTACGCCGGCATCGCCGTCGTGCTGCTGGCCGCGGCCGCCGCCCTGATCCTGCTCCCCGCGGCGCTGGTGCTCCTCGGCGACCGGGTGAACTCCCTGGACCTGCGGCGCCTGTTCCGGCGCGGAAGGCCGCGTCCGGCCGACGGCGGGGCCGCCTGGGGACGCATGGCCTCCCTCGTGATGCGCAGGGCCCCGCTCTTCGCGGTGGCCACCACGGCCGGCCTCATCGTCCTCGGACTGCCCTTCCTGGGCGTGAAGTTCGGCACGGCCGACGACCGCCAGCTGCCCTCGGGCGCGGAGTCGCACATCGTCCAACAGCACATCCGCGACGGATTCCCGGGCAGTCCCGGCGGCGGACTGGAGGTCCTGGCCGAGGGCGCGGCCACCCCGGCCCAGTACGCCCGGTACAAGGACCGGATCGCCGCTCTGCCCGAGGTGCTGCGCGTGGACGGGCCCCTGGTGAAGGGCGACGCGGCGTACTTCACGGTGCTGCCGAAGGGCGAGGCCGTGGACGAGGGGGCCCAGCGCTTGGTGGGCGAACTCCGGGCGACGGACGCCCCGTTCGAAACCTCCGTGACCGGCACGGCGGCCGTCCTGGTCGACTCCAAGCACGCGATAGCCGACCGGCTCCCGTGGGCGGCCGCGTTCATCGCGATCGTCACGCTGCTCCTGGTGTTCCTGCTGACCGGCAGCGTGCTGATCCCGGTGCAGGCGGTGCTGCTCAACGCGCTCAGCCTGACCGCGATGTTCGGTGCGGTGGTCTGGGTCTTCCAGGACGGCCATCTCTCCGGCCTCCTCGACTTCACCAGCTCCGGTTCGATCGAGACGACCCTCCCGGTCCTGATGTTCTGCGTCGCCTTCGGTCTCTCCATGGACTACGGCGTCTTCCTCCTCTCCCGCATCAAGGAGGAGTACGACCACACCGGCGACCACCGCGAGGCGGTCCGCTTCGGGCTTCAGCGCACCGGCGGGCTCATCACCGCCGCCGCGGTCATCCTCGCGGTGGTGATGGTCGCCATCGGCACCTCCCGGATCGCCAACACCAAGATGCTGGGTCTGGGTATCGCGCTCGCCGTGCTGATGGACGCGATGGTCGTCCGCAGCCTGCTGGTCCCAGCGGTCATGCGCCTGACCGGCCGGGCCACCTGGTGGGCGCCCGGACCGCTGCGGCGCTTCCACGACCGGTTCGGACTCAGCGAGGGGGCGGCGCCGGAGGCGGCCCCGGTACCGGCGCCCGAGCCCGGCAGGGACAAGGCGGGCGCGCGCGGATAGCGTTCCCGGGGAAGGTGATCTCCGGGCGGAGGGCGGAAGCCGATGCGGGCAGTGGTGTTCGAGCGGTACGGGGAGCCGGCCGAGGTGCGGGAGGTGGCGGACCCGGCGCCCGCGGAGCACGGGGTCGTGGTGCGGGTCGAGTCCACGGGGCTGTGCCGGAGCGACTGGCACGGCTGGATGGGCCACGACCCGGACATCACACTGCCGCATGTGCCGGGGCACGAACTCGCGGGGGTGGTCGAGGCGGTGGGTGCCCGGGTGACCGGCTGGCGTCCCGGCGACCCGGTCACCGTCCCGTTCGTCTGCGCCTGCGGAACCTGTCCCGCGTGCGCGGCGGGCGACCAGCAGGTGTGCGAACGTCAGACCCAGCCGGGGTTCACGCACTGGGGTTCCTTCGCCCAGTACGTGGCGCTCGACCACGCCGACGTGAACCTGATCGCGGTGCCGCCGGAGTTGTCCTTCGCGACGGCAGCCTCGCTGGGCTGCCGGTTCGCCACGGCGTTCCGGGCGGTGGCCGCCCAGGGAAGGGCGGCCGCGGGGGAGTGGGTCGCGGTGCACGGCTGCGGCGGTGTCGGCCTCTCGGCGGTGATGATCGCGGCGGCTTCCGGGGCCCGGGTCGTCGCCGTCGACGTGTCGTCCGCGGCGCTCGACCTCGCTCGGAAGTTCGGGGCGGCGGAGTGCGTGGACGCCTCTGCCGTGGCCGACCCGGCGCATGCGGTCCGTGAACTGACCGGCGGTGGCGCGCATGTGTCGCTGGACGCCCTCGGATCGCCCGCCACCTGCGCGGCCTCGGTGAACGGTCTGCGCCGTCGCGGCCGGCACGTCCAGGTCGGCCTGCTGCCCTCCCCGACCGGTACGACCCCGGTCCCGATGGCCCGCGTGATCGGCCTCGAACTCGAACTCCTCGGCAGCCACGGCATGGCCGCCCACGCCTACCCGGCGATGATGGAACTGGTCCGTGCCGGGACGCTCCGGCCCGACCTCCTCGTGACGTCCACCATCACGCTGGACGCGGCACCGACCGCACTGGCGGCGATGGGCTCGGCACCGGGCTCGGGGGTGACGGTCATCGAGCCGTGGAGCTGACGGTCGTCGAGGTGTGCGGGGGACGGTCTCCGAAGCCCGATGGGGCGGTCTCCCGGGCGGTCTCCCCGTAGCGGGCCGGCGGTCGGTGGCTGCGAGGGCCGGGGGCAAGCGAGTGCCGTGGGCCGGTGGTCAGTGAGCGTCGTGCGCCGGTGGTCAGTTGGCCGTGGGGCCGGCGGGGTGTCCCCGGTGGGCGGCCCACTCATGGGCGAGGACCGACATCCGTACGGCGTCGATCCACTCGCCGTCGTGCAGCAGCGTCTGGCGCTCGACGCCCTCGGCCACGAAGCCGGCCTTCTCATAGGCGCGGCGGGCCCGGGGGTTGAAGGCGAAGACGTACAGCGAGACGCGGTGCAGGGCCAGTCGCTCGAAGGCGTGCCCGACGATCAGCCGGGTGGCCTCGGTGCCCAGACCCCGGTCCCGGCCCCGCGGGCCGATGAGGATGCGGAACGTGCAGTTGTGGTTGTGCCGGTCCCACTCGTTCAGGACGGCCTCGCCGACCAGTTCACCGGTGGCGCGGTCCACCACGCCGAGGTCCAGCCTGTCCGGCTGTTCGCCGCGCGTCCCGTACCAGATACGCAGCCGTTCCGGTCCGAACTCCTCGTCGGGACTGCCGGTGAGCCGCAGGACCTCGGGGTCGGCCAGGATCTCCGCCATCACCGGGGCGTCGGCCACGGTGAACGGTCGCAGCAGGGTCTTCTCGCCGGTGAGGACGGGTTTCACGGAGAAGGTCACCGGTGGATCATCGGCGGGCGACCGGCACGGCGGCAATCGAATTAGGGCGGTGCCCCACCCGGAGGCGAGGCACCCCGGATGCGGCACGGAGGCGAGGCACCCCCGGAGGCATGAGGCACCCGGCGGAAGGGGTCACTCGTCTCTGCGGCCCCGGTTTCCCGGCCGGGAGGCGACCCAGGACCGGACGGTGTCCGCGTACCAGTAGGGCTTTCCGCCCTCGACATGGTCGGGCGGCGGCAGCAGCCCGTGCTTGCGGTAGGACCGCACCGTGTCCGGCTGCACCTTGATGTGCGCCGCGATCTCCTTGTACGACCAGAGCCTTCGGTCGGTCATGAGTGGCACCTCCCCGCGCGCGCCGCGGCGGCGGCCTGGGGGCGGCCGTCGGGGGAGCCGGGCGCTGCGCTGGTGATCACAAAGCGTCTGCCCCTTGAACGACGCAGCGTGAACGCAGGGCAGCGGCTGTTGACCGGGTGTGACGCAAGACCCGCGTACACGCGACATGTGTGACACGGCGGTGTTTTTTGTGACACGAGTGACACATTGGTCACCAAGGGGCGGGAGATAGTCGGTCGGGTGATGCGGGTGATGCGGGTGATGCGGGTGATGCGGGTGATGCGGGCGGGGCGGCGTGACCGCGGTCTCCCAGGAACCGCCCGGTCCGTCACCGGCCCGCACGGTGACTTCCGTGGCCGGCCGCGGGACAGACCCTTCCAGGTTCCGCGTGACGGCCCCCGCCGTCGCCCCGGCCGACGGCCCCCGCTCACCCGTGCGGCGGTCCCCGCCCGGCGTGCGCGCCCGGGCGGGCCGCAGGACCCGCCGGGCCCCGGGGGCTCGTCGGGTCCTCCGGACGCGGACGTCATGCCCCGCAGGACCTCAGGAACGCCCGGGTGCGCCGGGCGATCGGCAGTGGCTTGTCCGGCGGACACGGGTACATGTCCTGCTCGACGATCGCGAAGAGCTCGACGCCGAGCCGCTGCGCGGCGGCGAGGACGGGCTCCAGCGCCGGCACGCCGGACGGTGGTTCGCACATCACGCCGCGCGCGACGGCCGGCCCGAACGGCACCTCCTCGGCACGGACTCCGGCCAGCACCAGCGGGTCCACCTGCTTGAGGTGGAGGTAGCCGATGCGTTCGCCGTACGTCTCGATGAGCTTGACGCTGTCGCCGCCGCAGTAGGCGTAGTGGCCCGTGTCCAGACACAGCGACACCAGGGAGGCGTCGGTCGCGTCGAGGAAGCGCGTCACGTTCTCCTCGCTGTCGATGTGCGTGTCGGCGTGCGGGTGGACGACGATCCGCAGCCCGTAGCGCTCGCGGACCTCATGGGCGAGCCGCTCGGTCTGGGCGGTCAGATTGCGCCATTGGGACGGCGTCAGCGTGCTGTCCTCCAGCACCGCGCCGGTCTTGTCGTCGCGCCAGAAGGCCGGGATGACGACGAGATGCTCGGCGCCCATCGCCTGGGTGAGCGCCGCGATGTCCGAGACGTGCGCCCAGGTGGACTCCCAGACGTCGGGACCCCGGTGCAGCCCGGTGAAGACCGTGCCTGCCGAGACGGTGAGCCCGCGCCGCGCGGTCTCCTCTCTGAGGACGTCCGGATCCGTGGGCAGATAGCCGTACGGGCCGAGCTCGATCCACTCGTAGCCGGAGCCGGAGACCTCGTCGAGGAAGCGCTGCCAGGGGACCTGCCGCGGGTCGTCGGGGAACCAGACGCCCCAGGAGTCGGGAGCCGAACCGATCCGGATGCGCGACAGTGAGGACGGAGGCGACGACCGCGGTGACGACTCCGGCGAGGGCCGGGACTCGGGCCGCGGCGATGACTGAGGTGACAACGACGTCATGGGCGTCAGCTTCCGGCGGCTCCGGAGAGGTGTCAAGGCCTCGTCCGAATGTCTGGACAAAACGTTGACAGGCTCCGCGTGCGGGACTAGACCTGGGGACAGCCGTAGTGAAGGGAACTCGATGGCGTACGAGCTGATCACCATGGGGCGGATCGGTGTGGACCTCTACCCGTTGCAGACGGGAGTCCCGCTGGCCCGGGTGACGTCCTTCGGCAAGTTCCTCGGCGGGTCGGCGACCAATGTCGCGGTGGCCGCCGCGCGGCTCGGACGGCGTACGGCCGTCATCACCCGGACGGGTGCGGATCCCTTCGGTGCCTATCTGCGCGAGGCGCTGCGCGACTTCGGCGTCGACGACCGCTGGGTCACCTCGGTCCCCGGGCTGCCCACCCCCGTCACCTTCTGCGAGATCTTCCCGCCCGACGACTTCCCGCTCTACTTCTACCGGCAGCCCAAGGCCCCCGACCTGGAGATCGACGCGCACGAACTCGACCTCGACGAAGTGCGCGCCGCCCGCGTCTTCTGGATGACGGGCACGGGGCTGAGCGCGGAACCGAGCCGCACGGCCACGCTCGCCGCCCTGGCCCACCGGGCCCGGTCCGGTACGACGGTCTTCGACCTCGACTGGCGTCCCATGTTCTGGGGGGACACGGCCGGGAAGAACGCGGCGGGGAGGGACAGGGCCGGGAAGAGCGGAGCTCCGGAAGGCGGCGCGCGGAAGGACCTCGCCGCCTCGGCGCGTCCCTTCTACGCGGAGGCCCTGCGCCACGCCACCGTCGCCGTCGGCAATGTCGACGAGGTCGAGATCGCCACGGGCGAGCGCGAGCCGCACGCCGCCGCCGACGCCCTCCTCGAAGCCGGTGCCGAACTCGCCGTGGTGAAGCAGGGTCCCAAGGGCGTTCTCGCCGTCCATCGCGACGGGACCCGGGCGGAGGTCCCGCCCCTCCCGGTCGAGGTACTCAACGGCCTCGGCGCGGGAGACGCGTTCGGCGGCTCCCTCTGCCACGGACTGCTCGCCGGCTGGGACCTGGAGCGGGTCATGCGCCACGCGAACGCGGCGGGCGCCATCGTCGCCTCCCGGCTGGAGTGCTCTTCCGCGATGCCGACGCCGGACGAGGTCGAAGAGGCCCTCGCGGCGGGAGCGGTGCGGTGAGGGCGGGTCACGTCGGGGGAGCCCGCCACGAACAGGGCGGCGACGCGCCCCCGCCCCACGAGGCGGTCGAACACGCCCGGGCGGGCGCGCCGGCGAACACCGAGCCCGCCGGTGCCCCGCCCGGCGGACCGCTCTCCGCCACCCCCGTCACCCCCACCACCTACGACCGTCTGCGCCCCCCGTCCCCTCGCGTCGACGTCCTCGCGCTCGTCCAGGTCCGTGCCCGTCACCCCGAGGCGATCGCGGAGGCCGCCGCGCGGCGGGTGCGGCGGCCGCTGGTCGACGGCTCCGGGCGGCTGATGATCGTCGCCGCGGACCATCCGGCATGCGGCGCACTGGCCGTCGGCGACCGGAAGCTGGCCATGGCGGGGCGAGCCGATCTGTTGGAGCGGCTGTGTCTGGCGCTCTCCCGACCCGGAGTCGACGGCGTGCTCGCCACCGCCGACGTCCTCGACGACCTGCTGCTGCTCGGCGCGCTCGAGGGCAAGGTGGCCATCGGGTCGATGAACCGGGGCGGACTCGCGGGTTCCGCCTTCGAGCTGGACGACCGGTTCACCGGGCACCGCCCGAAGGACCTCGAGCGGCTCGGGTTCGACGCGGGCAAACTGCTGCTGCGCATCGACTACGACGATCCGGGCTCGCTGCGCACCCTGGAGTCCACGGCCCGGGTGATCGACGACATGGCCGAGCGTCAACTTCCGGTCTTCGTCGAACCGTTCCTCTGCCGTCGCCGGGAGGACGGTAGCCTGCGCAACGATCTGAGCGCCGAGGCCGTCACCAAGTCGATCGCCATCGCCAGCGGCCTGGGCGGCAGTTCGGCGTACACCTGGCTGAAGGTCCCCGTCACCGAGAACCCGGACGACATGGCCCGCGTCATGGAGACCTCCACGCTGCCCGCCGTCCTGCTGGGGGGTGATGTCGGCGAGGGTCAGGAGAGTGCGTACGAGAAGTGGCGCGGGGCACTCCAACTCCCCACCGTGCAGGGCCTGGTGGTGGGCCGTTCGCTGCTGTACCCCGCGGACGGCGATGTCGCCGCGGCCGTGGACACCGCCGTAGGACTGCTGTGAGGGCCGCATGAGTCGTCCGAGCAACGAGCTGTACGTGCCCAGCGGCACCACGGCCGACGCGTACTACGCCCTCGACATCGATCCCGTGCGGGCCGGCTGGACCCACAGCAGTCTGCGCGTCGTGGAGCTGGCACCCGGTGGTACCCACACCTTCACCACCGGGGACAGTGAGTGGATCGTGCTCCCGCTCAGCGGCGGCTGCACGGTGCGCGCCAAGGACGGCATGGAGCAGGAAGAGTTCCAACTCCTGGGCAGGGGAAGCGTGTTCGACGGAGTCTCCGACTTCGCGTACGTGCCCCGTGAGGCCCGGGTCCAGATCGCCTCCGGCGTGGGAGGCCGCTTCGCCCTGGCAGGAGCGAAGTGCGAGCGCCGACTCCCCGCCCGCTACGGCCCCGCGCCGGAGGTTCCCGTCGAAGACCGCGGCAGCGGCGACTGCGCCCGCCAGGTGCGCAATTTCGCCGCCGCCGACGTCTTCGACTGCGACCGGCTGATCGCCGTCGAGGTGATCACCCCCGGCGGCAACTGGTCCTCGTATCCGCCCCACAAGCACGACGAGCACCTGCCCGGTGTCGAGTCGCGGCTGGAGGAGATCTACTACTTCGAGATCGACGGGCCGAACGGTTTCGGCTATCAGCGCGTATTCCCTTCCCGTGAGGGCGGTTCCGACGTCCTCGCCGAGGTCCGCACCGGCGATGCCGTCCTCGTCCCCGACGGATGGCACGGTCCGTCCATCGCCCAGCCCGGCCACGCCATGTACTACCTGAACGTCATGGCGGGACCGGGCGGGGACAGGGAGTGGCGGATCCGGTTCCACCCGGGACACGTAGAGAGCACAGGGGGATACCGATGACCTCGACGAGGCTGACGGTCGCGCAGGCACTGGTGCGGTTCCTGGCCGCGCAGTACACGGAGCGGGACGGCGAGCGGCGCCGCCTGATCGGCGCCACCTGGGGCATCTTCGGCCACGGGAACGTCGCCGGGATCGGCCAGGCGCTCATCGAGTACGCCGATGAGATGCCGTACCACCAGGGACGCAACGAACAGGCCATGGTGCACGCGGCGGTCGGCTACGCGCGCCAGTGCGGCCGGCTGTCGACGCACGCCGTGACCACCTCCATCGGGCCCGGTGCCACCAACCTCGTCACCGGCGCTGCGCTCGCCACGATCAACCACCTCCCCGTGCTGCTCCTGCCCGGCGACGTCTTCGCGACCCGCCCCGCCGACCCGGTGCTCCAGCAGCTCGAAGTCCCCTCCGCGGGGGATGTGTCGGTCAACGACTGTCTGCGTCCGGTGTCGAAGTACTTCGACCGGATCACCCGCCCCGAAGCCCTGATCCCGGCGGCCCTCCAGGCGATGCGCGTGCTCAGTGACCCCGTCGACACCGGCGCCGTCACGCTCGCGCTGCCGCAGGACGTGCAGGCGGAGGCGTACGACTGGCCCGAGGAGTTCTTCGCCGAGCGGACCTGGGCCGTGCGGCGCCCGGCGGCCGACGCCGGCGAACTGGCCGGCGCCGTCGCGGCGGTCCGCGAGGCCAGGCGTCCGCTGATCGTCGCGGGCGGCGGCGTCCACCACAGCCGCGCCGAGGAGGCGCTCGCCGAACTCGCCTCCGCCACCCGCATCCCCGTCGCCTCCACCCAGGCGGGCAAGGGCTCGCTGCGCTGGGACCACCCCCAGGACGTCGGCGGCATCGGCCACACCGGCACGGCGACCGCCGACGAGCTCGCCCGCACCGCCGACCTGGTGATCGGCGTCGGCACCCGCTACACCGACTTCACCACCGCCTCCGGCACCCTCTTCGGTGCCTCGGGTGTCCGGTTCCTCAACCTCAACATCGCTCCGTACGACGGCCACAAGCTCGCCGGCACCCCGCTGATCGCCGACGCGCGCGCCGGTCTCGAAGCGCTCACCGAGGCGCTGCTGCTGCACCGCCACCGAGCCGAGCCCGCGTACGTCACCGAGTACACGGACGACAAGGAGCGCTGGGAGTACCGCGTCGACGCGGCCTACGAGGCCGAGGACGTCGACATCCGGCCCACCCAGCCGCAGGTCCTCGGCGTCCTCGACGAGCTGGTCACCGAGGACGACATCCTGATCAACGCGGCCGGCTCGCTCCCCGGCGACCTGCACAAACTGTGGCGGGCGCGGTCTCGGGACCAGTACCACGTCGAGTACGGCTACTCGTGCATGGGCTACGAGATCCCGGCGGCGATCGGCGTGCGGATGGCGGCCCCGGACCGGCCCGTGTGGGCGCTGGTCGGCGACGGCACCTATCTGATGATGCCGACCGAGATCGTCACCGCCGTCCAGGAGGGCGTCGCGATCAAGGTGATCATCATCCAGAACCACGGGTACGCCTCGATCGGCGGTCTCTCCGAGTCCGTGGGCGGCGAGCGGTACGGCACGGCGTACCGTCACCGCGCCGAGGACCGTACGTACACCGGGGCGCCGCTGCCCGTGGATCTCGCGGCCAACGCGGCCAGCCTGGGCATGCGCGTCCTACGCGCGAAGACCGTGCGTGACCTGCGTGCCGCCCTGGCCGAGGCGCGCGACGCGGACACTCCCACTTGTGTCTACGTGGAGACCGAAACGGCAGACACTGTGTCGGGCGCGCCCCCGGCCCAAGCCTGGTGGGATGTACCTGTGGCCGAGACCGCGACCCGATCGTCTGCGGTCAAGGCACGTGAGGAGTATGACCGGCACGTCGCCGCCCGACGCCGCCATCTGTGAAGGAGTAATTGGCCATGACGAAGACCGTCGACCACTGGATCGGTGGCAAGTCCGTCGAGGGTGCGTCGGGTACGTACGGGCCGGTCACCGACCCGGCGACCGGCGCCGTGACCACGCGGGTCGCGTTCGCGACCGTCGACGAGGTCGACGCGGCGGTGTCCGCCGCGAAGGACGCCTACGCGACCTGGGGCCTGTCCTCACTGGCCAGGCGGACCACGATCCTCTTCAAGTTCCGCGCCCTGCTCGACGCCAACCGGGACGCGATCGCCGAGCTGATCACCGCCGAGCACGGCAAGGTGCACTCGGACGCGCTCGGTGAGGTCGCGCGCGGTCTGGAGATCGTCGACCTGGCGTGCGGGATCACCGTGCAGCTGAAGGGCGAGCTGTCGACCGAGGTGGCCTCCCGGGTCGACGTGGCGTCGATCCGCCAGCCGCTGGGCGTCGTCGCGGGCATCACGCCGTTCAATTTCCCGGCCATGGTGCCGATGTGGATGTTCCCGATCGCCATCGCGTGCGGCAACACCTTCGTCCTCAAGCCGTCGGAGAAGGACCCGTCGGCCGCCATGAAGCTCGCCGAGTTGCTGGCGGAGGCCGGTCTGCCCGACGGTGTCTTCAACGTCGTGCACGGTGACAAGGTGGCCGTCGACCGTCTCCTGGAGCACCCGGACGTCGCCGCCGTGTCCTTCGTGGGTTCGACGCCGATCGCCCGCTACATCCACACCACCGCCGCCGCGAACCACAAGCGCGTCCAGGCCCTGGGCGGCGCCAAGAACCACATGCTCGTCCTGCCGGACGCAGACCTGGACGCGGCCGCCGACGCCGCCGTCTCCGCCGCCTACGGCTCGGCCGGCGAGCGCTGCATGGCGATCTCCGCGGTCGTGGCGGTCGGCTCGATCGGCGATGAGCTGGTGGACAAGATCCGCGAGCGCGCCGAGAAGATCAAGATCGGTCCCGGCAACGACCCGGCCTCCGAGATGGGCCCGCTCATCACGGCCGCGCACCGCGACAAGGTGGCGTCGTACGTGAAGGGTGCCGCCGACCAGGGGTCCGAGGTCGTCCTCGACGGCACGGGCCACACGGTCGAGGGCCACGAGGACGGCCACTGGATCGGCCTCTCGCTCCTGGACCGCGTGCCGGTGACGGCGGACGCGTACAAGGACGAGATCTTCGGCCCGGTGCTGTGCGTGCTGCGCGTGGACACCTACGACGAGGGCGTGGCGCTGATCAACGCGTCCCCCTTCGGCAACGGCACCGCGATCTTCACCCGGGACGGCGGCGCCGCCCGCCGCTTCCAGCTGGAGATCGAGGCGGGCATGGTCGGCGTGAACGTGCCGATCCCGGTGCCCGTCGGTTACCACTCCTTCGGTGGCTGGAAGGACTCCCTCTTCGGGGACCACCACATCTACGGCAACGACGGCACGCACTTCTACACCCGCGGCAAGGTCGTCACCACCCGCTGGCCGGACCCGTCGGAGGCGCCGGCGGGCGTCGACCTGGGCTTCCCGCGCAACCACTGAGGCGCCACCGGTGCCCCGCCCCGTCGTCCGGGGCGGGGCACCGTCGCGTTTCGCGGTCCGCGACGTCCGGAGTGCGGACCAATCCTGGCGGATTTCGAGACTCGGGCTGCGGTTCTCGTCATGGAGTGATGAAACGGGTAGCGCAGGCAGATTGATGATGTTCTCTTGGAAAACAAGGTCATGATCCGCCAGATATTGATGATTGCAACATGATGGCGTTGCAGCCTGGGAAAGTTATGTGGTGTGCGCTGCTCCGCTATTGCGGATTCCGTAGGTAAACGGCCATTGACGCAACGGTTTCCGTCAAGGTTCCATCAACGCGGGAGCGGACGAGAAGAAGCACGACGCGAGCCGCCGGAGGCGATAGCGCTCCCGCCCGAACCACCTGACGCACGAGTCGATCGGAACCGCTTCATGACCGACACGCTCCGCCCTGTCGAGACGGCCGTCCCGGACGCCGCCCCCACGGCGACCGGGAACCCCCAAAAGCTCAAGCGCTCCATCGGCATCGTCGGCGGCACCCTGCTGACGCTCTCGTGCGTGACCCCCGCGTCGACGCTGTTCGTCGTGGTGCCCGACCTCTTCTCGTCGCTCGGCACGGCGACCGCGCTGACCATCGCGATCGGCTCCCTGCTCTGTATCGCCGTGGCGTTCTGCTACTCGGAGCTGGGCACCCTCATCCCCAGCGCGGGCGGCGAGTACGCCATGGTCTCCATGATGGCCGGACGCCTCGCGGGCTGGCTCGTCTTCGTGCTCTCCCTGCTGGTCGTCATGATCGTGCCGCCGGTGATCGCGATGGGCACGGCCGACTATCTGGCGCCGATCGTCCATCTGAACCCCTCGATCGCCGGCGCCGCCGTGATGATCCTGGCCACCCTCGCCGGCCTGCTCGACCTGCGCGCCAACGCCTGGATCACCGGCATCTTCCTGGTCCTGGAGGTCATCGCCGCGGCGCTCGTGGCGGTCCTGGGCTTCGCCCACAGCGAGCGGGGCGTCGGCAGCCTGGTCTCGATGCAGGCCGCGGACTCCGGCGGCCACACGGACACCGTGACGGCCATGCTCGTCGTCTCGGGTCTCGCCATCGCCCTGTTCATCACCCAGGGCTTCTCGACCGCGGTCTACCTCTCCGAGGAACTGGAGAACCCGCGCCGCAACGTCGCCCGTACCGTCCTCGCCACCCTCGCCATCTCCACGGTCATCATCCTGGTCCCGGTCGTCGCGATCACCCTGGGCGCCTCCGACCTGTCCGCCCTGACCGGCGGTGACATCAGCGGCATGGTCACGGCCTGGTCCAACTCGGCCGTCGGCACCTTCGTCAGCCTCTGCGTCGCCCTCGCGATCATCAACGCGGGCATCGTCATGGTCATCCAGAACTCGCGCGTCCTGTTCGCCTCGGCCCGTGACAAGGCGTGGCCCGGCCCGGTCAACCAGGGCCTGTCCCGGCTCGGCCGGTTCGGTTCCCCCTGGGTCGCCACGCTGCTGGTGGGCGTCCCCGGCGCAGCCCTCTGCTTCGTCAACCTGGACACCCTGTACGGCGTGACGGGCGTGTCGGTGACGGCCATGTACCTGCTCGTCGCGGTCGCCGCGCTGCTGGCCCGGCGCGGCCACCACCGCCACACGCCCGCCTGGCGGATGCCGCTGTGGCCCGCGGTACCGGTCGTGCTCATCGCGGTCCTCGCCTACATCCTCACCCAGCAGGAGACGGTCTACCTGCTGTGGACCGGCGGCATCACTGCGGTCGCCACCCTCTACTGGGCCTTCTACCTGCGGCCCCGCCGAGACACCCGCTGGCTGGTGTCGATCCCCGAGGACGCGCGGGCGTAACCGCGCGGCACACCCGCCGGACCCGGCCCCGCCGCGGGAGGCCTCAGCCGAAGTCCCAGGTCACCACCGTGCACGTCCCGTCGTCCTTGCCACCCGCGCTGCGGTAGGTGGCAAGGGCGATGTCGTTCCCGGTGTCCACACCGACCCACATCCCGTAGCAGCCCCGTTCCCGGGCCAGGGCGGCGAGTTCGCGGATCAGCGCCCGCCCGGTGCCACGCCGCCGGAACACCTCGGCCACCGCCAGCTCGTACAGGAACATCTCGGTGCCCTTGTCGGGGTGGACCGTCTCCACGCCGCTGATGAAGCCGACGGGCACCCCGCCCTCGTAGGCCAGGTACAGGTGGTGGCCCCCGGTGTCCAGGAACCGTCGGGCCCACTCGGGACGCACGGGATGGTCGAAGAGGTACTCGGCGGCGGTCAGTTCCTCGACAGTGCCGGCGCGGCGCATCTCCATGGGGCGTTCCTACCACGGACGCGGTACGCGGGACCCACGCCGTACTCCCGTGGGAGGGGCACGGGTTCAACCCGGCGGCTGCCCCGGTTGCCGGCGGGCGCCCGTACCGTTGAGGCATGGATCTTCGACTGCCCCGGCCGCGCGGGCCGCTCCGGGGGCGCCTCCCCGCTCGCACCAAGGCGCGAGCCCGCGGGCGATGGGCCGCCGCCACCGCGGCCGTCGCGCTGCTCGCCGCCGCGGGCACCTGGACCGCCGTCGCCGACGACGGCGCTCCCGCCGTGCACCGCGCCGACCACGTCATGGCCATGGACGGCGGGGTGCGGCTCGACACCTCGTACTTCACCGCGGGCCCCTCCTCGCACCGCCGACCCGCCGTCCTCCTCGCGCATGGCTTCGGCGGCAGCAAGGCCGACGTACGCGGCGAGGCGGAGAAGCTCGCCCGCGACGGGTATGCCGTACTGACCTGGTCGGCGCGCGGCTTCGGCGAGTCCACCGGCAGGATCGGGCTGAACGCCCCCCAGGGCGAGGTCGCCGACGTCTCCCGGCTCATCGACTGGCTCGCCCGGCGGCCCGAGGTCCGGCTGGACGGGAGCGGCGACCCGCGTGTGGGCGTCGCGGGCGCCTCGTACGGCGGGGCCGTCTCCCTGCTGGCCGCCGCGAACGACCGGCGCGTCGACGCGATCGCCCCGTCGATCACGTACTGGAACCTCGCGGACGCCCTGTTCCCGAACGGCGTGTTCAAGAAGATCTGGACGGGCCTCTTCATCAACTCCGGCGGCGGCTGCGACCGGTTCGAGCCCGAGCTGTGCGCGATGTACAACCGGGTCGCGGAGGCCGGGAAGCCGGACGCGGCGGCGACGAAGCTGCTCCAGGAGCGCAGCCCCTCCGCCGTCGGCGACCGCATCAAGGTGCCCACCCTCATCGTGCAGGGCCAGTCCGACTCCCTCTTCCCGCTCGGGCAGGCCGACGCCATGGCCAAGGCGATCAAGGCCAACGGCGCACCCGTGGACGTCGACTGGATCTCCGGCGGCCACGACGGCGGCGACCGGGAGACGGACCGCGTCACCTCCCGGACCGCCTCCTGGTTCGACCGCTACCTGAAGGACGACAAGGGCGCCGACACGGGCCCCGCCTTCCGCGTCACCCGCACCGGAGGCATCGACTCCACCGACGGCGCCGCCCAGCTGCGCGGCGCGAGCGCCGACACCTACCCCGGACTGGCGAGCGTTCGGCACGCCATCACACTGACCGGCCGCGAGCAGAGCTTCGAGAACCCGGCGGGCGCCAGTCCGCCCGCCATCTCGGCTCTCCCTGGTCTCGGCGGCTCGGGCGGCCTCACCCAGTTCTCCTCCCTCGGCGTCGGGGTCTCCCTCGACTTCCCCGGCCAGTACGCCCGGTTCGAGTCCGCGCCCTTCCGCGACGACCTGCGGATCACCGGCTCCCCGACGGCGACGGTGCACGTCAGGTCGAGCACCGACGACGCGGTCCTCTTCGGGAAGGTGTACGACGTCGGTCCGGGCGGCAGCGGGCAGGTGCTGCCCTCCCAGCTGGTCACCCCGGTCCGCGTCGAGGGCGCGAAGACCGGCAGGGACGTGACCATCACCCTTCCCGCCGTCGACCACAAGGTCCAGCAGGGCCACCGGCTGCGCCTGGTCCTCGCCTCGACCGACCTCGGCTACGCCTCCCCGGCGGCCCCGGCGACCTACACCGTGTCCCTGAAGGGCGACCTCCGGGTACCGACGGCCCCCGGAGTGACGACCGCCGCCGCGCCGCTGCCCGCGTGGGTGTGGTGGCTGCCGCTCGCCGGCGCGCTGACCGCCCTGACGCTGCTGGTGACCGGCCGCCGCCGCACGAGCGCCCCGGCACCCGATCCCGAGTCCGCCGAAGTCCCGCTCCAGATCACCGGCCTGAGCAAGCGCTACGCCAAGTCGGCGGACCGGTACGCGGTACGGGAGCTGTCGTTCCGGGTGGAGAAGGGCCAGGTGCTCGGCCTGCTCGGGCCGAACGGCGCGGGCAAGACGACCACCCTGCGCATGCTCATGGGCCTCATCAAGCCCGACGACGGCGAGATCCGCGTCTTCGGGCACGCGATCCGCCCCGGCGCGCCGGTCCTCTCCCGGGTCGGGGCCTTCGTCGAGGGCGCGGGCTTCCTCCCGCACCTGTCCGGCCGCGAGAACCTGGACCTGTACTGGCGGGCCACCGGCCGTCCCCCCGAGGACGCCCATCTGGAAGAGGCCCTGGAGATCGCCGGACTCGGCGACGCTTCCCCAAGTTCTCGGCTCCGCTCGAACAGGGGAGAGCCCATTGACCGCGTGGTGCGCACGTACTCCCAGGGCATGCGCCAGCGTCTCGCCATCGCCCAGGCCATGCTCGGGCTCCCGGACCTGCTGATCCTGGACGAACCGACCAACGGCCTCGACCCGCCGCAGATCCGCGAGATGCGCGAGGTGATGATCCGCTACGCCGCCGCGGGCCGCACGGTCATCGTCTCCAGCCATCTCCTCGCCGAGGTCGAGCAGTCCTGCACCCACCTGGTGGTCATGGACCGCGGCCGGCTCGTCCAGGCGGGCCCGGTGTCCGAGATCATCGGATCCGGCGACACCCTGCTCGTCGGCATCGCCTCACCCGTCGACGAGCCGGTCGTCGAGAAGGTGGGCGCCCTGCCGGGCGTGTCCTCGGCCGTCGCGACCGACGGCGGGCTGCTGGTCCGTCTCGACGCCGACGGCAGCGCACAGCGCCTGGTCGTCGAACTCGTACGCCTCGAAGTACCGGTGGCGTCGGTGGGCCCCCACCGCCGTCTGGAAGACGCGTTCCTCACCCTGATCGGAGGCTCCGCATGAGCACGCTTGTCGAGCGGACCGAGACGGCGGACGGGTACCGGGCACGCCGCACCCTGCCGCTGCGCGTCGAACTCCTGCGCCAGTCGAAGCGCCGCCGCACCCTGGTGATGGGGGCGATCCTCGCGGTCCTGCCCTTCGTCCTGCTCGTGGCGTTCGCGATCGGCGGCGAGCCCGGCGGGCGCAACGGCCGGGTCACGCTGATGGACACGGCCACGGCGTCGGGCGCCAACTTCGCCGCGGTGAACCTGTTCGTCTCGGCGGGCTTCCTCCTGGTGATCCCGGTCGCGCTGTTCTGCGGCGACACCATCGCCTCCGAGGCGAGCTGGTCCTCGCTGCGCTATCTGCTGGCGGCCCCGGTGCCGAGAGCCCGGCTGCTGTGGTCCAAGCTCACCGTCGCGCTCGGGCTCAGCCTCGCGGCGATGGTCCTGCTCCCGGTCGTCGCGCTGGCCGTGGGCACCGCCGCCTACGGCTGGGGACCGCTGGAGATCCCCACCGGAGGAGCGCTCTCCGCGGGCACCGCCGCCCAGCGGCTCCTCGTGGTGATCGCGTACATCTTCGTGTCCCAACTGGTCACCGCGGGGCTCGCGTTCTGGCTGTCGACGAAGACGGACGCCCCGCTCGGCGCGGTCGGCGGCGCGGTCGGCCTGACCATCGTGGGCAACGTCCTCGACGCGGTCACCGCCCTCGGGCACTGGCGCGACTTCCTGCCCGCCCACTGGCAGTTCGCCTGGGCGGACGCCGTCCAGCCGACTCCGGAGTGGGGAGGGATGATCCAGGGCGCGGCGATTTCGGTAACGTACGCAGTTGTCCTGTTCGCCCTGGCCTTCCGTGGTTTCGGGCGCAAGGACATCGTGTCGTAGGTCTCCGGAAGATCACCGACCGGTCTCGAAGCCCCTCCGTCGTGGCCGCTTCGAAATCCTTCCGCAACGCATCCGAGCGCTCATCCCGGCCCCCTCGGCCGTCACAGTCACACATGTCGGCCCACACAAGGGCCGTACGCCGAGGGGGCACAGATGGGGATGAACCACATACGGACGGCGGCGGACGCAGGCCGCCGACGCGGGGGCGCGCGGAAGGCCGGCCTTCGACGGCTCAGTGGCTCGCTGCTCGCCGTGACGGCGGCGGGCGCGGTGCTGCTCACCGGATGCAGCGCGGGGAGCGGCGACAACTCCTCGGACGGCGGCGGAAACAAGTCCGGCGGCCGCAACCTCCCGCTGCCGGCCCCCGTCCAGCCGTCGGGCGGCGCGGCCGAGCGCGACCAGCAGGGAGAGCAGTCGGACGCCCCCGATGTCGCACCGTCGCCCGACTACCTCTCCACCTTCGCCCTCGACGTCGACACCGCGTCGTACGGCTACGCCCGCCGCGCCCTCGCGGACGGCCGCGTCCCCGACCCCTCCACGATCAGGCCCGAGGAGTTCGTCAACAGCTTCCGTCAGGACTACGAACGCCCCGACGGCAACGGCTTCTCGGTCACCGTCGACGGCGCCCGCACCGACGACGAACGCTGGTCCCTCGTCCGGGTCGGCCTCGCCACCCGGGCCGCCGAGAGCGAGCGCGAACGTCCGCCCGCCGCCCTCACCTTCGTCATCGACATCTCGGGTTCCATGTCCGAGCCAGGCCGTCTCGACCTGGCCCGGGAATCCCTCGGCGTGATGACGGACCGACTGCGCGACGACGACTCGGTCGCCCTGGTCACCTTCAGCGACGAGGCCGAGACCGTGCTGCCGATGACCCGCCTCGGCGACCACCGCGGCCGCGTCCACAAGGCGATCGACCGACTGGAGCCCACCGACTCGACCAACCTCGGCGCGGGCGTGAAGACCGGGTACGCGACCGCCGTCGAGGGGCTGCGCGAGGGCGCCACCAACCGGGTCGTCCTGATCTCCGACGCCCTCGCCAACACCGGTGACACGGACGCGGACAGCATCCTCGAACGGATCTCCTCCGCCCGCCGCGAGCACGGCATCACCCTCTTCGGCGTCGGTGTCGGCAGCGACTACGGAGACGCCCTCATGGAGCGCCTCGCCGACAAGGGCGACGGCCACACCACGTACGTCTCCAGCCGCGACGAGGCCTTCACCGTCTTCTGCGACCAGCTTCCGCAGAACATCGACCTCACGGCACGCGACGCCAAGGCACAGGTCGCCTTCGACCCCGAGACCGTCGAGCAGTTCCGGCTGATCGGCTACGACAACCGCAAGGTCGCTGACGAGGACTTCCGTGACGACCGGGTGGACGGCGGCGAGGTGGGCCCCGGCCACACGGTCACCGCGCTCTACGCCGTCCGCACTCGCCCCGGCGCCTCCGGTCGTCTCGCCACCGCGACCGTCCGCTGGCTCGACCCCGACTCCCGTGTCCCGCACGAGAAGTCCGGCCGCCTGGAGACCGGCTCCCTCCGGGGCGATGTCTGGACCTCGTCCCGCTCCTTCCAGGTGACCGCCGTGGCGGCCTACTTCGCCGACGCGCTGCGTTCGGGCGACGCCCGCTGGACCTCACTGCCCGGTGGCCTCCCGCTGGGCGAACTCGCCTCCCGCGCCCGCGACCTGGCGAGGGACACCGAGAACAGGGACGTCGCGGCTCTCGCCACCGCGATCGAACAGGCCGACGAACTGGACGTCTGCGACGCGGACTGCGCTCGGTAGCCGGCCCGGCAGCCCGGCAGCCGGCAGCCCTGGCCGGCAGCCACCGGGCGGCCGCCGGTTCGTCCGCCACCTGCCCGTGGGCCGCCCGTCGGACGCGGGAACGGCCCACGGGGACGGATCGTGCGCGGCCCATTGAAGTTCCGTTACGTGCGGGTAAGTTGACTCGGCAGTAAGGACCCTGCGACCGGGAGCCGTGATGGGTGTACGCAAGGAACTGAAACGGGCGAAGCGGCACGCGGACCTCGCGAGGCGCAGCCGGGTGGAGCTGGTCAGGGACGAGAGCGGTACGGTCCGCGAGGCGCGTACCGCCACCCTGGTGCCCACCCCCGCCACCGGCAGCACGGCCGACCTGCCGTTCACCAACGCGGCCGAGGCGCCCGGAGCGATCGTGCTGCGCCGGCCAGGGCACGGCGCCTGGACCCCGGTGACCGCGGCCGCCTTCGCCCGCGAAGTCACCGACACGGCAAAGGGGTTGATCGCGGCAGGCCTCGAACCGGGCGGCCGGGTCGCGGTGATGTCCCGTACGCGCTACGAATGGACGGTCCTCGACTTCGCGATCTGGGCGGCCGGCGGCCAGACCGTCCCCGTCTACGCGACCTCCTCCGCCGAGCAGGTGGAGTGGATCGTCCGGGACTCGGACGCGCGCTTCGTGATCGTCGAGACCCCCGGGAACGCGGACACCGTGGCTACCGGCACCGCCCGCCGGCCCGAACCCCCGCGCGTCTGGCAGTTCGACGCGGGCGCCCTCACCGAACTCGCCTTCCTGGGACGGGACATCAGCGACGAGGAGGTCGCCAAACGGCGCGCGGCGCTCACCCCCGAGACCGTCGCGACGATCTGCTACACCTCCGGAACCACCGGCAAGCCCAAGGGCTGTGTCCTCACCCACGCCAACCTGCACGCCGAGGCCGCCAACACGGTGGAGCTGCTGCACCCCGTCTTCCAGGCCGTCACCGGCCGGACCGCTTCGACGGTCCTCTTCCTCCCGCTGGCCCACATCATGGGCCGCACGCTCCAGATCGCCTGTCTGATGGGCCCGCATCGAACTGGGGCACTGCCCGAGCATCAAGCCGGACGAACTCAGGCCCGCACTGCGGGAGTTCCGTCCCACCTTCCTGGTCGGCGTCCCCTATCTCTTCGAGAAGATCCACGCCACCGGGCGCGCCACCGCCGAGAAGATGGGCCGCGCCGCCTCCTTCGACCGTGCCGACCGCGTCGCCGTGCGCTTCGGAGAGGCGTATCTGAACAAGTTCCTCGGCACGGGCAAGGGCCCGGGGCCCGGCCTGTACGTGGCCTGGGCGCTCTACGACCTGCTGGTCTACCGCCGTATCCGCAAGGAACTCGGCGGCCGCGCGCACTACGCCATCAGCGGCGGCTCCCCGCTCGACCGCGACCTCAACCTCTTCTTCTACGCCGCCGGAATCATCGTCTACGAGGGCTACGGACTGACCGAGACGACCGCCGCCGCCACCGTCGTCCCGCCGCTCGGGCCCCGCCCCGGAACGGTCGGTCTGCCGGTCCCGGGCACCGCCGTCCGTATCGCCGACGACGGCGAGGTGCTCATCAAGGGGAGCGTCGTCTTCGACGCCTACTGGAACAACCTGGCGGCGACCGACGCCGTCCTGACCGACGAGTGGTTCGCCACCGGCGATCTCGGCGCCCTGGACCAGGACGGCTATCTCACGATCACCGGCCGCAAGAAGGACATCCTCATCACCACGGGCGGCAAGAACGTCTCGCCCGCCGTCCTGGAGGACCGGCTGCGCAGCCGCGCGCCCGTCGGCCAGTGCCTCGTCGTCGGCGACAACCGCCCGTTCGTCGCGGCCCTGATCACCCTCGACGCCGAGGCGCTGGCCCACTGGCTCGCCGTCCGGGGGCTCCCCGCGGACACCCCGGTGCGGGACATCGTCCGTGACCCGCGGATGCGCGCCGACGCCCAGAAGGCCGTGGACCACGCGAACCAGGCGGTCTCCCGGGCCGAATCGATTCGCGCGTTCGCCCTGGTGGAAGGCGAGTTCACCGAGGACAACGGCCTGCTCACGCCGTCCCTCAAGGTGAAACGGCACGCGGCGACGGTGCTGTACGCGGCCGAGATCGAGGCACTGTACGGGAACTGAGGAAGCCCTGGCCCGAGCGGGGGAACAGCCCCTGCCCCCGGACACGGGACAGCGACGCCGAGCGCAGCCGCGTGCACGATCGACTGGAGGTTGGCCTTGGCCCGGCAGGCCGATGCAGGGCTTGTTCAGGGAGCCCTGGACCAGCCCGAGCTGGGGGCTCTGGTCCTGTCTGCGAAAGAGATTCCTGCTCTCACCCCGACAGCGGCCCGATGGATTGGTTGCGCGACGTCAGCCGAGGCGTTCAGGCGGGCGATCCGGGCGCCGCTGCGTTTTCCCGTCGTTTGTGTGAAATCCATTTCTTCCGAGTTGACATTCCCTCCCGGGCGAAACGCTCCCCCTTCCAGGGGAGCGTTTCGCCTGGTGTGAAGCTTCCGTGCTCATTCGGCGCGGGGCGATTCGAGTGAATTCCCAATTGGCCTACGTTCCACAGTTTCTTGGGCCATCCATCCCTCGTTTACAGCATGCAGGTCATGGTGCGAGCCGCTCAAGTCGTGCTCGCTCGGCTTCGGCCGACAAAGGGGCATGGCCGCAGAGAAGGGAAGTTCGTGCTGAACCCGGCGTTCGGCAACCGCTGCGTCAACCGCTGACGCTTCGGCACATCAGCCGCTCCGGCTGTGCCACGGCCGGCCTGGGACCGCTTCATGGGTCCGAGGGCCGGCTTCCTCACTTCTACCAGCAGGAAGAAAACAAGAGTGCGACAGAACCTGAGTAGGGGAGTGGTCGTGGCCGCGGCCGCGACGGGCATCATGTCCCTGTACGCCAGTCCGGCCTTCGCGGACTCGAACGCGGCCTCGACCGCCTCGGACTCACCCGGCGTCGCGTCGGGGAACAATGTCCAGGTGCCGGTGAACGTGCCGCTGAACGTCTGCGGCAACACGGTCGACGTCCTCGCCGCGCTCAACCCGGCGTTCGGCAACTCCTGTGCCAACGGCTCGGGTTCGCACGGCCGGCATGCCGCGTCGCAGCACCCCGCCCATCACGAAGCCGGCTCCGGACAGCACTCCGGGCAAGGCTCGGGACGCGGCCTGGGGCAGGGCGCCCATCACGGTGGCGGCGGCTACGGCGGCTACGGCGGCCACGGTGGCTACGGCGGGTACAACGGCGGTTCCGGCTACGGGGACTCCGGCTACGGCGACTCGGGATACGGGGACTCCGGCTACGGCCGCTCCGGACACGGAGGCTCGGAGTACGACAACTCGGGTGGCCATCACGGCGGTTGGGGCGGCTCCTCGTCGTCCGGCGGGGCGCACGGTTCGCCGGGTGTCCTGTCGGGCAACCACGCCGCCGCACCGGTGGACGTCCCGATCGAGCTCTGCGGCGACACCTTGAACGTGATCGGCCTGGGGAACCCCGTGTTCGGCAACGAATGCGGCCACCCCCACCCCCACGGGACGCCCCCGCACGCCCCCTGCCCCCCGCCGCCGGTTCATGAGCAGCCGCCGCCCGTTTCGCACACCCCGCCCGTCAAGGTCCACGAGCAGCCCCCCGCCCCGCCCGTCACGGTGCACCGCCAGTACACCCCGCCCACGCTGGCGGAGACCGGCGGTGAGGGCCTGCTCGCCACTTCGGCAGCCAGTGCCGCGCTGCTGGCGGGCGGCGCCCTGCTGTACCGGCGAGCCCGGGCCGCGTCCCGTTCGTGACGCTCCGCTCCGGGTGCCGGACGCGTCCCCGCGTCCGGCACCCGGACGGTCCGCCCGCCCGGTGCGTCGCCGGTGTCAGCGCCCGGTGCCGAGCCCCAGCCCCGCCCCCTGCCGACTGCGTCCCCCGGGTGCCGGAATCCGCCCGCCGGTCGGCCCCGTGCGCAGCCGTCGCCGTACGCCGCGCACGAGCGTGTCCGCCGTGAAGCCGGCGCCCTGCACGAAGCGCATGGCGGGGCCGAAGCCGGAGGCGGTGATCAGGCCCGCCATGAAGAGGCCCGGCACCGACGACTCGAAGTCCTGGCCGATGTACGGGGAACCGTCGGGTACCGACGCCAGGTTCGCGCGTAGATCGTCGGCGAGCAGGCCGAGCCGCTCGCGCCGCGCCCTGAACCCCGTGGCCGCGATGACGTGGTCGGTCTCCAGACACGTCGGCGTGCCGTCCCGGTCCACCGTTTCGAGCCGTACGCCGATGCCCGAGGTGTAGGCCGACGTGACCTCGTGACCCAGCAACAGCTCGACCACCGGTTCGACGCGGTCGCGCACCCACCAGGCACCCGCCGGGCCCAGCGCTCCGGCCGCGATCCGCGTCCGGGTGGGTTCCGGGAGCCGGCGGAAGAGGCCGGGGCGCTCGGCGTAGAACCAGTTGCGCCAGCCGCAGCCCAGGCCGCTGTGCGGCGCGCGTGCGGACCGCCACCACGACCGCTCCAGGGCGGGCGGCACGTCGTTCCAGTTCAGCCGGTCGGCGCGGGCCAGGACCCTTGCCCGGGTGCCCTGTTCGGCGAGCAGGGCCGCCGTCTCCAGGGCGGCCTGGCCGCCGCCGATGACCGTGACGTCACGGCCCCGGAAGCGGGAGAGCTCGCCGTGGTCGCTGCTGTGCGACGCCTGTTCGGGTCCGAGGCCGCTCAGCGCGGCCGGCATCTCGACGAAGGGCATCACGCCGATGGCCAGGGCGACCGTGCGGGCGCGCAGCACCTCGCCGTCGTCGACCAGGGCCTCGAAGCCCCCGGGACACGTCCGCACGTGTACGACCATGCGTTCGTCGACGTCGGGCACGGCGTTGCGGGCGAACCACAGGCCGTACGAGGCGAACATCTCGACCGGGATCGGCTCGCCGTGCCGGACCGCCACACCCCGGCCCGCGCAGTACGTCTCCAGGCGCCTGCGGCCGTCGGGGTCGGAGAGGCTGGATGCCCACGGCTCCGACTTCAGGAACATCCCGCGGGGCATGTGGTCCCGCCAGGACGCCATGGGCCGGCCGAGGACGCGCAGGCTCAGCCCGGCCGCCGCGGCGTGGGACGCGATGGACAGGCCGTAGGGGCCGGCTCCCACCACCAAGAGGTCGAACATCAGCAGCTACTCGCTTTCTCGTCGTCGGCAGGGGAGTGGGCCAGGGACCCCGCGGGCAGGGCCGTCAGGGCGGTGGGCACCTGGGCGGAGCGGGGGTCCATGCGAGGAACCGGCTCGCCGCGCGGTCGTACGACGGTCGACTCCGCGCGGACCGCTCTCTCCACCGCGGCCGCCGTCACCTCGGGCCCCCGGACCGCCACCTCGGCCGCCTTCCGCGGCGGCCCGACCACCGCCCCGGGGGCATTCACGGCCTTCACCGTCCCGGCCGTGTCCGCAGCCTCGGCCGCGTCCGCCGCCGCGGCCGGTCCGCGCACCAGCCCGCCGGCGCGCTGCGTCAGGCGCAGCGACACATGGCGGGCCCACAGGCCCCACATCGCCCGCCCGGGGGCGCGGTCGTCCACCGCGTACCAGGCCAGTTCGCGCCCCGCGGACCGGGGGCGCAGCGCGCCGAACGGCGCGTAGTTCTCCACCACGAACGCGCGGTCCGGAAGGGGCACAGGCGTGGGCAGCGGACGGTGGGTCAGATCCAGGTGCAGGGCGCGTACGACGTCCAGGCCCGCCCCGTCCTCGAAGAGCCGGAACTGGGCGCCGGGGCGGGGGTTGAAGTCGAGCAGGTGATAGCGGCCCGCGGCGGCGTCCCTGCGGAAGTCGAGGTCGAAGATGCCTCGGTAGCCGAGAACCTCGGTGAGCCGCTCGACGAGGGACTGGAGTTGCGGGTTGGGCGTCCAGCGGCCGACCGCCGTGAGGCCCGCACCGCGGGGCCAGGCACGGTGCTTGCGGCCCGGGCCGCCGCCGTGCGTCACGCCGCGCCGGTCGACGTATCCGTGGAAGAACCAGTCGCGGTCGGGCCCCGGCGGCAGGAAGGCCTGGAGCAGCAGCCGGCTGCCCGCGTCCTCGGTGCGCAGATACAGCGCCCGCGCCTCGTGTGCGGAGCGGACCACCACCGTGCTGCGCAGGCCCGTTCCGGCCGGGATCAGCCAGGGGCGGCTCCACTTGGCCACCAGGGGCAGCCCCAGCAGCCCGGCCGCCACGGCCGCCTGCGCCGGGCTCTCGGGAATCAGCGTCACCGGGTGCGGAACACCCACGCTCTCGCAGACGGCGGCCAGTTCGGCCTTGTCGGCGACGCGTTCGGCGAGGGTGCCGGGCTGCTTCGGCAGCAGATACCCGGCGGCGAGTTCCTCGCCGAGGCGGCTCACCGCGAGGGCGCTCGCGTCATCCATCGGGACCAGTACGGCGGGGCGGGAAACCCGGGCGGCCACTCGGCGCAATACGGCGGCGATGTCCGCGGTGGAGGAACCGGGCGGTGGCGGGGGGTGCATCGCGCACACAAAGCGCGATCTGCGGACGGGACTTCCCTCGGAATCGGCGACGACGTGCACCTCCACACCGGCTCTGCCGAGTGAGCGTACGGCCCCCAGCGTTCCGTGGTGAAAGGGATTTTGGTCGATGCGCAGCAGGACGGCGGGTACCCGGGTGTCGAGAATCGGCACGGGCTTTCCTTCGGATCGGCGACAGTGTCGGCGACGGGATCGGGAACGGATCAGGAACGGGATACGGCCCACGGTCGGGAGTAATCGGGAGACACGCGGTGACCGTGCGAATCACCCTTGCGAGTGATCGTCAGGGCTGCGGGCCGAAGCCTCGGTTGGCTGAATCGGTATTCATGTGACTGATTGTCAGTAATCGGAAATGAACATCCGAGGATCAAGAGGGAGATAGGAGCAGGCATGGCCCCACAGCAGCAGCGGCCCCGGAGCAGAAGGCTGGCGTTCGTCGCGGCCGGCATCGTCACGTCGGTCGCCCTTGCGTCGGGTCCGGTATACGCCGTGGGCGCCGGGGTGGTGCGGGTCGGCGACCCGCCGGCTCCGACACCCAAGGTGGTGAGACCGCCCGCGACTTCCTCGGTCACCGGCGGTGTCGTGACCGCGACCCCGCCGCCGACGCCCACACCCGCTCGCACCGAGCCGGTGACGGCTGCCGCCGTACCCGCGCGGTCCGTCGCGACCGGCTTGAAGCCCACGCCGCCCGTCAAGAAGGCCCCCGCCGCGCCGCCCGCCTTCGGCGCCTACCTCGACTACGGGGCCAGTGGTATCGCCCGCATGGAACAGCTCAGCCAGTGGCTGGGCGGCACCGAACTGCGGGTCGGGCACACGTATCTGCCCGGCGACCGGTGGAGCAACATCGAGGGAGCGCCCGGATTTCTGGACGCCTGGGCGGACTGGCGCCGCGAGCGGAACGACCGGATGCTCGTCCTCAACGTCCCGATGATGGAGCGCAACGAGGAAGGGATCTCCGACGACCACGTCCGTCTGCTGCTGAGTGAGGCCGTCGCCGGGGACTTCGACCACCATTTCCGCGCGCTCGCCGAGCGGCTCGTCGAGCTGAACGTGCCCGACACCGTCATCGTGCTCGGCTGGGAAATGAACGGCATCACGTACACCCATCGCTGCGGTCCCGACCCGGAGGCCTGGAAAAAGTACTGGAACAGAATCGTCACCACCATGCGGGCGGTGCCGGGACAGAAATTCCGGTTCGACTTCGCCCCGAACCGAGGCCTGGACGGTATTCCCTGGACCGAGTGCTATCCGGGGGACGACACGGTCGACATCATCGGCATGGATGCGTACGACCAGCCGTCGGGGCTCTCGTTCGACGAACAGGTGAAGGAGCCGTACGGGCTTCAGGAGCAGGTCGACTTCGCGAAAGCCCACGGGAAGGCCATTTCCTATCCTGAATGGGGACTCTTCCACAACGGCGACAACGCGACGTACGTGAAGCGCATGCTCGCGTGGATGGACGAGCACAGGCCGCTGTACAACACGCTCACCGACTACTGCCCGCACGGCGTATGGCAGTGCGAGGACAACCCGGAGGCGTCCCAGGCCTACCGTGCCGCGCTGTCCCACTTCACCGATCCGACCACCGATCCGACCACCGATCCGGCACCGGACCCGATGCCGACACCTGAGCCGACACCCGAACCGGCTTCGACGCCGACACCCGAACCGGCTTCGACGCCGACACCCGAGCCGACCTCGACCCCGACGCCCGAGCCGACGCCGACCCCGACGCCGGAACCGGCATCGACCCCGACCCCGACGCCGGTGCCAGAGTCGACCCCGACCCCGACCCCGACGCCGACCCCGACGCCTGAGCCGACGCCGACGCCGACCCCGACGCCGACCCCGACCCCGACGCCTGAGCCGGCTTCGACGCCGACCCCGACGCCCACACCTGAGCCGGCTTCAACGCCGACGCCGACCCCGACCCCGACCCCGGCCGAGACTCCGGTGCCCGAGCCGGCCTCGACGTCGACACCTGAGCCGGCTTCGCCCCACACGCCGACCCCCACACCCGAGCCGGCCCCGAATCCGACCTGTTCGTCGCTGGATCTCGGCGACTGGGTGGAGTACTGGATCGGCGGGAAGGTGTGCGTGAACCTCGACTTCTGGTCGAGCGACTGGTGGTCGGGCGACTGGTGACACCTGGGTGGCGGCGGGTCGTTCAGGGCCTGCCGCCATCGCGCTCCTTCCAGCTCCGCAGCAGCTCCTTGCCCCGCCGGCGCGCGGCGACGTCGCAGACGACCGCCGAGATCAGCGCCGCCGTACGCCGACGGGCGAGGAGCAGCCGCTGGTTGACGACGGGCTCCGGGCGCCAGTGGTGCTTGTAGGGCTCGTCGCCGCGCAGCAGGCTCAGTGCCTCGCGGCCGCCCGTCTCGGTGTGCCGGGAGCAGGCGTCGAGCAGTATCACCGCCACGTCCGCCTTGCGCTCGCGCAGCTGCGGATGGGCACCGTACAGATAGCCGCCCGCCAGGCGCCGCGACAGCAGGGTGAGGTCCACGGCCATCACGGTGCCGTCGAGCCGGAACTCGGTGACCACCGCGTCCCCGGAGTGCACCATCGGGCCCACCGAGCGGACCAGATGCTCAGAGAACCGCTCCTGGAGGTGCTCGGACGTCACCTTCCGGCCCTCCCACTGCAACCGGTGCAGTTCGAGCAGCCGGTGCAGGGCCGCGTCCACCTCGTCGTGGGCCACCACCCGCTGTTCGACCCCGAGCGCGGCGAGTTTGCGCAGCTTGGCCCGTACACGCTGGGCCTTGGCCGAGGGGAGACGGTCCACCAGCTCGCCCATCGAGGTGGCAGGCAGCTCCAGGCACAGGGAGTCCCGGACCTGGCGACGCGGGCCGCGCCAGCGCTCGTAGATCCGCTCCACCGCGCCGCCGGGGCGGACCTCGCGGAAGTCGATCAGCGCGGTGCGGGCGGCGGCCGACAGGCCCTCCGTGAGGATCGCCGCCGCCCGGTCGGCGTGTTCGTCGTCGAGGAGCACGTCCGCGAAGTCGGAGATCGCCCCGCCGAGCGGCACGAGCGCGGGCAGGAGACGGCGGACCCGCATCAGGGGCGCGACCGCGAGCAGTTCATCCCCCTCGCGCACGACCACCAGCCGCAGCCGTCCCGGCGTCCCGTACGACAGCCACCAGGAATGCAGCCACGCGTGGCTCTGGAACGCGGTGGCGGCGCCGCACCGGCGGTGCAGGCGCCCCCAGGCCGGTCCCAGCTCGGCGAACTCCCGCTCATCGGTGACGAGTTCGGCTCGGGCGGCTCTCCGCACGCCGGCGTGGAGCGTCCCGTTCACAGCTGTCCGTGCACATCGGCCGCGGTGGCGGGGCCCGGCACGGAGGCCGGGCGTGCGGTGGCGGTGGACCGCCGGGGACGGACGAGCAGCACCAGACCGCCGAGCAGGCCGCCCGCGCTCGCCCCGACCAGACCCGTCACCGTCGCGGGCGCCGAGGAGGCCGAGGTCGGCTTCACCGCGCGGGAGAACGACAGGAGTTCGACGTGGGTGCTGTTCCGGCTGCCGTTGGCGTGCTGGGTCAGTGAGCGGGTGACGGCGTTGGCCATGTCGGCGGCGCGGTCGGGGCGCGAGGAGGTGGCCGAGACGGCGACCATCGGAGCGTCCGGGGAGGTCGCCGTCCGCACACTCGTCTGCAGCGTCTTCACCGGAACACCGGCCCACACCTGCGCGTCCCCGAGCACCGCGAGCTGCGTGGCGACCCGGCCGTACGCCTGGGCGAAGCCGAGCGCGGCAGACGGGTCGCCCTTGTCGGTCGGTACGGCGATGACGTAGCTCGTGGCCGTATAGGTCGGGGTCTTCACCACGCCGTACGCGCCGCCGAGCAGGCCGCCGAGCACGGCTCCGGCGGCGAGCACCGACCACGGCGGCGTGGTCTTCGCCCGGGCGAGGGCCGTTCCCGGGGAACGGTGGCCCCTGGTGAGGTTTTCGGACATGAGGAACTCACTCCAGTCAGGTGCGCGAGACGGCGGCCGCGTACACGTCCATGAGCTGTGCGGCGCTGCGGGTGATGCAGTAGTGGTGGGCGGCCTCCGCGGCCGGGCGGAGGGCGGGACCCTCCGCGCGGACGCCGGTCAGGGCGCGGGCGAACGACTCCGGGCCGCCCTGGATCCGGACGGCACCGCGGGCCGCCTCGGGCGGCAGGTCCTCGACGGCCGGGCAGGAGACGTACAGCACCGGCAGCCCGGACGCCATCGCCTCCACGACGGCCAGCCCGAACGCCTCTTCGGGGCTCGGCGAGGCGAGGACGTCCATGGCTCCTATCAGCGACGGCAGATCGGCGCCGGGAGCGCCGCCGGTGGGGCGCTCGCCGGTGAACAGCACCCGGTCCGCGACCCCGGCGTCGTGCGCGGCGCGCCGCAGGACGCTCTCCTCGGTGCCGCTGCCGACCAGCAACAGCCAGCAGTCGTCGGGCAGTTCGGCCAGCGCGCGGATCAGGACGTCGAACCGCTTGCCCGCCGCGAGCCGCCCGACGCCGCCGATCACGTACGCGCTCTCCGGCAGCCCGAGCCTGCGGCGGGTGCGTTCGCGCAGCACCTGGTCGAAGCGGAAGCGGGCGAGGTCGACGCCGTTCGGCACGATCTCGATGCGCGGTCCGGGCACGCCCCAGCGGCGCAGCCGTTCGGCGACCGTGGGCGAGACGGCGACGGTGGAGCGGCCGAGCCGCTCGCTGGCCAGATACAGGGCGCGCACGCCCGAGCTGAGCCGGCGGCCCTCCATCTGCGAGTCGCCGAGCGAGTGCTCGGTGGCCACGACGGCCTTCACCCCGGCCAGCCGGGCGGCGAGCCTGCCGTACACGCAGGCCCGGTAGAGGTGGGTGTGCACGAGGTCGTAGCGGCCCGCGCGGATCACCTTCACCAGGCGGGGGAGCGCGCCGAGGTCGCGGTTGCCGGTCATGCCGAGATGGATGACGCGCACACCGTCGTCGGTGAGCCCGTCGGCGACCGAACCCGGGTTGGTGAGCGTCACGACGTCGCATTCGACGGGCAGGTGCCGGAGCAGCAGCCGCAGTTGCTGCTCGGCGCCGCCGACACCGAGACCGGTGATGATGTGCAGCGCCTTCATCGGACTCCCTCGACCGGGCGTCGGCGCAGGCGGTGCAGCTTGTGCTTCAGGAACAGGCGTACGGGCGTGTCGTTCTCGCCGATGTGCACGCGGGGAAGGGCGTACGGGCCGGTCAGCGGGCCGGGGTCGATCGCGCAGCCGTAGCTGTATCCGGCGTCGCGGACGGCGTCGACGACCCGGCGGTCGATGGTTCCGTACGGGTAGCAGAAGCCGTCGACGTCGGTGCCGATCAGGTCCGAGAGCACTGCTCTGCTCCCCGCGACCTCGGTGTGCAGCACGGCGTCGTCGGCCTTGGTCAGATCGACATGGGTGAGTCCGTGCGAGCCGACCTCGATGCCCTCGGAGGCGGCGGCGAGCCGGATGCCCTGCTTGCTCAGCAGCGGCTTGCGGGGGCCCAGCGGATCCCAGGCGTTGTCGCCGCCGAGCCGTCCGGGCAGGACGAAGAGGGTGGCGCCGAAGCCGTGGCGGTGCAGGAGGGGGAGGGCGGTCCCGACGAAGTCGGCGTACCCGTCGTCGAAGGTCAGGCCCACCAGATCCTGCCCCTGGCCGCGGGCGCGGGCCGCGAGCAGCTCCGTCATACGGACCCCGCGCAGACCGTGCCGGCGCAGCCAGCCCAGCTGCTGGTCGAGACGGTCCGGCGAGACCGTGATGCGGTACGGGTCGTCGGAACAGTCCCCGACGGAGTGGTACATCGCCACCCAGGGCGGTGCTTCGAGGGAGCTCGTGCCGGTACGTCTGCTGCTGTCAGCGGAAACGGGCATGCGAAACCCTTCGTGTGACGGAACGGAGTGCGGATGCGAACCCCTCGACCCGGAAGGCCCAGGCCAGCAGGGCGAAGACGACGGTCACGACCGTGCCGCCGACGACGAGTCCGAGCAGCGGGGAGTCCACGCGGTTCGCGCACAGTCCCCCGGCCGGCGCGGCGATCAGCGCGGCCCGCAGTGGTTTGCCGATCTCGGCCACCACCCGGCGGGTGCGGATCGGCACACTGCGCGGCCCCATGCCGTACACCAAGAGCAGTGCGCTGATGGTGATGCCGGTCGCGTTGGCGACGGCGATCCCGCACACCCCCCAGGGACCGACGGCCAGGACGCCGATCCAGGAGGTCGCGATGATCCCGGCGGTCATCGCGAACAGCGGGTACCAGGTGGGCCGGCCCGAGGAGAAGTAGGAGCGCACGAGCGCGCCGACCAGGGTGTGGCCCAGCAGTCCGAGGGCGTACACGCGCATCACCGCCGCCGTGGCCGCCGTGTCGTCGGCGTTGAACGCGCCCCGCTGGAACAGGAGCTGGATGATCTGCGGGGCACACGCGACGACCGCCGCCGCGCCCAGCAGCACCGTGCAGGAGACGAGCGCCAGATCGCGTTCCACCCGGTCGCGGGCCCGCTCGGTGTCGCCCTCGGCGATGGCCTGCGCGACCACCGGGAAGGTGACCGTGCACAGCATCAGCGAGAGCACCATCGGCATCTGGGCCACTTTCTGGGCGTAGTTCAGATGCGAGATGGCTCCGGCGGGGAGCGAGGAGGCCAGGAAGCGTTCGACGAGGACCTGGGACTGCCGGCACAGCGCGAAGAGCAGGACCGTGCTGACGAGGGTCAGATCCATCGGGCGGGCCGGCTCGCCGCCCAGGGCGTCGCTCGTCGACCGCCCGCGCCGGAGCTGCCGCCACAGGGAGGGCCCCTGTGCCACCACCATGAGCGCGCCGCCGACCGCGACACCGAGGGCCGCCGAGCGCACGCCCCAGCGGCCCCCGAGGACGAACATCGCCGTGATGATGCCGGTGTTGTACGCCACGTAGATCGCCGCCGGCGCCACGAAGCGCCGGTGCGCCCGCAGGGCCGCGCTGCAGTATCCGGCGAGTCCGAAGGAGAACACACAGGTAGCGGTCAGCCGTGTGCAGTCCACCGCGAGGCGGGGGTCGGGCAGGCCGGGCGCGAGAGCCTCGACCAGGTACGGCGCCCCCGCGATCAGCAGTGCGCCGGCGGCCGCGAAGGCGAGCGTCAGCCGGGGCAGGGTGGCGGCGACCAGTGTGCGTACGGGATCACCGGTGGCTCCTCGCGCGCGCCGCGTCACGGCCACGCTGAACGCCGGGATCAGCACGAAGGCCAGCCCGTCCTCGATCAGCAGCGTCGCCGCGAACTCCGGCACCGTCCAGGCGACGAGGAACGCGTCCGTTTCCGACCCGGCCCCGAACAGATGCGCCAGCGCCTGATCCCGGCCGAGGCCCAGCAGGGCTCCAGCGATGGAGAGCGCGACGGTGACGAGAGCGGCCTTGGCGAGAAACCGACTGGAGGCGGCTTCGGGCCGGCCCGCCCCCTTCGGGGGGGCCTGGTGCCCGCCCCGGGGACCGGGAGGATCGGCGGCGCCGGGCGGAGCGGTCCGGGCGGAGGGCAGAGGGAGGGAAGGAGGGGAGGGATCGACACCGACCCCGGCACCGGCACCGCCCCCGACCCCGGCACTTGCACCGACCCCGGCACCGGTGTGGACCCCGGCACCAGGTGCGGTCCCGAAGGCGGCTGCGATCGTGCTGTCCGGTCCGGGCCCGATGCCTGCCGCGGGCCCGATGGCGGCGGCGGACGCGATGTCCGCCGCAGGGTCGAAGCCGGGTGCGGTGTCGGTGTCCGTCGCAGTGCCGATGGCCGCTGCGGTGCGGCCGGGTGCGGATCCGGGTGCGGGGCCGGTGCCCGCCGCAGCGCCGATGGCTGCCGCGGCGCCGCAGCCCGCTGTGGTCCCCCCGTCCGGTGCGAGTCCGACGGGGGTGGGCGTGACGTCCGGGGCGGGGGCGGGGCCGGGTGCGGAACCCGGGCCGGCCGCAGTGCCGATGGCCGCCGGGGGGCCGATCGCTGCCGCCCTGCCGGTGCCGGTGCCGGCTTCGGTTGCGGAGGGGTGGGCGGGTTTGCCTCCCGGTCGCGGCCCGCTGCCCGTGACCGGCCGGGCGGTGCCGCCCGCGTTCGTGTCCGTGACGGGCCGAGGGTTCCCGCCCGCGTCTGTGTCCGGTCCCGGGCCCGTGCCGGTGTCCGCGCCTGTCCCCGTGCCCGTGTCCGGGCCTTCCCCCGCCCTGGGAGGCGTCACCGTCATCGCGCCGCGGCCTCTTCCATCACGGAGGAGGCCGTCGCCGTCGCGTCGATGCCGGCCGGTGCCGACGGGTCCATCAGCGCCCACCAGCCGATGAGGCCGAAAGCGACGGCCGTCAGGACCGTCGAGGGGCCGCCGATGTCCGCGTAAACGAAGTCGACCAGCTGCCAGACGAGCAGCCCGCACGCGACGAGCGCGCAGTCCGTGCCGGGCGGGGTCCGTCCTGAGGGGAGGCGGAGACCCGCGGCTTCCGGTGGCGTGCGGCGCACACGGACGAGCCCGCGCAGTGCGCACACCAGGAGAGCGAGCCAGCTGCCTCCGAGGGCGAGCAGCCCGATCAGGCCCTGTTCGCCGAGGACGAGGAGGTACATGTTGTGGGGCGAGAGCAGCGGCTGCTTGTGGTAGGCGGCGCCCGCGCCCGCGATGTCACTGCCCGAGGAGAGGGCGAGCGAGGCGTGGCCGTCCCGGTTGTCGGGGAAGCCCTTCAACCCGACGCCCGTCAGGGGGTGTTCCCTCCACATACCGGTGGCCGCCGCCCACATCGTGTACCGGTCGACCACCGACTGGTCCGGGGCGTCGGCGACCTGCGTGATGCTGGTGATGCGCTCCTGGAGCATCTCGGTGCCGACGCCCAGCCCGCCCACGAGGATCACCCCGGCCGCGGCCACCACCGCGCCCACCTTCACCGCGCGCCGCAGTCCCGCCAGCACCAGTTGCGCGCCGCAGGCCACGGCCGTGGCGATCCACGCGCCCCGGCTGAACGACAGCGCGAGCGGCGGCAGCAGCGCCAGCGCGCAGAGCACGGCGACGGCGCGCTGCCGTGCGGCACCGGTCCCCAGCGCCAGCGCCACCGCGCACACCAGCCCGAACGCGACCACCGACGCCATTCCCATCACGTCGGTCGGCCCGAAGGTGCCGACCGCCCGGATGTACTCGCCCTGGTACGAGGCGCCGGTCCCGGTGACGTACTGGTGCACCCCGATCGCCCCCTGCCACAGCGCCAGGGCGACGAACGACCAGGCCAGCAGCCGGAAGTCACGCCGGTCGCGCACGAGCAGCAGGACCGCGGCCGGCACCAGCACGAAGATCTGCAGGTAGCGGGCCAGGCCCGTGATCCCGGCCCCCGGGTCCGCCGCTCCGGCCGCCGCGACCGCGATGCCGACCACGGGGAGCCCGATGACCAGCGCGGCGGTCACGGACAGGGGGCGCCGACGGGCCCGTACGAGATGGATCGCGCAGCAGACCACCACGAGACCGGACACGGCGTCCGCGAGGTTCGCGCCGCCCTCGTCGGTCGGCGCGACCGGCAGCCCGAGCAGCGCGATCACCGCGACGACGGGCAGCACCGGCAGCGCGCGCCGGAGACCGGCGGTCAGGGTCTCCAGGGGAGTGACGGGCAGGGCGTGGCTCATCGGCTCAGCTTCCCGTCGGGCGGACGAGCGCGGCGGCCGTGCGCAGCAGGATGCAGATGTCCTGCCACAGGGACCAGTTGTCGATGTACGCGTTGTCGAACCGGCAACGGTCCTCGATCGAGGTGTCGCCGCGCAGCCCGTGCACCTGGGCGAGCCCGGTGATCCCGGTCTGCATCCGGTGGCGGGCCTCGTAGCCCGGATGGGTCTGGCTGAACTTGGCCACGAAGTAAGGCCGTTCGGGGCGCGGTCCGACCAGGCTCATGTCGCCCCAGAGAACGTTCAGCAGCTGGAGCAGCTCATCGAGCGAGCTGCGTCGGAGGAACTGGCAGAAGGGGCTCATCTCCTGTTCGTTGGCCACACTCCAGCGGGTCGCGGCCTCGTGCGCGTCGACCGGGCGGTGGGTGCGGAACTTCAGCAGCGTGAACGGTTGTCCGTCCTTGCCGATGCGTTCCTGGCGGAACACCACACCGGGCCCGTCGGTCAGTCGTAGGACCGCCGCGCACACCAGCAGGAGCGGACTGACCAGCAGCAGCAGCGTGCCGGAGACGACTACATCGAGGAATCGCTTGCCGAAGCTGGTGCGCCGCCGGAGGATCGACAGCCGCCGGCAGGAGAAGCCGGCCAGCGTGTACCGGCCCTCCCCGTCGTACGACGGGGATTCCGCGTCGACCGTCCACAGCTCGCACCCCGCCTCGGCCAGCGCCCGCAGCATCGGCCCGCGTTCACCGCGCGGCTCCACCACGAGCACGGTCCGCACACTGTTCTGGATGAGCGCGCGCTGCACCTCCTCGCCGGTGGTGAGGACCGGCAGTCCGTCGAAGCCGGACGGCTGGTCCGAGACGACACCGACCGGCCGTACCCCGCAGCTCGGATGGCGCAGAAAGGCCGCGGCGACCCGCTGGGCCGTCGCCGCGGGACCGATCACCAGGGCGGCGCGGGGGCGCAGCACGAGGGCCCGGCGACGCCGCCAGTGCACCGTGCCGCGGCCGGCGCAGCTGATGGCCGACTGCGCGGCGCACCCCAGGGCCAGCGTGGGGGCCGACAGCGCGCCGTCCGGGACGAACGCGGCGACCACGGCGGCCAGCGCGCACCAGGCGATCACGATCCGCGCGCAGACGGTGGGCAGTTCGTCGAGTAGGGCCGGCACGGGTGCGGGCCGGTACAGCGACGCCCGCGCGTTCAGGGCGACCACGCCGAACAGCAGCGCGACGACGAACAGCGGGTGCCGCTGGATCTCCGCGAAGGCCTGTCCGGTCGCGAGCGCCGCGACGGCGTCCACGGCGGCCGGCGGCAGCCAGGAGGCACGCCGGGCGGTGGTCCGCTGCCCGGCGGGGAATCTGAAACCGCCGCCGGCCTCGCGCGGAGGGATGACCGAGACGGGCGAGAATCCGTACTCCTGGGGCTGTCCGCCGGGGGAGGGAACGGTGCTTTCCGCAGTCACGAGTGGATGGACTCCCTGCACTCGGTGTGGTCCCCGCACATGGCGCTCCCGGCGTGCTGCGCCGGTCGGCCGGCCAGCAGGTCGCGGTACACCCCCGCGACCGCGTCGGCCGTGAGGCGCACGTCGTGCGTGGTCAGGACGTGGCGGCGCCCCTGGTGGCCGAGCGATTCGCGCAGCAGCGGATCGGACAGCAGCGTGCCGATCGCGTCCGCCAGCGGCTCCGGCTCCCGCGACGGCACCAGGCAGCGGGTGTCGTGATCCGGCGGCAGGCTCTCGCGGGCGCCGTCCACGTCCGTCGTCACGACCGGGCGCCCGCAGGCCATGGCCTCCAGCGGAGCCAGCGCCATGCCTTCCCAACGGGACGGCAGCACCACCAGATCGGCGGACTGGTACCAGGGCACGGCATCGGTGGTGGCCCCGGCGAACAGCACGCCACGCGGTGCCCCGGCACGCAGCCGGGCGGCGTCCGGACCGTCCCCGACGAGCACGAGCCGGGCGCCGGGCACCCGCCGCAGCACCGAGGGCCATGCCTCCAGCAGGACGTCCTGCCCCTTCTGCCGGCACAGCCGCCCCACGCACACCACCAGCGGAGCCGCCGGACCGACTCCTCCGAGCAGCGGAATCCCGGCTCGTACGGTGTCCACCGACGCGGGGTGGAAGCGCTCCGGGTCGACGCCGTTGGGGATCACCTGCCAGGGGGCGCGGATTCCGGCGCGTACGCCGGTCGTGCGCTCCGCTTCACTCACACACACCAGCCGGGACGCCCAACGGGCCCCCCATCGCTCCCACCGCAGCGCGAGCGCCGCGGCGGCACCGTCGACGGCCTCGAACGACCAGGCGTGCGGCTGGAACACCGTCGGCACCCGTCCGCGCAGCGCCAGCCGGGCCGCCAGCCCCGCCTTGGCGCTGTGCGCGTGCACCACATCGGGCCGCACCCGTGCCACGACCCGGCCGAGCCGCCTCACCTCCTGAGCCAGCTGCGGCCCCGGCGCCCGCGTCGCGTGCCAGGGCCGTACGTCCGCGCCGAGCGCCCGCACCTCGCGGGCGAAGTCGTTGCCGTCCGGGCAGGCGAGAGTCACCCGCGTTCCGGCGGCGAGTTGGGCCCTGATGAGGTCGGTGACCACCCGGGCGACGCCGCCGTCGACCGGCTGCGTGACATGAAGGACCCGCGGCGGAGGGTCTGTTGGCAGATGCATGCGCGGTTCCTTGCTCACGGGCGGCGCGCCGGGGCGCGCGTCACTGCTTCGCGTCGACGGCGGCGAACAGTGCTCCGACCCAGGCCGCGTCCCGCTGCGAAACGATCCGGAAGGCCAACTGGTCACCCCTGCGACGGATGCCCTTGCCAAATTCGAGGACGTCAGAGTCGTAACCGAGCGTGTTCGAGTAAGCGGGCACCCGTTTGATTGCGGCGGGTCCGGGCCCGCCGATGGTCGAATTCAGTACGTCGTCCCGGGGGTTGGCGGAGTCGCCCAGTAGGGTCGGCGCGCCGGAGCCCGTCGAGACGGCCAGTGAGTCGCCCTTGCTTCCGCGGTCGCCGTTGTACGCGACCAGGCCCACCCGGCCCTTCACGGTCTGCGGGAGGGTCAGCGGGCCGAGCGGGACGACGTGCCCCTCGCGCGGGCCGAGCGCCTCGAAGCCGTCCCAGATCGCCAGATGCCTGAGCGGCTCGGCCTTCTTCGCGTACGCCACCATCAGCGTCCAGCCGCCCCACGCCCCGGCGGCCGACCGGCCCTTCGCCACATTGACCTGGGCCACCGTGTAGAGCCCCGAACCGTTCGCCCGCACCAGCTTGGTGACGTCCGCCGAAGCCTGGAACGCGTCGGCCCCCTGTGCCACCCGGTGCCCGACCACACTGTCCGCGAGCAGATCCTTGTACGCGCCGCCGGGCTCGGCGATCAGCACCCTTCCATTGGCCTTCGGCGGCTTCTGCTCGCCGACGCGGAGGTTGCCGCCCCAGTACAGCCGCGCGTACGTGACGCGCGCGCCCTTGGGCAGACGGATCTCCGCGCGGCTGGAGTTGTAGGTGTTCGGGTCGTTGTCGACATCGATGTAGAGCATGTCGAAGTCGCCGTTCGCGGCCGGTCCGCCCTCGCGCGCCCCGGGGCAGGTGAGCGCCGTGGCGCGGGCGGTCCCGGCCGCTCTCACGGGGCCGCGGGGCCGGGTGGACGTCGAGGAACTCCGACAGCTGATCGAGGAGTTCGCGGCCCGCACGATTCCGCCGTGCTGGAGGGCGCGGTACCGCTGCGTGAACGCCGGCCTCTCAGCCTCGGCGGTGGGTGCCTTCGGGGAGGGCGCCGCCGTAGCGGGCACCGCCGCGGTCGCGGGGCCGCCCGGTGCCCAGAAGGCGGCGAGGACGGTGCAGCCCACGATCGTGTGGCGCAGCAGCAGGCCCGGGGAATTACGCATGACCGGCGGTGCCCTTTCGGGGGAAAAGGTTCTGGACCAGCGGACGGACGGAGATCTGCGGATCAGATGGGTGTGCGCCGGCTCCCCGTCCGCTTCCGACGCCGGTCGGCGCCTGCTTCCAGGCGCCCCCTGAGGTGCCCGACTCTAGCCGCTGTCCGTATTTATGAGTGAAAGTCGCTATGTGTGTCGGAATCGTGAAGCTCGACCGCTTGCGAGATCACCCCTTTGGAGGCACAACCCGTGTGGGTGCCGTGCGTTGAATCCAGAGCCGGGCATCCCGCCCGGATGCTGTGTCGACTTCCAAGGAGCACTTCTCCATGTCGCGTATCGCTAAGGGCATGGCCCTGACCTCCGTTGCCGCTGCCGCTGTGGCCGGCACCGCCGGCATCGCCGCCGCCGACAGCGACGCGCACGGCGCGGCCGCCCACTCCCCGGGCGTCCTGTCGGGCAACGTCCTGCAGGTTCCCGTTCACGCTCCGGTCAACGTCTGCGGCAACACCGTGAACTTCATCGGTCTGCTGAACCCCGCGTTCGGCAACACCTGCTTCAACGACTGACGTCAGCGCGGATCCTTCTGCCGGCCGTGCTCCCGAAAGGGAGGGCGGCCGGTTCGCGTTGCCCCGCTTCTGGCGCGGGTCCAGTCCCTGGCGGACATGGGTCGGTGTCCTGACGCCGGATACCGCCCGGGGCTCGGATGAGGATGCGCCACACCGTTCATTCGGGTGGGGTGCAGGAAACCTCTGCACGCGGAGTTTCCCTCGCGTTCGGGGCTCGTTAGTCAGCGCAAAGAGAAATTCCCCCGGGTGACATGAGTCGCCGAAGAAAGGAACACGATGAAGTTTCTCAAGGCCGCCGCTGTGGTCGCCGGCTCCCTGGCCGTCGCCGGTGCCGCCGCGCCCGCGTTCGCGGCCGGAGCCACCGACCCCACGCCCTCCAGCCTCAACGGCGCCCTGGAGACCCTCACCAGCCAGCGTTCGCTCAGCGCGCAGGACGTGATGCCCCTGCAGCACCAGTCGAACGCGCTCGACACCGAGAACAAGAATTCCCTGCTCGGCGCCGTGAGCGACACGACGAAGGTGCTCAACACGGCCGGCGGCCCCGCGCAGTTCCTCGGCGGGCTTCCCCTTCAGGGCTAGTCGTATTCTTTCGATGCGTGTCTTTCCGTATCCCTTGCGGGCATTTACCTAGGCTCTGAACAAAACCTCCGAGGAAAAGGCTGACAATGAACACCACCAAGAAGGCCGCACTTATTTTCGCCACCGCCGGAATGGCCGCGGGTGCCGCCGCGGGCAGCGCCGTCGCGGACGCCGGTGCCGAGGGCGCCGCAATCAAGTCCCCGGGCGTCGCCTCCGGAAACGTCATTCAGGTCCCCGTGCACGTTCCGGTCAATCTCTGCGGCAACACGGCCTCCGTCATCGGCGCGCTCAACCCTGCATTCGACAACGCCTGCTTCAACGACTGACGTCGTACGCCGATGTGGCGAAAGGGCCGATTCCGCACCCGCGGAATCGGCCCTCGCGCTGTTCGAGCCGCGTCCCTCGTTCGTGTGGTCACCCGCCCGGTCATCGCCCGGGCGGGTGAGATTGGCGCCGTACCCGAACGGGTGCGTCGATAGGGTTCCGCGGTGACCTCAACCTCAAGCGAAATGCGGGACGCCGACCTCGGCACGCTCGCCGTGATGGCTTTCAGCGGTGAAGCCCCCGACGGCGACATGCCCTATCTCCTCGCCTATTCCCTGGGCGACGGCGAAGGCGGCCCGGAAGGATCCGCGGCCGCCATCCGGCAGCTGCTGATCGACAACGGACTGCCCGTGGGCGACACGCTCATCGACGCCTCCCGGCAGCCGAGCCTGCCGCTCAGCCTGCTCGTCGAGGCCGGTCAGGCCGTCGTCACGATGCCGCACCTCAACGCCCAGTGCATCGCTCCGCCGGAGTGGCTCGCCGCGGTGGGTGAACGCGGCTACGCCTACTTCCTGTTCGCCACTCGCGCCTGGCCCGTGGCCGAGCCGGGCAAGCCCGTCGCGCCGGAGAGCCTGACGGCCTTCGCCGGCGACGAGGAGACCCTGCTCAGCGCGGCGCACGTGCTGCTGCCCGCGCGCAGCCTGCGCGGCTGATGACGGCCGCCGCGGGACGGGGGGTGAGCGGCGGCAGCGGTGCCCACGGGCGCACCGCCGGCGGCAGCCGTGCCCTCGCCCTGCTGCTGGTGATCACGGGTGCGGCCGGTCTCCTTGCCGCGTGGGTCATCACGATCGACAAGTTCAAGCT